>NZ_VCKY01000048.1 GCF_005889735.1 Nonomuraea turkmeniaca
ACCCCGCCCCGGCTTCTCGCCCCCACCCGACCGTCCCTCAGGTGAGCATCCGGCGGGTCCGGTGGGGCCGAACGGGCGGATCGGTGGTGCCGCGCGGGACGGTGCCGGAGGGGCGGCGTCGCGCTGGTCGCCGCAGGTGGCGCAGGCCGAACAGGCCTTCGTGCGGGCGCTTCGGGCGTTCGAGGACGCGGGTGATCGGCGTGGCCGGGCGGATGCCCTGAGGGCGCTCGGGGCGCTGCGGCAGGACGAGGCGCGGCTGCGCGAGAGCCTGGCCGCGTACCGGGAGCTGGGAGATCCACGGGGAGCGGCGGAGGCGTTGCTGGACCTGGCCAGGCTGCATCTCGCCGCCGGCCGCCACCCCGAGGCCCGCGACTGCGTGGAGCGCCGGATCGGGCTCAACCGCCGCCTCGGCGACCGCCTGCCCGAGGCCATGGCGCTGCTCGTCCTGGCCGAGGTGTCGAGGGCCGAGGGAGCGCCCGACGCCGCCGCGAGAGCCGCACGAGAGGCGCTGGAGACGTTCACCCAGTACGGCGATCGCAGGAACGCCGGGCAGGCTCTCATGGTGCTGGCCCGAACCGCTTTGGACAATGACGATACAGATGGTGCTGTTGATGCGCTTGTGCGTGCTATGGGAGAGTTTGACGGCCTCGGCGACGACGAAGGCAAGGCTGAGGCCGTACGGCTCGACCAGGAGGCTCGCAGGCGACGGGATCTACGCATATAGCGGACTATGCGGATCCTGAAGGTCGCCTCCCTAGGGTGAGGGCCACATCCCCGAACGACGAAGGTGATCACATCATGCGAAGGACGATCGCGCTGGCCGTCGCGGCCGTCGCGCTGGCGGGCTGCGGAATGCTTCCGGGCCAGCCGGGCGGCGGTGGCGAGGAGAGGCAGTCGCAGGCCGTCTCGGACAAGCAGCCGACACCCACCCTCAAGGAGTCTCAGGAGCCGCAGACCGCGCCCGCGCAGGACGGCCAGGCGATCGCCAGTCGCGAGACCAAGGTCGGGGCCGGGGACACGTACGGCAAGGCCCGTGTCGAGATCACCGCGCTCAAGCGCCAGGGCAGGACCGTCAGCCTCAACTGGACGGTCACCGCGACCGACGGCAAGGTCAACCTGCACAACGGCCTCGGGACCGCCCCACTGGACTTCACGGTCTCCGGCGTCTCCCTGATCGACCCCGTCAACGCCAAGCGCTACCGGGTCGCCCGCAACGGCACCGGAGAGGGCGCGGAATGTGTCTGCTCCGGCACCCAGGGCCAGTTCCTGGAGTCGGGAGAGGCCTCGACGCTGTACGCGGTCTTCGCCGCGCCGCCCGTGGACGTCACCAAGGTCAACGTTGAGATGCCCATGATCGGCGTGTTCACCGATGTTCCGATCTCTTAGCGTGGCCGTCGCCTTCGTCCTGTCCCCGACCCCGGCGCCGAGCGTGCCGGCCGACGCCGTCGGCCCTGTCGAGAACCTGGTCCTGCCCGTCGAGGACATCATCGGCGAGATCGAGTCGATGGACGGCACCGAGAGCGAGACCAAGCAAGGCCGTCAGGTGACGGTCGCGCTGACCAGTGACGTGCTGTTCGCGCTGAACAAGTGGCAGCTGACCGCCAAGGCCCGGCAGCGGCTGCGGCAGGTGGCGGAGAAGGTCGACGCCGAGGGCGCGGGTGGCGTGGTCAAGATCGAAGGGCACACCGACGACCAGGGGAGTGACGCGTACAACGTCGCGTTGTCGCGGCGGCGGGCGCAGGCGGTGCAGCAGGTCATGCGCGGGCTGCTGACCGGCCCTGGCGTGACCCTCCAGGCCGGCGGGTACGGCGAGAGCCGGCCCAAGCTGCCCAACATCGTGGACGGCAAGCCGGTGGAGAAGAACCGGGCCAAGAACCGCCGAGTGGAGATCGTCTTCACCGCCAAGCAGTGACCGCCCGCGCCTCGCCCGGGGCGCGCCGAGCCGGGTCCGTCACTCGCTCTGGAGCTGGCCCAGCGTCACGTTGACCGTCTCCTTGGCGTCGTTCCCCCGGATCACGCTCACCCGAGCCTGGTCGCCCGGCTTGAACTCGGTGATGGTCTCGGCAAGAACGGCCATGGTGGGTGTTTCCGTGTCGTTGATCGACACGATCATGTCACCGGCTCGGATGCCCGCCTTCGCCGCGCCCCCGTCCGGCTCCACCCGGACCACTCCCACCCCGATGGGCTCGCCGTCGGAGCCGACGATCGTGTTGCCCCCGATGCCGAGCGCGGCCCGGTGGGTGTTGGTGACCTTGCCGTCCTTGACGATCTGGCCGGCGATGTCGGTGGCGGTGTTGCTGGGGATGGCGAAGCCGATGCCGGGTGCGGCGCCGCCGCCCAGGTCCGGGTCCCGCGCGGCGAGTGTCGGGATGCCGATCACCTGGCCGGACAGGTCCACGAGCGCGCCGCCGCTGTTGCCCGGGTTGATCGCGGCCGAGGTCTGGATCGCGCCCGCGATCGTGGCGCCGGGGGAGCCGGGGTTCTCCGGCTCGGTGACGGTACGGCCGAGCGCCGAGACGATCCCGTTCGTCACGCTGCCCGACAGGCCCAGGGGGTTGCCCATGGCGAGCACGATTTGCCCGACCCGCAGCTTGGAGGAGTCCCCGAACTTGGCCGGCCGTAGCCCGTCGGGCTGGTCCACCTTGATCACCGCCAGGTCCCCGGCGCTGAAGGATCTCACCAGGCGGGCGGGGCGCGGCGGACCGCCGGTGGCGATCGTGACGTTCATCTCCTTGGCCTGGCCGACCACATGGGCGTTGGTGACGATGTGGCCCTGAGTGTCGAAGACGATGCCGGAGCCGAGGCCGACCTTGGTGTTGATCTGCACGATGGAGGGCAGCACGTCCGTGATCACCTGCTGGTACGCGGACTCGAGCGACTGCACCTGGGCGGCGGCGGGCGTCGTCGGCGACGGCGACGGCGACGGCGACCTGGTGGCCGTGG
Organism: Nonomuraea turkmeniaca; assembly: GCF_005889735.1. Classification (GTDB taxonomy): domain Bacteria; phylum Actinomycetota; class Actinomycetes; order Streptosporangiales; family Streptosporangiaceae; genus Nonomuraea; species Nonomuraea turkmeniaca. The sequence goes on from NZ_VCKY01000048.1 coordinate 2,944, forward strand.
GCGAGGCGCCGGTCGTGGGGATCGTCCCGCAACCGGTGAGCAGCACGGCGACGGACAGTCCGGCGACGATCTCCTTGATGGGCACCCTCATGGGAGGTCCCTGCCCAGCTCAGCGGGAAAGATACGCTTCGCGCACGTTCCTTCTGCTCAGCTTCCCGGTCGGCGTGCGAGGCAGCGACTCCTGGTACTCGATCGCCCGCGGATGTTTCAGCTTGGCCAGCCGGGGCGCGCAGTGCCGCAGCAGGTCCGCGGTCAGATCCGCCCCGCCCGTCACCCCGGCGACCGGCTGGACGAGCGCCACGACCTTGTGCCCCCACTCGGGGTCCGGCACGCCGATCACCGCCACGTCCGCGACCGACGGGTGTTCGAGCAGCGCTGCCTCCACCTCGGCCGGGTAGATGTTCACCCCGCCGGAGATGATCAGATCGGTCCGGCGATCCAGCAGGAACAGGTAGCCGTCCGCGTCGACGTACCCGATGTCACCCGGCGTGTAGTCGCGCCCGCGCATGGTCGCGGCCGTCTTGTCCGGGTCGCCGTGGTACTCGAACCGGTTGATCCCGCCGATGTAGACCAGCCCCGGCTCCCCGGCGGGCACTTCCGCGCCGTCCTCCCCGACGATGGTGAACGCCATCCCGTCCAGCGCCCGGCCGACGGTGCCCGGTCTGGCCAGCCACTCCTGCGACGACACCATGGTCGCCACGGCCGCCTCCGTGGAGCCGTAGTACTCCCACACCACGGGCCCCAGCCAGTCGATCATCGCCTGCTTGGTGGCCGGCGGGCACGGGGCGGCGCCGTGGTAGAGGTGGGTCAGGGACGACAGATCGTACGACTCCCGCTCCGGCACCGCCAGCAGCCGGTGGAACATCGTGGGCACCATGAACGCGTTCGTCACCCGATACCGCTCGACGAGCCGCAGCGTCCCGGCCGCGTCGAACCGCTCGGGCGCCACGATCGTGTGCCCGAACTGCAGCGCCATCATGGCCTGCCCGTACGGCGCCGAGTGGTAGAGCTGCGAGCACACCAGATGCACCCCGCCGAAGGGCAGCCCGAAGTGCCGCCAGCTCTTCCGCATCAGGATCGGGTACATCTCCTCGGGCGTCAGGTCGAGCAGCCGCCGTCGCACGCCCTTGGGCCGCCCGGTGGTCCCGGACGTGTAGAGCATCATCGACCCGGCCCGCCGGTGCGCGGGTGCGCCGGACGGCTGCCCGGCCACGAGGTCGGCGACCGTGAGGGCCTCGGGTGAGACCACGATCCCGGCCCCGCAGTCGGTCACGATGTAGTCGAGTTCCTCGGGCGTGAAGTGCCAGTTGACCGGGACGTGGTAGGCGCCGATCTGGTAGGTCGCGAGCATCATGGTGAGCGCGTCGAGCCCGTTCTTCAGTACGGTCACCACGCTGGCGCCTGGACGTACTCCGCGTGAGGTCAGGCCGTTGGAGGCCTGGTTGACGCGGGCCAGAAGCCCTCCGTAGGAAGCACCCTCCTCGCCGAGGAGGGCCGGGCGTTCAGGGTCTTCGGTCGCGATCTCGTAGAAACCCCTCATGTCCGCAGACCTTACAGAATTAGATTCTGCAGGGGGAGTAGAGGAATTATCCCTCTCTGTAGTGACGTAATCTCAAGGCCATGGCGGACGTCGGCGACCAGAAACCTTCATTCGATTCACCCACCACCCCGTTCCGCAAGGTCGTCCTTCCTGCGGAGGAGACGGTCAGGATCCCGCGCCCTCCGGCGCCGGGTCCGTCCGTGCCGATCCAGCCCCCGGCGAAGCCCGCGACGAAGCCTCCGGCGAAGCCCTCCAAGAAGCCCTCGGCGCAGCCTCCCGCGCAGCCCTTAGCGCAGGCCCCGACGCAATCTCCGATGCGCCCCCCGATGCAGCCCCCGATGCAGCCCCCGGTGCGGCGGCCGCCGATGCCTCCCATGCCGCCGCCGCTGCCGCCAAAGCCCCCGGCCCGCCGCCTCTGGGACATCCCGATCAAGGCCGTCTATCTGTTCGGCGCCATTCTCGCCACCGTGCTGGCGGTCGGGCTGATCTTCTTCGTCTTCTCCGGCGACGTGCCGACCAACAATCAGCCGGGCGAGCAGATCGTCCGCGTCGCGCCCATACCGACGTCGGCCACGCCCACGGCGGCGGCACCCAGCCCGACCGTGACCGAGAGCCCGATCGTGTTGCCGCCAGTGCCCGAGAGCAAGGCCTACAAGAGCCTGCCGGGCACGGCGTCCGCGGTCACGGGCACCATCACGGACAACAAGGTCGGGATCAGCTATCCGCGGCTGGCCTCGCCGTGGAAGGCCAGGTCGTACCCGCCGTACTCGATCGCGCAGCGGATCGGCAAGGTCGAGATACCGTTCACGATCATCGCCTCGGCCATGTACCCCGGTGAGTCGCCCGCGAAGAAGCCCAGCTCGAACGCCGACTACCGGGAGATCGCCACCCAGGCCGTCCGCTGGACCATCCGCACCCAGTACCCCAAGGGCGCCACGGTCGAATGGACCGCCTCCAAGAAGGTCTCGCTCGGCAAGGGCTGGACGCTCGGCTACAAGGTGACCTACACCGACGGCGGAAAGCAGGAGGTCGCGCAGGCCATGCTGTCCATCATCGAGGTGGGCAAGACGAAGCCGGCGATGCTCATGGCCTCGATCCCGGAGTCGAACAAGGCACGCTGGCGCGATCTGAACACCCTCGCGCAGCAGGTTCGCCCGCTCTAGCCAGGAAGTCAGAAGCATCCTCTAGAATATGGTTCTGGGCATGACTCGGACCTGGCTGGAGGATGAGTAATGGCGATCGGGTTGAGCGAGGAGCACGAGGCGCTCCGCGAGTCGGTGAGCGGCTGGGCCGAGCGGAACATCCCCTCCGAGCTGGCGCGCGCCGGGTCGGACGGGCGTCCCCCGTTCTGGGCCGGCCTCGCCGAGCAGGGGCTGCTCGGCCTGCACCTGCCCGAGGAGTACGGCGGCTCCGGCTACGGGCTGCTGGAGGCGGCGGTGGCCATCGAGGCGCTGGCCGAGCGCGTGGCCCCCGGGCCCTACGTGCCGACCGTGCTGGCCAGCGCCGTGATCAACGCGTCGAAGCGCCCCGAGCACCTGGAGTCGCTCGCCGACGGCACCCGCACCGGCGCCGTCGCGCTGGCCGGCGACCTGCACGGCACCCGGGCCGAGGACGGCTCGCTCGTCGTCACCGGCACGGCCGAGCCCGTGCTCGGCGGCTCGCTGGCCGACGTGCTGGTGCTGCCCGTCGCCACCGCCGACGGCGAGGAATGGGTCCTCATCGACGCCTCCTCCGCCACCGTCACCGAGATCAAGTCCCTCGACCTCACCAGGCCGGTCGCCAAGGTGGAGCTGGCGGAGGTGACCGTGCCCGTCGAGGGCATCCTGGGCGGCGTCCAGGGCTCCGATGTACGCAACCTCGCCGCGATCCTGCTCGGTGCCGAGGCCACGGGCCTGGCCTCATGGTGCGTGACGGCCGCGGCCGCGTACGCCAAGGTCCGCGTGCAGTTCGGCCGCCCGATCGGCCAGTTCCAGGGCATCAAGCACAAGCTCTCCCGCATGCTCGTCGCGCTGGAGCAGGCCCGCGCCACCGTCTGGGACGCCACGCGCGCGGCGGAGAGCGCGGGGGCGTTCAGCCCGATGCCAACGGAGGCGCGCGAGAGCGAGACCATCAGCGCGGTGAAGGAGCTCGACTACGCCGCCGCCATCGCCGGCGTGATGGCCCCCGACGCGGCGGTCCAGTGCGCCAAGGACGCCATCCAGACGTTCGGCGGCATCGGCTATACCTTCGAGCACGACGTGCACCTCTACTACCGCCGCGCGCTCACCCTGCGTGCCCTGCTCGGCTCGTCGGCCGAGTGGGCCGCCACGGTGGCCGCGCTGGCGCTGCAGGGCGTCTCCCGCGAGATGGAGGTCGACCTGCCGGAGGACGCCGAAGAGCTGCGCGAAGGCATCCGCGCCGAGATCGCGGAGATCGCCCGGCTGGAGGGCAAGGAGCAGAAGCGGGCGCTCGCCGCGCGCGGCTTCGTCATGCCGCACCTGCCCAAGCCGTGGGGCCGCGCCGCCAAGCCGCTGGAGCAGGTGCTGATCGCCCAAGAGCTCAAGGCCGCCAAGGTACGTCCGCCCGCGTTGATCATCGGTGCGTGGGTGGTGCCGTCCATCGCCGTGTACGGCACCCAGGAGCAGCAGGAGCGGTTCCTGCCCAAGACGCTCAGCGGCGAGATCATCTGGTGCCAGCTGTTCTCCGAGCCCGGCGCGGGATCCGACCTGGCCTCGCTGCAGATGAAGGCCGAGAAGGTCGAGGGCGGCTGGAAGCTCAACGGGCAGAAGATCTGGACCTCGGTCGCGCACGTGGCCGAGTGGGGCATCTGCATCGCCCGCAACTCCAGCGAGGGCACCAAGCACGAGGGCATCACGTACTTCCTGGTCGACATGAAGGCCCCCGGCGTCACCGTCCGGCCGCTGACCGAGATGACCGGCGAGAACCTCTTCAACGAGGTCTTCCTCGACGACGTCTTCGTCCCCGACGAGCTGGTCGTGGGCGAGGTGGGCGAGGGCTGGAAGGTCGCCCGCAACACCCTGTCCAACGAGCGTGTGTCGTTGTCGTCCGGCTCGGGCGGCACCGGCTCGTCCGTGCCCGACCTGCTCGGCCTCATCGGGCGGCTCGGCCGCGAGGTGACGCCGGTCGAGGCGCAGAAGGTGGCCGAGGTCGTCTGTGAGGGGCACTCGATCAACGCGCTCTCGCTGCGGGTCACGCTCAAGCAGCTCGCGGGGAACGAGCCGGGTGCGGACGCCTCCGTACGCAAGCTGCTGTCCACCTCGCACGCCCAGCACGTGTCGGAGGCGGCGGTGGAGTTGCTCGGCCCGGCCGCCACGACGGCGGCCGACATGAAGCTCGGCGACGCCGGCTACTGGACCCGGGCGGTGCTGGCCACCCGGGCCATGACGATCTACGGCGGCACCACGGAGGTGCAGCTCAACATCATCGGCGAGCGGATGCTCGGCCTGCCGAGGGACCCCGAGCCCGGCAGGTAACGCATGTGATGTCACTGCGGCTACGCTCCCCTGTGCCTGGAATGTCCGGGGGCAGGGGAGAGGCGGTGCTTCGGTGGATACCGACCGATCGTCGGCCGCACGCCCGAGACCTCCGCGCCCGGGGCCTGGGAGCCTGGAACGGGTGCGGCTGAGGCTGGGGCGCGTGGCGCCCGCCATCCTTGGCGCGGCCCTGGCGGTGCTGGCGCTCGGGCCGGCCTTGGGGTGGGGGCTGGTGCTCCGCTACGACCTGCTCTTCGTACCGGATCCGCCGCTGCTGCCGGACAGCGGCGGGTTCCCCCGCGCCATGCCCAGCGATCTGGTCGTGGCGCTGCTGTCACGGGTACTGCCCGTGGAGATCGTGCAGAAGGGCGTGCTGGTCGCGATCTTCGTGCTGGCCGCGACCGGCGCGGCGGCGCTGGTGCCGCCGGAGCGCCGGCTGGCGCGGCTGGTCGCCGCCGCCTGCTTCGCCTGGAACATCTACCTCGCGCAGCGGCTCATGCTCGGCCAGTGGGCGCTGCTGCTCGGCGTGGCCGGCCTGCCCTGGGCCGTGCGGGCCGTGGGCATGCGCTGGACCCGGCTCCTCCTGGCGCTGCTCCCGGCGGCGATCGGCGGGTTCCAGGCCATGCTGGTCTCGGCGCTCACCCTGCTGCCGATCGCCGTCGCGCGCCGCAAGGTGCCGATGGTCGCCGGGATCCTGATCGTGTACAGCCTGCCCTGGGCGGTGCCCGCGCTGGGCTCGGGCGCGGTGACGGACCCGGCGGGTGTGGACGCGTTCGCGGCCCGCGCCGACGGGCCCTTCGGCGTCGTGGGCAGCCTGCTCTCGCTGGGCGGCATCTGGAGCGCCGACGCCGGGTTGCCCGGCCAGGAGTCATGGTGGCTCGCCACCGCACGCCTGCTCCTGGTCGCGGCGGGCGTCTTCGGCTACGTACGGCTCCGCGTCGCCCCGGACCGGCCGGCGTGGTGGGGCGGGCTGGCCGTGGCCGCCACGGCCGGGCTCTGCCTGGCGGGGCTGGGGGCGTTCCCGGTCGGCCGCGAGGCGCTCAAGTGGCTCATCGCCCTGTGGCCGGGATTCGGCCCGCTCCGCGACGGCCAGGTCTATCTCGCGCCGCTCGCGCTGCTGGTCGCGGCCGGCCTGGCCGCGGTCCTGAGGGAGGGGGCGCCCGCGCTGGTCGGGATCGTGGCGCCGGTGCTGGTGCTGCCCACGCTCGCGTTCGGGGGGTTCGGCCGGCTGGCCGCGGTGGCGTACCCCCCGGACTGGACGGTCGTGCAGCGGATCGTCAACACCGACCCCGTGCCGGGAGCGCTGCTGTCACTGCCCTGGGGCGCGCACCGGGCCTTCGCCTGGAACGGTGGCCGGATCGTGCTGGACCCGGCCACCAAACTCTTCGAGCGGCGGGTCGTCTGGGACGACACGCTGTACGTCGGACTGCCGGACGGAAGCCGCCTGAGGGTGCGCGGCGAGGACCCGCTGAACCGGCGCGCAGGCGAGCTCCTGGCGACTCGCGATCTGGCGCGGCTCCCTGTCAGATACGTGCTGGTGCCTTCAAGCCAGAACGGGTTCCTACTTGAAGCGGCCGGCTTCAAGACCATTTTCCGCGGCAAAGAGCTCGACTTGCTGCGGCGTTGACCCGGCGTTTCGTGATATACCAGAGAGTAACTTGCTTTATCACGGTTTGACCAATGTTATGGATTCAAGCCGGAACACGTTCTAGTCTCGGCACACTGCGCCACAGATCGGAAGGGAGTGCTCTGTTGTTGCGACTTCTCGTGGCCTTGGCCATCGGAGCTCTGCTGGCGGTCGGTGCTTCCGTTGCCGTGGTCAATGTGGCGTCACCTTCCCTGACCCCGCCGAACCAGCCGCTCTACAACTACGGCACCAGGTGATCCTCCCCACTTGACGGGGCCATACCCAGCTCAGCAGCAAGGTGTGTGGCTCCGCCATGCCCTCATGCCCTCATGCCCGCTGACGAGGAGTGACGGTGGTCTTTACCGGTGAGCACCAGGCCGAGGCGGCAGGCCTGGCAGAGCCGCGGGCTCGCGGCGAGAGGGAAGACGAGCGGCCGCTCGCGGGGGTCCGCGTCGCCATGCTGAACTTCCGCGAGCCCCGGCAGTCGACCGCCGGCGGGGCGGAGGAGTACGCGTGGCAGGTCAGCCGGTTCCTGCTGAGCCAGGGAGCCTCGGTCGTCTTCGTGACCGGGCGCCAGCGGGGGCAGCGCCGCGCCGAGGTCCTGGAGGACGTCCAGGTGCGCAGGATGGGCAATCCCTTCCTGGTCTACGTGCTGGTGCCGCTCTGGCTGCTGTTCCACCGGCGCTCGGTCGACGTCGTGATCGACACGATGAACGGCATCCCGTTCTTCTCGCCGCTTGTGGTGCGTCGCCGCACCCCCGTGTTCTGCCTCGTGCACCATGTGCACGACCGGCAGTTCCACGCCTTCCTCCCGCGGTGGCTGGCCAGGATCGGCTGCCTCGTCGAAGGGCCCGTCGCACGGCTGCTCTACCGCCGCTGCCTGACGATCACGGTCTCGGAGTCGTCCAAGCAGGAGCTCGTCAAGAGGCTGCGCTGGCTCGCGGCGATCACCATAGTTCCGAACGGCTGCGCCGAGCCCGTCGACGTCCAGCCGGAGCCTGTCCAGGGCGACCCCGCGATCGTGTACGCCGGGCGCCTCGTCGGGCACAAGCGCATCGAGCGCGTCGTGGACCTGGCCGCCGAGCTGGACGCCGCGTGGCCGCGGCTGACCGTGCACGTCATCGGGCGCGGCCCCGAGCATGGCCCGCTCGCCCGGCAGATCGAGGACAAAGGGTTGTGCGGCCGGGTCGTGCTGCACGGATTCCTGTCCGAGCCACGCAAGAACGCGCTGCTCGCCGCCGCCCGGCTGAATGTGACGGCCTCGGAGTTCGAGGGCTGGGGGCTGACCGTGATCGAGGCCGCCGCGCTCGGGGTGCCGACGGTGGCTTACGACGTGGCGGGACTGCGTGACTCCGTCCGCGACGGCGTCACCGGATGGCTGGTACGCGACGGGGAGAACCTGCAGGACGTCGTCGAACGCGCGCTCAAAGAGCTGGCGGACCCGGCACGCAGGACCGAGGTGGCCGACGCCTGCCGCGCCTGGGCACGAGAATTTACGTGGGCTCGAACTGGGGCTAACATAACCGGACTTATCCTGGCGAAACTCCAAGATCGCGGCGGAGCCTATCAGTGACCCAAGCCTCGCCTGGACTCCGGGGGGAGTTCGCGGAGTCCGCCGCCGAGAGCTACGAGACACGGATCAGACACAGGCTGCGACTGCTCGCCTCCTGCCTCCTGCTCGGTGCCATCGCCTTCAACACCTCGACCGAGAAGATCATCCCCGAGACCAAGCTCGACATGGCGGTCAACCCGCTGGGCTTCCTCGGCCGGGCCCTGCACCTCTGGGACGGCGCCTACTTCGGCCACCTGCAGAACCAGGCGTACGGCTACCTCTTCCCGATGGGCCCGTTCTACGCGCTCGGCCTCGAGCTCGGCATGGAGGCGTGGACGGTCCAGCGGTTGTGGATGTCGCTGGTGTTGTGCACGGCCTTCCTGGGCGTGGTCCAGCTGGCCCGCGCCATGGGCATCGGCGGCTCGCACACCCGCGTGCTCGCCGGCTTCGTGTACGCGCTCGCGCCGCACGCCCAGGCGCTCATCGGCATCAACTCCTCGGAGTTCCTGCCCAGCGCCGTCCTGCCGTGGATTCTTCTCCCCCTCGTCAAAGGGGCCAGGCGGGAGTTGACGGCGCGACGGGCGGCCGCCCTGTCGGCGCTCGCCTTCCTCTTCTGCGGCGGCGTCAACGCCGTGGCCGAGGCGGCCGTCCTCGTCGTCCCGCTGCTGTACCTGCTGATCAGGCGCGGCGGGGCGGACAAATGGCGCCTGATCGCGTGGTGGCTGCCGCTCATCGCCCTCGCCTCGATGTGGTGGGCGGCCCCGCTGCTGACGCTGGGCGGGTACATCTTCTCCTTCCTGCCCTTCATCGAGACGGCCAGCGCGACGACCGGCGTCACGTCGCTGGTCAACGCCCTGCGCGGGACGTCGAGCTGGCTCAGCTTCCTGACGGTGGACGGGCAGACCTGGCTGCCCGACGCCAACCAGCAGTCCACGGTCCCGTGGCTGATCGTGGTCACCGCGGCCGTGGCGGCGCTCGGCTTCGCCGGTCTCACCGTGCGCAGGCTGCCCGAGCGCACTTTTCTCCTGATCAGCCTGCTGATCGGCGTCGCCGTCATCACGACGGGCCATCCGGGCACGCCCCACCACGAGCTCATGGTCGAGCTGCTGGACGGCCCGCTCGCCGTCTTCCGCAACCTGCACAAGTTCGACGCCTTGATCAGGCTGCCCGTGGCGCTCGGCGTCGCCGGGCTGCTGTCCCTGGTCCGCCTGCGCTGGCGCACGCCGTTGACCGTCGCCGCGGCCGGGCTGATGGGATTGTCGACCCTGCCCATCCTGTACGCGGGGCTCGCGCCGGCCGGCGGATTCACCGCGATCCCCGACTACTGGAAGCAGGCCGTCACCTGGCTGGGGCGCAACGCGGGAGACGGGATGGTCCTGGCCGTGCCCGGCGCCAAGCGTGGCGAGTACCTCTGGGGGCGTCCTCTCGACGAGCCGCTGCAGGCGCTGTCGCAGGGCCGCTGGTCCACGCACACCATCGTGCCGTGGGGTTCGGCCGGCATCTCGCGGCTCATGGCGGCCATCGACGACCGCCTGTCCACCGGCGAGGGGTCGGCGGGGCTCACGGCCACGCTGCGCCGCATGGGGGTGACGTACCTGGTGGTCCGCAACGACCTGGACCGCGCCACCATCGGCACGGCCTGGCCGGTCCGCGTGCACCAGGCGCTGGAGGACTCACCCGGCATCTCGCTCGCGGCCCAGCTGGGGCCCGGCGTCGGCATCGGCCAGTACGGCAAGGCCGCCGCCTGGCTGGACCAGCCCTACCACGCGGTCGAGATCTACAAGGTGGCGGACGCCGCGCCGCTCGTCGGCACCGTGGACGCCAGCCGCCCGCTCCGCGTGGGAGGCGCGCCCGAGGCCGTGCTCGACCTGGCCGAGCAGGGGCTGCTGGACGACGACCGCCCCGTCCTGCTCAACGACGACGCCGGGCAGGTCGAGGTGCCCGCGTCCGACACGGTGCTGACCGACACCCTGCGCCGCCGCGAGCTCTCCTACCCCGACCTGCGCCGCAACGCCAGTGCCACGCTCACCGCTGACGAGCCGTTCCGCGGCGCCTCGCCGTCGAACGACATCCTCGACCCAGGATGGGAGCGATACCTCGCCACCGCGACCCTCACCGGGATCGCGAAGGTAACGGCGTCCAGCTCCGAAGCGGACGTCACCGCGGCCCCCCGATCCAGGGAGCCCGGCCGCCAGCCCTTCGCCGCGCTCGACGGCGACCGGCGCACCAGCTGGCGCTCCACGGGCTGGAACGGCGCGGTCGGCGAGTGGCTGGAGGTCACCTTCACCGAGCCTCTGACGGTCGCCACGATCCAGGTGGCCTTCGAGAACTCGCCCATCGGCCCCCCGCCCAGCGAGGTCGTGGTGGAGACCGACACGGGCTCGTTGCGCCAACGGGTACGCGCCACCGCCGACCCGCAGGAACTGGTGGTGCCGAAGGGCCCGATCAGCCGGTTGCGCCTGAAGATCGCCGCCACCGCGTACGAGCCGCAGAGCAGGCTCGGCAGCCGCGTCGGCATCACCGAGCTGACCATCCCGGGCGTCCAGGCCGGCCGCTCGATCACCGTGCCCGACCCGGGCGCCGCCTCGGGCGAGCCGGTCTCGGTCGCGGTCAGCAGGACCGGCGACGTCCCTGGGTGCGTCAAGGGCTCGGTCGCCTGGAGCTGCGCCAAGGGCCACGAGGTCCTGGGCGACGACGGCAATGGCTTCGACCGCTCCTTCACGGTCAGGAAGGACGGCTCGTACGGCGTGTCGGGCCGCGCCGTGCTCACCGAGCGCTCCGCCATCGAACGGCTCAGCACGCTGCCCGGCGACCCCATGAAGGTGCAGGCGTCCTCGACCGCGGTCGAGCACGGCGCGGCCGCCGGACGGTGGGCGTTCGACGGCGACCCGAAGACCGCCTGGTTCGCCGACCCGCTCGACCCGCGGCCCACGCTGAGCGTGGAGTTGGCCCGCAGGACCAAGCTGTCGCAGATCCGCGTCGTTACGCCCGACTCCTACCTCGGCGCCCCACCTATCCGGGTGACGATCCGTGCCGAGGGTGGGGTCAGGCAGAGCTGGGTGGGCACGGACGGCATCATCCGGTTCCCCGCCATGGACGCACAGAAGGTCAAGCTGGAGTTCGGCGCGTCCGGCGGCCGTTCGATCGAGATCAGCGACATCGCCTTCCCTGGGGTGCGCCCGCTGGGCGCGCTGAACGGCTTCCCGCTCAGGATGCCCTGCGGGTTCGGCCCGGCCCTCACCATCGACGGTGACGTCGTGCACACCGAGGTCGTCGATGGCACGCTCAACGACGTGGTCACAGGAAAACCCATCACGTTCAAGAGTTGCGAGCCGCTGCGGCTCACGGCCGGCCAGCCCCGCATGTCCGTACGGCCGGGAGAGTCCTACCGCATCGAGTCCGCGATCGTCAGCCCCCAGCCTGGAGTGCGCCCGGCCGCGCCCGTGGCGATGAGCGGGGTCTCAGTCGAGTCGTGGAACCCCGACGAGCGTGTGGTCAAGGTAGGCGTCACCGTCGACTCCTACCTGGTCGTCAACGAGAACTTCAACGCCGGATGGCGGGCCACGCTGGGCGCGGTCGAGTTGAAGCCGGTCCGGCTGGACGGCTGGCGGCAGGCTTGGTTCCTCCCCGAGTACACGGTGGGCACCGTCACGCTCACCTACGAGCCCGACGGCGCCTACCGGGCTGGGCTGGCCGCTGGCGGCGCACTGGCGCTGTTGGTCGCGCTGCTCGCCCTGGTCGGAACGGGCCCGCCGGCGCGGCACCTAGCGCCTATTCGGCCCGCTCGCCTGCGCGTGGGCCACGTGCTGCCGTTCGCGCTCGCCCTGGGGTTCTGGGTCGCCGGGCTGGCCGGCGCGGCCGTGGTCGGCGTGGTCTACCTGCTGGGAGCACGGTTGCAACCGCTGCGCGACGCCGAGCACGGGCCACTCGGGCCGCGTGGGCGGCTGTTGCTGGGGCCGGTGGCGGGCGTCGCCCTCTTCCTGGCCGCCGCGGTCCTGGTCGCCGTGGGGGTGGCCGGCCTGTGGCCGCAGCTCCTCTGCCTGCCCGTGCTGGCGTTCCTGCTCGCCGAGATCCCCGCCAGGCGGGCGCCGGCCAGGCGACTTGAGATCCCCGTACCCGTCGCCGCGGGCGGCCCGACCATGACGAGCGTGTCGTGACCCAGACCACCAAGCCGCGCACCGGATTCGTCTTCACCGTCCCGGCCCCGATGGCCCGCACCGCCGGGGCGCTGTCCCGGTGGGCGCGGCGACAGCACGTCCTGCTGACCGCGCTGGTGCTCATCGGCGCGGCCATGGCGTGGAAGGCGACCATCGTCCAGAGCTCTTACTTCAAGGAGGACGACTTCGAGTTCGTGGCCAGGGCCATGGAGAACGGCCTCTCCTTCGACTACCTGACCCGGATCCACTTCGGCCAGTTCATGCCGGGCGGCTTCCTGCTGGCGTGGTTCACGTCCAGGCTGGAGCCCTTCGGCTGGGGGTACGCGGCCGGGGCGACTCTGGTGCTGCACGCCTGCGCCGCGCTCGCCGTCCTGCGCATGCTCCGCGTCGTGTTCGGTAACCGGCCTGCGATCCTCGCGCCGCTCCTGGTCTTCCTCGTCGCGCCCATCACCGTGCCCGCGCTCGTGTGGTGGGCGGCGGCGCTCAACACCGTGTTCCTGCAGATCGCCCTGCCCATGGCGATCGCGTCGCACTGGCGTCACCTGCGTACCGGGCGGCTGCTGCACGCCGTGGTGGCGGCGCTGTGGGTGCTGTTCGGGCTGCTCGGGTTCGTCAAGGGGTTCGCCCTGCCGCTGGTGCTGCTCGCGCTCACGGCGATCTACCACGGCGGCCTGCGCACCGCGCTGCGCAAGTACCTGCCCGCGTGGTCGCTGTACCTACTCGTGCTGGTGGGTTTCGGGGCACTCTACGTCTATCGGGCGCTCTCCTCGCCCAACACCGGGGCACTGCCGATCTTCGACCAGGCCGCGGGCTTCCTGTGGGAGCTGCTCGGAAGGACCTTCGCCACCACTGTGCTCGGCGGCCCCTGGCGGTGGTTCGCGGGCGGCGACTGGGGAGTGGCCTCGCCGCCGCTGCCGGTCGTGATCGCCTCCCTCGTCACCCTCGCGATCCTGGTGGTGCTCACCGCGTACTACCGCAGGCGTGCGGGGTGGGCCTGGGCGATGTTGCTCGGGTACGTCCTCGTGGCCGACGCCCTGCCGGTGTTGTGGGGCCGGGTGCACCTGCTGGGCTCGTTCGCCGGCACGGACACGCGGTACGTCGCCGACGCCGTCCCCCTGGTGGCGCTGGTCGTCGGGCTCGTGCTGCTGCCGCTCCCCGAAGAGAGGGAGCCGTACCGGAGGACCTTGCCCGGCCGGGACCGGGTGAGCGGGATCTGCGGCGCGGCGCTCGGCCTGTTCGTGGGCGCGTCGCTGGTGACGGTCACGCTCTTCTCCGGCTATCTGGGCGCGGACCGGCGCTACCACTACATCGAAACCGCCCGCGCCGACCTGACCAAGACGGCGCCCGGCACCGTGATCTACGACCGGTTCGTACCGTCCGACGTGTTGCCGGCCAGCTACAAGACCTACAGCCTGACCTCCAGGGTGCTGGGCGCGATGGCCACGCCTCAGCTCAGGGCCAGGATGCAGGCGCCGCCCGCGGCGCTCGACGGCATGGTCTTCGACGATCAGGGCCATCTGCGGCCCGTGGACGTGCAGGGAATCCCGCTCGTCCCGACGACGCGGGACCGGTGCTGGCCGGCCAGCCAGGGAACCCTGCAGGTGCCGCTGGACAACCGCGTCAGCCGCGTGGAGGGCACCCTGGTCAAGCTCGGGTACGCCGCCAGCGCCGACACGAAGATCACGTTCTGGATGGGCGACCAGGCCACGGACGTGCAGTTGCGGGCGGGCCTGGGCAAGGTGTTCATGCTCGCCGTGCCGGGCGCAGACCGCATCGTCGTGCACGACCTCCCACCGGGCGTGTGCATCGGCGACGTGACGCCGGGACAGGCGGTGCCGCGACCGTGACCGTCATGAGCCGCAGGAACCTCGCGCTGCTGCTGGCCGGCGTGGGCGCCTTCCTGTTGACGCTCATCCCCCTGAGCCGCCTGTACGTGTACGGGCAGGTGCTCAAGGCCCCGCTGGAGCAGCAGAGCATGACCAGGTCGGTGGCGGAGTCGGCCACCTACCTGGACCCGGCCACGATGCGGCCGGCGGTGGGCGACCTGGTGCAGACCCGGTGGCTGATCGGCGACGTGCTGGCCGGCGACGACGACCGCGCGGTGTGGGGCGAGTCGATCTCCATGGCCACGCGGGACGGCGAGCGGCTGGACTATCACGAGCGGCGCCTGGCCTTCGACCGCCGCACGGGCGTCATCGTCAACTGCTGCGGCCAATACCTCGACGAGAACACCTCGATCGAGCAGTCGGGGCAGGCCTTCCGTTGGCCCTTCAACGCCCAGCGCCGCGACTACGCGCTGTTCGACCTGAGGCTGCGGCAGCCGGTCACGGCCACGTTCGACGGGGTCGAGCGGGTGCGCGGCGTCGAGACGTACCGCTACGTCCAGCGCACTCCGCGCCGGCTCGTCCCGGGCGAGACGGCACCCTTGCCGCGCCGCCTCCTCGGGTTGCCGGGCAAGGGCGATGTCGGGCTGGGCCGTTACGCCGAGATCCGGCGTACGTACTGGGTCGAGCCGGTCAGCGGCCAGCCGGTCAAGATGCTGGACGAGGTGAAGGAGACGCTGGTCACGGCCGACGGGCAAGGCCGGCTGACGGCGCTGGACGCGGCGTTCCACACCACGGAGGCCGACGTCGCCGCGGCGCTGAACACGGCGGCCGCCTACCGCCGCTGGATCCTGCTCCTGGGCACCGTCGCCCCGGTGGGCGGTGGCGCGCTCGGCGCGGGCTGCGTGGTGACCGCTATCTGGCTCATGCGCCGGCGCTCACCTGCGGCGCAGGACGAGGAGCAGGTTCCAGGTGACCAACTCGCGGATGCCAGGTAGGTGGACGACATGCCGGGCCCAACGGGGAAGGTAGCGGGGGACCGCATCCAGGATCTCCGCGTCCCGGCACCGCCTGGCCCAGGCCAGCGGCTTGGCCACCCCGATGGCGTACATGCTCTCGCCATAGACGTTCTTGGGCGGCTTGCCGTGTCTGCGTGCGTATCGCCGGGCGGCGTAGTGGCCGCCCAGGTAGTGCCAGGGAGAGGTCTCGTGGCCGCCCCACGGCCCGAGCCAGACGGTGTAGGACAGGTAGACGATCCCGCCCGGGCGGGTGACCCTGACCATCTCGTCCGCCATCCTGAGCGGGTTGGGGACGTGCTCCAGCACGTTCGACGAGAAGCACACGTCCACCGAGCCCGTGGCGAGGGGCAGGTCGAGCGCGCTGCCCAGCACCGCGTCCCGGGGCAGCGCCCCGTCACGCAGGCGCATCTCGCCGGCGTCGCAGTCCACGCACACGGGCCGGGCGCCGACGGCACGCAGCGCGTCGGCGAAGTAACCGGGGCCGCCCCCCACGTCGGCCACCGTGGCGCCGGCCAGGTCCGTGTAGGTCGTCAGCTGGGCGACCGTGTCCCTGGCCAGGGTGCCGTAGAAGAAATCCGGATCGCTCTGCTCCAGGCGGAAGGCACGCAGCAACCGGACGGATCTGCTGAGATCCGCTCGGAACGGTTCGGGGGTGTCCACGGCGCGGAGCTTACTGCAGCGGAAGGAAACGACGATGCCTGAGGACGTCAAGCGCTCCGGAACGGAGACGACGCCGGCTGAGGACACCAAGCGCCCCGACGCGGAACCGACGCCGGCGGAGGATGCCGAGCCCGCCCAAAGGGGGACGGCACCGGTCGAGGATGCCGAGCCCGTCCAAGCGGGGACGGCGCCGGCCGGCGACGTCAAGCGCCCCGAACCCGTGCAGATCACGCTGCCCGCGATTCGCACCGGGCCGGTCATGGGTGTCGGCCTGCTGCTCATCCTGGTCTCGCTGGTCTTCAGGGCCAGTGTCCTCAGCAAGGCGTACTTCGTCGAGGACGACTTCCTCTTCGTGGCGGGCGCCGGCGACAGCGGGCTGACCTGGGAATACCTGACCCGGGTGCACAAGGGCCACCTCATGCCCGGCGCGCTGGCGCTGGTGTGGGTGCTCACGTCGGTGGCGCCGTACAACTGGGCGCTGGTGTCGTTCGTGACCCTCGCGCTCCAGGCGGCGGCCTCGATCATGTTCCTGGTGTTGTTGCGGCGGTTGTTCGGCGACCGCGCCGTCGTGCTCGCCGCGCTGACCGTCTACGTCTTCGCCCCGCTCACCGTGCCCGCGATGAGTTGGTGGTCGGCCGCGCTCAACGCGGTGCCGCTGCAGCTCGCCCTGGTGGCCGCGCTGGTCGCGCACATCAGGTACGTACGCGAGGGCAAGGGCCGCTGGCACGCCCTGATCTGGGCCGCCGTCGGGATGGCCTTCTCCACCAAGGGAGTGTTCATCCCCTTCGTCGTGCTCGGGATCACCAGCGCCTACCTGGGCAAGGGGCTGTGGGCCCACGCGCTGCTGACCGAACTGCGCAGGCCCGTCTGGTGGGCGCAAGGCCTGCTGCTGGCCGGGTACGGCGTGCTCTACTGGCTGCGCCGCGACAGCGCCGGCTCCGAGGGGCTGACCGGACCCAAGTCCGAGATCGTCCCCGGGCTGCTGCGCAGGCTGCTGGGTGAGACCTTCCCCACGGGCGCGGTCGGCGGCCCGCTGCGCTGGGGCGGGCTCACCTCCACTGGAGGGCTGGCCGAACCCGCCCAGGCCACCGTGATCGTGTCATGGGCCGTGATCGCGTCACTCGTCATGGTGACCTGCTTGTACCGCAGGCGCGCCTGGCGGGCGTGGGCGATCCTGGCCGCCTACGTCGTCGTGGCCGACGCGCTCCCCACCGTGATCGCGCGGGCGACCGCGTGGGACCTGGTGGGCGCGGAGACCAGATATGTCGCCGACGCCGCGGTGCTGGTCGCCCTCTGCCTGGCGCTGGCCTGGCAGCCGGTCGAAGGCGAGCCCGACGACACCCGGCGCAGGCCGGTGCCGGGCACGTTGTCACTGGCCGCGGGTGGGCTGACGGTGGCCTTCCTGGCCGTGTCGCTGGTCTCGATCAACTCCTTCGGCGACACGCTCAGTGGGGACAAGGTCAGGAAATATCTGGATAACGCGCGGGCCTCGCTGGCCACCGCGTCGCCGGACGCCGACATCTACGCCCGCCCCGTCCCGCCGGAGATCGTCCTGCCCTGGAACGGCCCGCGCCGCCTGACGTCGTACGTGCTCGCGCCGCTGGCCGATCCCGAGACCCGGCAGCGCATGCGCGAGCCACGCCCCTCGGCCGAGCCGTACGTCTTCGACGCCACGGGCAAGCTCGTCCTCGTGGGCCGGGTGGTGCCCTACTTCGACGGGGTCAAGGGCCGGAAGTGTTACCCGGCGGGCCAGACCTTCCCCGTCGAGTCCTTCGGCGGCCCCGGCATGGTGGTGGCCATGGCGTACGTCAGTCCAAAGCCGGTGCAGGTCGTGGTGGACCTCGGCGGCACCCAGCGGGCGGCCACGTTGCCCGCGACCGGCGTCATGGGCGCACTCTTCTACGTCCCGCACGATGGGGTGGGCAAGGGGATGCGGATCAGCGCGGCCGGCGGCCAGGGTCAGGCGTTCTGCCTCAGGGCGGTGGCCTTCGGCGAGCCGGGACCGGCCCCTCCGGCGCTCTGAGGGATGAACCGGATCAGGCGTCTGGCGGGCTCCTCCACGTAGCGGTAGGTGAGCCCGGCCAGCGCGACCGTGAGGGCGCCGACGGCGGCCAGGTTGAGTATCAGGTTGCCGGTCCACGGCTCCTGGCCGGTGAAGTCGTACCAGAGGTAGATGACCACGAACTGCCACAGGAAGACGCCGTAGGAGATCCGGCCGAGATAGCTCATCAGCCGCCCGCCGAGCACCGCGTGCAGTCTCGTGGGGCCCCCCGGCTCCAGCGCCGCGGGGGCGACGAGGCAGAAGGCGATGAGCGTGTAGAGGCCCTGCTCGTAGAACGCGGTCCAGATGCCGCCCAGGCCGACGAAGCGCGGCCCGGTGACCGGGGTGGCGGCGATCAGGTACGCCAGCCCGGCGATCACCCACAAAGTGCCCCACGAGGCGGCCAAGGCCGCGCACAGGCGGCGGACGGGCCCGTCCGCCGCCCTGGCCCAGACGGTGAGCACCGCCAGCGCCATCCCCGGCACGAAGAACGTCCACGAGCGCGGCAACCACACGTTCATCCACGGCCGGTACTCGGGGAAATACTCGAAGATCGTGTAGACGTAGGACAGGCCGCCGAAGACCGCCAGCCCGATCAGCAGGCGCCTGGCCCTGGCCCGCAGATCCGGCCCCCCGCGCAGCGCGAACCACCGCAGCGCGGCCGCCATCAGCGGCAGCGTGAGATAGAAGGTCAGCTCCACCGCCAGGCTCCACATCTGGCCCAGCCCCTTGGGCCCGAGGCCGAACCACCACGGACTCGTGTCGTAGGTGTGCACCAGGAACAACATCTGCACCCACGTCCAGGGATCGGACCGGTGCGCCTCGCCCCACAGCAGCAGCGCCACGGCCACCACCAGCCAGTACGCGGGGATGATGCGGAAGAAGCGTTTCCAGAGGTAGCGGCCGGTGTCAGGGGCTCGGTCACCGATCAGCACCTCCGCCGCCCAGGGGCGGTAGAGCAGCAAGCCGGACAGCGTGAAGAAGATCGGCACGCCGATCTCGCCCCGGGACAACACGCCACCCAGGAACCCCGGCTCCAGCGCCGTTCCCGCCTCCATCGCCACATGGAAGATCAGGACGGCGAAGGCGGCCACCGCGCGGATCCCGTCGAGCGACGCCTGGTGCCCGGCGACCACCGGCACCCCGGTCGATGTAGAACCTGTTTCGGTCACGTTTCCGCATCCCTGGTGACGTCGGTCACTCACCGCAATAACATACCGGCGAGTAGAACTAGTTTCAGTCACTTTGTCACCCAGTCAGGCGTCCGTGCACCTGCACATGGAGGGTCCATGAACCGGGTCGTCGTTGGCAGCGTCCTCATCGCCGTCGGGGCATTCCTCATCGTTCTGGCTCCCCTGATGCGCTTCCAGGTCGCGCCCGCGCTCATCGCGGCCGCGGGCGACCACTACGGCATCAGCAAGCTCCGGGCGACCGGCGCGCAATACTTCAGCATCCCCGACGGCAAGGTCCTCACCGCCGACCTCGACATCATCGTCACCACCCGTGGCGACGTGAAGGAGGCGTCCGGCGACCGGGTCGTGTGGGACGAGTTCACCGCCGTGAACGACGTCACCAACGGCAAGCCGGGCATCAACTTCACCGAGCGGCGCAGCGCCTTCGACAAGCGCTCGGGCGTCGGGCTCAACTGCTGCGGCGTCAGCGTCGACAAGGCTCCGGTCCAGCTCCAGGGGCAGATCTACAAGTTCCCGTTCGACGTGGAGAAGAAGAGCTACATGGTCTTCAACTCCACGACGGGCAAGGCGTACGAGGCCAGGTTCGTCGGCGAGGAGCAGGTCAACGGGCTGAACACGTACAAGTTCGAGCAGACGGTCCCCGAGACCAAGACGCAGACCCTGAACGCGCCGGCCGCCATGTTCGGCATGGGCGAGTCCGGTGACGTGCAGCTCAACCGCTATTACTCGGGCACGAACACCTACTGGATCGAGCCCACCACCGGCGCGCCGGTCCGCCAGGAGCAGCAGCGCAACGAGGTGCTCAAGAGCCAGGACGGCATCGAGCGCTCCAAGGCCTTCGTGGCCGCGGCCAAGATGACCGACGACACCGTCAACGAGCTCGTCACCAGCGCGCGCGACGGCAAGAGCCAGATCACCCTGATCAAGACCACGCTGCCGATCGTGCTCGCGGTGGTCGGTATTGTGCTCTTTGTGGGAGGAGTATTCCTGACCCTGCGCGGTCGCAGGGCGGCATGAGCCAGGACGTGGTCGCGGGGCCCCGGACGACCTCGCCGGCGCTGGCGCTGGTCAGGGCGGCCAGGCCGCGCCAGTGGCTGAAGAACGTGCTGGTCCTGGCCGCGCCTCTGGCGGCCGGGGTGCTGGGCGAGCCGCGTAGCCTGCTCGCGGCGTTATCGGTCTTCGTCGCGTTCTGTCTGGCCGCGAGCGGCTCCTACCTGCTCAACGACGCCTCCGACGTGGAGGCCGACCGGCTGCACCCGCGCAAGAAGCACCGGCCGATCGCGTCCGGGGCGGTGTCCGTGCGGACGGCCCGGGTGACCGGCGTCGCCCTGCTGCTCCTGGCGCCCGTGGTGGCCGCGCCGGCCGGGCGCTGGGAGTCGTCGGCCGTGGTCGCCGGGTACGTGGCGCTGACGCTGTCGTACACGGTGTGGCTGAAGCACCAGGAGGTCGTGGACCTGATCGCGGTCGCCGGGTGCCACGTGATCAGGGCCTACGCCGGCGCCGTGGCGGTGGACGTGCCGGTGACCGGATGGTTCCTGGTGGTCGTCTCCCTGGCCGCCCTGCAGCTGGTGGTGGGCAAGCGCGAGGCGGAGCTGCGGGCCCAGGGGGTGACGGGCACGCGCGCGACGCTGGCTTCCTACTCTCCCGCGTACCTGGCCCAGGTGCGGGTCATGTGCTCGGGCGCGATGATCGTGACGTACTGCCTGTGGGCGCTCAACGCGCACGCCGACCTCTTCTACGGGCTCAGCATCATCCCGTTCCTGCTGCTCGTGCTCAGGCATAATCTGCTGGTGGACCGGGGGAGGGGCGAGGAGCCCGAGGAGCTGGCGGCACGCGACCGGCCGATCCTGCTCTTCGCCGTCGGACTGATCGTCCTGGTCGCCTTGGGGATCTACATATGACGACGTTCCTGACCGGCTGGGGGCGCACGGCGCCCACGCCGGCCACGCTCGCGCGGCCCGGCTCCGTCGAGCACCTGAGCGAGCTGGTCGCGGCCGCGGAGGGCGGGCGGGGCGTGGTGGCACGCGGCCTGGGCCGGTCGTACGGCGACGCCGCCCAGAACGCCGGCGGCCTCGTCCTCGACTGCACCGGGCTCGACACGTGGACCTTCGACGAGGCCGGCGGCCTGGTGACCGCCTCAGGCGGGGTGAGCCTGCACGACCTGATGACGGCGCTCGTCCCCCGCGGCTGGTTCGTGCCCGTCAGCCCGGGCACCCGGCACGTGACCGTCGGCGGCGCCATCGCGGCCGACGTGCACGGCAAGAACCACCACCGCGACTCCTCCTTCGGCGCGCACGTCCGCTCGCTCACCCTGGTGACCGCCGACGGAGCGGCCCGGACGCTCCGCCCGGGCGATCCGCTCTTCCTGGCCACCGTCGGCGGCATGGGGCTGACCGGGGTGATCGCCGAGGCCACGTTCGCCTGCGTGCCCGTCGAGACCGCCCTCATGCGGGTGGACGTGCAGCGCACCGTCGACCTGGACGAGACGCTGGCGACCATGGCGGCCACCGACGACCGCTACCGCTACACCGTGGCCTGGATCGACCTGCTCGCCCGCGGGAGCCGGATGGGCCGCAGCGTGCTCACCAGGGGCGACCACGTGGCGCGTGCCGAGGGGAAGGAACCGCCGGACTTCACGCCCGGCGCGTGGTTGCGCGCGCCCGCGCGGGTGCCCGGCGGGCTGCTCAACCGGCTGAGCGTGCGCGCGTTCAACGAGGTCTGGTACCGCAAGGCGCCGCGGCGCAAGACCATCGTGCAGGGCATCGCGCCGTTCTTCCATCCGCTCGACTTCGTCGAGGGCTGGAATCGCGTGTACGGCTCGCGAGGCTTCGTCCAGTACCAGTTCGTGGTGCCCTTCGGCGCGGAGGACACCCTGCGCGACATCGTCGGGTCGTTGTCCGCGCACGGCACCGTGTCGTTCCTGACCGTGCTCAAAAGGTTCGGCCCGGGATCGGGCGGGCTGCTGTCCTTTCCCATGCCCGGCTGGACCCTGGCCCTGGACATCCCGGCCGGGCAGCACGGGCTGAGCGGCCTGCTCCGCGGCTTCGACCGGCAGGTGGCCGACGTCGGCGGGCGGGTCTACCTGGCCAAGGACTCGCGGCTGCGCGCTGACATGATGGCGGCCATGTATCCCGAGCTGGAGCAGTGGCGGCGGATCAGGGACGAGGCCGATCCCGCCGGGTTGTTCCGCTCCGACCTGGCCAGGAGGCTCCGGCTGTGAAGAACGCTCTCGGCGCGGTCGACACCGTGCTCCTGCTCGGCGGGCGCAGCGAGATCGGCTTGGAGATCGTCAAGCTGCTCGTGGGCCTGGGTGCGAGCCGAGTGGTGCTGGCCGTCCGCGGCGAGTACACCCCTCCCGCGCTCGGCGCGGAAGTCCATGTGCTGCCGTTCGACGCGCTGGACGTTCACGGGCACGGCGCCGTCTTCACCAAGGCGGTGGAGCTGGTAGGCGATCTCGACGTGGTGATCTCGGCGTTCGGCGTACTGGGGAGTCAGGCGGACTACGACGCCGATCCCGCGGCCGCCGCGGCGGACGTCGCGGTCAACTACGGCGCCCACGTGTCGGTGGGGCTGCACGCGGCCAGGGTGCTGCGCGAGCAGGGACACGGCACGCTCGTCATGTTGTCGTCGGTGGCCGGCGCGCGGGTCCGCAAGGCCAACTTCGTGTACGGCTCCGCCAAGGCCGGGCTCGACGGGTTCGCCCAGGGACTGGATGACGCCCTGCACGGATCGGGGGCAAGAGTGCTGATCGTACGCCCAGGCTTCGTGATCGGCCGGATGACGGAGGGGCTCACCCCTGCTCCGCTGTCCTCGACCCCCCGGCAGGTGGCCTTGGCCACGGTGCGGGCGCTGCGCGAGGGCGCCTCGTCCGTCTGGGTGCCGCGTGCGCTGGGGCCGGTGTTCGGGGTGCTGCGGCTGCTGCCCCGCGCTCTGTGGCGCAGGATGCCGCGCTAGAACCCGTTTCATGAGACTGACCGAGCAAAGATTCTAGAGTAGAACACGTTGCAGTATGGTCAGTGCGCACTTATCGTCGGCTCATGCGGACACGTGTCACGGACATGTTCGGAATAGAGCTCCCGATCTTCGCCTTCAGCCACTGCAGGGACGTGGTCGCCGCCGTCAGCCGCGCTGGCGGTATGGGGGTGCTCGGGGCACTTTACTTCACGCCTGAAGAGCTCGAGATGGAGCTCAAGTGGATCGACGACCACGTGGACGGCAAGCCGTACGGCGTGGATGTCGTCATGCCCGCCTCCTACGAGGGCGCCGAGTTCGCCCCTGAGGAGCTGGTGGGCCGCCTGCAGTCGATGATCCCCGACGGGCACCGCGCTTTCGTCGAGAACCTCCTGGCCAAGCACGGCGTGCCGGACCTGTCCTCGGACGCCGACGCCGGCAAGGTCCTGCTCGGCTGGACGGACGCCACGGCCCGGCCACAGGTCGAGGTCGCCCTGCGGCACCCGATCGCGCTCCTGGCCAACGCCCTCGGCCCGCCCCCCGCCGACGTCGTGGACCTGGCCCACGCGCACGGGGTGAAGGTCGCCGCCCTCGCCTCCACGCCCCGCCACGCGCTCAAGCAGGTCGAGGTCGGCGTGGACGTGGTGGTCGCCCAGGGCACGGAGGCCGGCGGCCACACCGGTGAGATCTCCACCATGGTGCTGATCCCGCAGGTGGTGGATGCCGTGGACGTTCCCGTCCTGGCCGCCGGCGGCATCGGCAACGGCCGGCAGATGGCGGCGGGCATGGCGCTGGGCGCGGAGGGTGTCTGGACGGGCTCGTTGTGGCTCACCGTCGAGGAGGCCGACACCCCGGAGATGGCCAAGCGCCGCATCCTGGAGGCGACCTCCCGGGACACCGTGCGCTCGCGCAGCTGGACCGGCAAGCCGGCGCGGCTGCTCAAGAACGAGTGGACGGACGCGTGGGAGTCGGAGGAGTCGCCGGGGACGCTGCCGATGCCGTTGCAGTTCATGCTGGTCTCGAACGCGTTGCGGCGCATCGGCCGGTCCGACGCCAGCGAGCTGGCGACCTTCCCCGCCGGGCAGGTCATCGGCATCACCAACCAGGTCCGCTCCACGAAGGACGTGGTGTTCGGGTTGGTGGAGGAGTACGGCGAGGCGCTCGACCGGCTGTCCCGCATCACTGAAGACTGAGGGCGAGGTCCCCTCCGCTGCCGGACGCGCGGAGGGTCGGCAGGAGCGGCCGCCGAGTGCTTCGGGACCGCTCCTAGGGAAAATCCCTCAACGGCCCTCGTAGCGCGGCGCGCGCTTCTCGCGGAAGGCCCGGGTGCCCTCCTTGGCATCCTCCGAGCCGATGACCGGCCAGCCGAGGTCGTCCGAGACCTTCAGGGCCTCCGGCTCGGAAAGCCCCAGCGTGTCCCGGTACGTCCGCAGGATCGCCTGGACCGCCAGCGGCCCCGAGGCGGCCACGTCGCCGGCCAGCTCGCGGGCCGCCGCCAGCGCCTGGCCGTCCGGGACCACGCGGTTGACCAGCCCCATCGACAGGGCCTCCGCCGCCGTGATCGAGCGGCCGGTCAGCAGCAGGTCCATGGCGTGGCAGTACGGGATCTGCCGGGGCAGCCGGACGGCGCTGCCGCCCATCGGGAACAGGGCGCGCTTGGCCTCGAACAACCCCAGCGTGGCCGACTCGGCCACCACCCGCAGGTCCGTGCCCACCAGCAGCTCGGTTCCGCCGGCCACCGCATAGCCCTCCACCGCGCTGATGATCGGCTTGGTGGGCAGGTCCTCGCGCAGCAGACCCTTCCAGTGGAAGTTGGGGATCTGGGCGGCCCTGGCCTGGACGTCAGGGTCCGTCGACGGCCGGCCCATGGCCTTGAGGTCGGCGCCGGCGCAGAACGTGCCCTCCGCGCCTGTCAGGATCGCCACCCGGATCCCGGGCTCCGCCGACGCGTACGCCCACGCCGAGGCCAGGCCGATCAGCATGTCCGAGGAGAGCGCGTTGCGGGCCTCCGGGCGGTTCATGGTGACGATGAGGACGTGGCCGTCGCGTTCGACCCGGCAGTGGGGGGTGCTGATCGGAAGGGGCTCCATGGATGCCTCCAGGTCTCTAATCAAGCGCTTGCTACGCAATGCGCCCCAGGATACGCTCCCACCAGCAAACGAGAACAGGTTCCTGTTTTGCTGCCGTGCGAGAGTGTGCCGTCGTCCGGAGGAGCGACGTAGGAGCGGCGGGGAAGGCGGCGGCATATGCGACCGAGCCTGCCTCACGGAGTGAGGCCACGAGCAGGTGGGAGTGCAGATGGGCACGCTCGGATTCTGGAGGCTCGCGCAGGCGGATCCCGAGTGGATCGCGGCTGTGGACCCCGACGGTACGGAGCACCGCGCGGGCGACCTCCTGGCCAGATCGAACCGCCTCGTCCACGGGCTGCGCGACCTCGGGCTCAAGCCCGGTGACGGCATCTGCGGGCTGGTGCCCAACGGCGCCGACGGTCTGGTGCTCTACCTGGCCGCGATGCAGGCCGGCTGGTACTACACGCCGGTCAACTGGCATCTCACCGGCCCGGAGATCGCGTACATCGTCTCCGACAGCGAGGCCAAGGCGTTCTTCGTCCACCCCCGGTTCCTGGAGGAGGGCGCCAGGGCGGCCGACGCCATCGGGCCCGAGCGGCGTTTCATCCTCGGGGACGAGGCCGACGGGTTCCGCCTCGCGAGCGAGCTGACCGACGGGCGGCCCGGCAGTGCGCCTGCCGACCGCACCGCCGGCGCCACCATGCACTACACGTCCGGCACCACCGGCAGGCCCAAGGGCGTCAAACGCCCGTTGAACGGCCTCGATCCGGACGACTCCGCCGAGCTCATGACGTTCCTGCTCGGATTGTTCGGCATCACACCGGGCCGGCCCAACGCCCACCTGGTCACCTCGCCCTGCTATCACACCGCCGTCACCCAGTTCGGCGGCACGGCCCTGCACATGGGGCACACGCTGGTCTACATGGACAAGTGGGATGCCGAGGACTTGCTCCGGCTCTGCGAGCGGTATCACGTGACGAACTCCCATCTGGTCCCGACGCACTTCAAGCGGCTCCTCGCGCTGCCCGAGCCGACCCGCAAGCAGTACGACCTGTCCTCGCTCAAGTGGATGATTCATGCGGCCGCCCCCTGTCCGATCCCGGTGAAATGGGCGATGTTGGACTGGTGGGGCGATTGCGTCTACGAGTACTACGCGGCCACCGAGGGCGGCGGCACGCTGGCCACGCCCGGGGACTGGAAGGCGCACCCGGGCACGGTCGGCAAGGCCTGGCCGATCAGCGAGCTGCTCATCGTGGACGAGCAGGGCGAGCCGGTGCCGACCGGCATCCCTGGGACGATCTACATGAAGATGATGGGTGTCCAGTTCGAGTACAAGGGCGACCCGGCCAAGACCGCCGCGAGCCGGCTCAAGGACTTCTTCACCGTCGGGGACGTCGGATACCTGGACGAGGACGGCTTCCTCTTCCTCTGCGACCGCAAGGCCGACATGATCATCTCGGGTGGCGCGAACATCTACCCGGCCGAGATCGAGAACGAGCTCATGATCCACCCGAAGGTGGCGGACGTGGCCGTGTTCGGCATCCCGGACGAGGAGTGGGGCGAGCAGATCAAGGCCGTGGTCGAGCCGGCGCCGGGCGTCGAGCCGGGCCCGGAGCTGGCCGCCGAGCTGCTGGCCTCGCTGGAGGGTCGGCTGGCCAGGATGAAGTGGCCCAAGAGCATCGACTTCATCGCCGAGATGCCCCGCGAGCCGAACGGCAAGCTGCTCAAACGCAAACTTCGCGCCCCGTACTGGGAGGGACACGACCGTGCCATCTGATCCGCTCGTCGCCCAGCACGTCCTGGAGTTCCCCGGCGGCTACACGCGGACCACGGGACCGGTGATCGGCCGGTTCCTGAGCGAGTTGCGCGGACGGCGCATCGTGGGGGCGCGTACGGCGGAGGGCCGGGTGCTGGTCCCGCCCCTGGAGTACGACCCGGCCACCGGCGAGCCCGTCACCGGCGAGTACGTCGAGGTCGGCCCGGCGGGCACGGTCACCGCCTGGGCCTGGGTGCACGAGCCGCTCGACGGCCACCCGCTCGACCGCCCCTTCGCCTGGGCCCTGATCAAGCTCGACGGCGCGGACACGGCGCTGGTGCACGCGGTGTGCCCGGAGCACCCCAAGGCCATGGAGGCCGGGATGCGCGTCTGGCCGATCTGGCGCGATCAGCCCACCGGCCACATCACCGACATTTCGTATTTCGCCCCCGAGGTCACGAAGATCGTGTCGAACGTGCGCTCCGAGTACCGCCTCCAGGCGGGCGGCGCGCTCCGCGTCTTCTTCGAGGGCATCCAGCGCGGCGTCTTCCTCGGCGGCCGCTGCGACCAGTGCGACAAGGTGTACGTCCCCTACCGCGCGGCCTGCCCCGAATGCGGAGGCGTCATCCCGGAAACGCGTGAACTTCCCGACACCGGGACGATCACCACGTTCGCCATCAACAACCTGCCAGACCCGCGAGCCCCCCAGGTGCCGTTCGTGTCGGCGTACATACTGCTCGACCATGCCGACATCCCCATGATCGCCCTGATCGGCGACGTGCCCGCCCACGAGGTACGCCAGGGCATGCGCGTCAAGGCCGTGTGGGTGCCCGAGAGCGAGCGTACGGCGTCCATGGCGAACATCCGCTGGTTCGCCCCCACCGGCGAGCCCGACGTGGAGTTGTCATGAGAGCGTTGGCGACAAGAGAGGTAGCGATCGTCGCGTTCGCCCAGACGCGGCACACCCCGCACGACACCGGGCTGACCGAGCCCGAGCTGATCCTGCCCGTGATCAACGAGGTCAAGGAGCGCACCGGGCTCAAGCGGTTCGGCTTCACCTGCTCGGGCAGTTGCGACTACCTCGCCGGCGCGCCGTTCTCGTTCGTGTCGGCGCTCGACGCCCTGGCCGCCTGGCCGCCCATCTCGGAGAGCCACGTGGAGATGGACGGCGCCTGGGCGTTGTACGAGGCGTGGGTGCGGCTCCAGCACGGCGACATCGACTCGGCCCTGGTCTACGGCTTCGGCAAGTCGTCGCTCGGCGACCTGCGCAGGATCATGACGCTCCAGCTGGACCCGTACTATCTGGCGCCGCTCGGCCTCGACCAGCTGTCCTACGCCGCGCTCCAGGCGGCCGCCGTCGGCGCGGACCGCAAAGAGCTGGACGAGATCGTCCGCCGTAGCCGCGCGGACGGCCGCGCGAACCCGTACGCGCTGGATTTGCCCGACCCCGAGCGTGGCGAGGACGAGCCCTTGGCCGTCCGGCCGCTGAAGCTGACGGACGTGCCGCCGATCACCGACGGCGCGGCCGCGATCGTGCTCGCGACCGGTGACCTGGCCAGGGAGCTGTCCGACAACCCTGCCTACATCAGGGGCATCGCGCATCGGATCGAGCCGCATTACCTGGGGATGCGGGACCTGGCCAGGTCGGCCTCCGCCGCCGACGCCGCCCGCGCCGCCGGGGTCGGCAAAGGCCCCGTCGAGGTGGCCGAGTTGCACACCCAGTTCCCGCACGAGGAGATCATCCTGCGCGAGGCGCTGGAGCTGACCGGCGACACGGTGATCAACCCGTCGGGCGGGCCGCTGGCGGCCAACCCCGTCATGGCCACCGGACTCATCCGCATCGGCGAGGCGGCGCAGCGCATCCTCGACGGCCGCGCCCGCCGCACCGTCGCCCACGCCGCCGGCGGGCCCTGCCTGCAGCACAATCTCGTCACCGTACTGGAGGCCTGATCATGGGGAACCGGGAGCGAACCCGACGCAGTGAGCGGAGTGGAGGGCCGACCCGTGCCGATGGCGCGCCTTCGGCACGACAGGCACTCCGCGGAGCGAATGAGGAGTGGTGAGCGACCCATGAACAGGTGTGCGGTCATCGGCGTCGGGCAGACGCACTACACGACTCGGCGCAGGGACGTGTCGATCGCCGGATTGGTGCGCGAGGCGGCGCTGCGGGCGTTGGAGGACGCCGGGCTGACGTTCAAGGACATCGACGCCGTCGTCATCGGCAAGGCGCCGGACCTGTTCGAGGGCGTCATGATGCCGGAGGCGTATCTGGCCGACGCGCTCGGGGCGGCCGGCAAGCCGATGATGCGGGTGCACACCGCGGGCAGCGTCGGCGGCTCCACGGCGCTGGTCGGCGCCAGCCTCATCCAGGGCGGCGTGCACGACCGGGTGCTGGTCGTGGCGTTCGAGAAGCAGTCGGAGTCCAACGCCACCTGGGCCCTGTCCACGCACCTGCCGTTCAGCTCGTCGCTGGTGGTGGGCGCGGGCGGCTACTTCGCGCCGCACATCCGCGAGTACATGCGCAGGTCCGCCGCCCCCGATCACATCGGCACGCTGGTGGCGGTGAAGGACCGGCTCAACGCGCTCAAGAACCCGTACGCGCACCTCAAGATCCCCGGCATCGACCAGAAGATGGTGGAGTCCACGCCCATGCTCTGGGAGCCGATCCGCTACCTGGAGACCTGCCCGTCCAGCGACGGCGCGTG
This sequence comes from Nonomuraea turkmeniaca, assembly GCF_005889735.1. Taxonomy (GTDB): domain Bacteria; phylum Actinomycetota; class Actinomycetes; order Streptosporangiales; family Streptosporangiaceae; genus Nonomuraea; species Nonomuraea turkmeniaca. Next base: position 32,510 of record NZ_VCKY01000048.1, read on the forward strand.
TGCGATGGTCCTGTCGTCGGAGTCGGCGGTCACCGGCACTCCGGCCTGGGTGCACGGCACCGCCATGCGTTCCGAGCCGATCTTCCGGGCCAGCCGCGACACGGTCAGCCCGCAGGCGGGCAAGGACTGCGCGGCCGACGTCTACCGCCAGGCCGGCATCGCCGACCCGCGGCGGCAGATCGACGTGGCCGAGACGTACGTGCCGTTCTCCTGGTACGAGCCGATGTGGCTGGAGAACCTGGGGTTCGCGGCGGAAGGGGAAGGATGGAAGCTCACCGAATCGGGCGCCACGGCGCTCGACGGTGACATTCCGTGGAACGCCTCGGGCGGGGTGCTGTCCAGCAACCCGATCGGGGCTTCGGGGCTGATCAGGTTCGCCGAGGCCGCGCTGCAGGTGCGCGGGATGGCCGGCGAGCACCAGGTGGACGGCGCCCGCACGGCGCTCGGCCATGCCTATGGCGGGGGAGCCCAGTTCTTCGCGATGTGGATCGTCGGACGGGAGAAACTCTGATGGAGTTCAACCACGCGGATCTGTTCGAAGGTCTCGCGGACGCGATCGGGGAACGGACCGCGGTGATCTGCGGCGCGGACCGCCGCACCTATGCCGAGCTGGACGCCGAGGCGAACCGGCTCGGCCACTACCTGATGGACCTCGGCGTCGAGCCGGGGCAGCACGTCGGGATCCAGCTCTACAATGGCATCCCGTACATCGCCGGCATGCTCGCCGCGCTGAAGATCCGGGCCGTGCCGATCAACGTCAACTACCGGTACGTCGAGTCCGAACTGCTCTATCTCTACCGGGACTCCGACATCCGGGCGCTGATCTACGACGTGGAGTTCGACGCGCGGGTGGCCGCCGTCGCCGACCAGGCGCCGCTGCTGCGGCACCTGATCTCGGTGGGCGGGGAGTCGGCGATCGGCTCCGCCGTGCCGTACGAGACCGCCCTGGAGCGAGGCAAGCCCGAGCGGGGCTTCCCGCCGCGCTCCGGCCAGGACGTGTACATCATCTACACCGGCGGTACCACCGGCATGCCGAAAGGCGCGATGTGGCACGTCGAGGACCTGTTCATGGGCTTCGGCGGTGGCAACCCCGGCGGCGAGCCGCGCGCCACCCCGCAGGAGGTGATCGACGCGGCCGTCGCGTCGGGTCCCCTGGTGATGTTGCCCGTCGCGCCGCTCATGCACGGAGCCGCGCAGATGGCCACGTTCATCTCCTGGTGGTTGGGCGGGACCGTCGCGTACGTGCACAAGTTCGACGGCGCCGAGGTATGGCGGACGGTGGAGCGCGAGCGCGTGAACACCATCAACATCACCGGCGACGCCATGGCCAGACCGATGGCCGAGGCGCTGGCGGAGGGCTCCTACGACGTCTCCTCGCTGATCGTGATCAGCTCGACCGGGGCCATCCTGAGCGGCGCGGTCCGGGACCGCCTCCAGGAGCTGCTCTCGAACGTCATGATCCTGGACAACTTCGGCTCGACCGAGTCCGGCTACACCGCCTCCGGCGTGGCCGGGTCGACGCCGGAGAAGGGCCTGCGTTACCAGCCGAACGCCGTGGTCGATCTGGCCGTGCTCGACGAGAAGGGCCGTCCCGTCGAGCCCGGGTCCGGGCAGCTCGGGACGGTGGCGCGGTCGGGGCGGGTCGCGTTCGGCTACTACAACGACCCCGAGAAGACCGCCCGCACGTTCGTCACCGACGAGCAGGGCAGGCGCTGGCTGCTGACCGGCGACCTGGCGAGCGTCGACGCGGACGGCACCGTGAACGTGTTCGGCCGGGGCTCGCAGTGCATCAACACCGGCGGGGAGAAGGTGTTCCCCGAGGAGGTCGAGGCGGTGCTCAAGGGGCATCCCTCGGTGTTCGACGCGGTGGTGACCGGGGTGCCGGACGAGCGGTGGGGCAACAAGGTCGCGGCCGTGATCGAGCCGCGGCCGGGCGTCGAGGTCACGGCCGAGGAACTGGACGCGCACTGCAGGACGTTGCTGTCGGGGTACAAGGTGCCGCGGACGTACGCGTTCGTCGAGACGATGGTGCGCTCGCCGGCCGGCAAGGCCGACTACCGGTGGGCGCGGGAGACGGTGGAGGCCATCACGTCCTGAGGGCGCGCAGGTCGTCCTCGACCTGCCGCGCCTCGCCGTTCTTGCCGGCCTTCTCCAGAAGGGTCAGCCTGCTGCGCAGCACGTCGCGCAGCAGGTCGACCAGCCCCTCGTCCTGCTCGTCGGCGAGCAGCTCGCGCAGCAGCCCACCCGCGACCCGCAGCGCGGCGTCGGCGGCGTCGTCCCGGCCCAGCTCCTGCTGGCAGAAGCCGAGCCGGGCGTGGGCGACGGCTCTGGAGAGCACGTCACGCGTCACCTGCGTGCCGCGATGGAAGACCAGGCCGGCCTCCAGCGGGCGCCCCGCCTCCATGAGCGCGTCGCCGAGCATGAGCATCGCCCTGGCCAGCAGCCCGGACAGCGGCGGGTTGCCCGGCGCGTACCGCTCCAGCGCCGCCACCGCCTCGCGCAGCGGCCGCACCGCGTCCGCGGACAGGTCCCGCATCCGCAGCGCGGCGGCCAGCGTGAGGCTGGCGCCCGCCCGGCTGGTGTGCAGGGCCTCGGCGTTCATGCCCGTGGTCATCAGGTCGTCGTAGATCGCGATGGCCTCGCGGGCCCTGGCCTCGGCCTCGGTCCCGCCGTCCAGCCGCAGCAGCGGCAGCAGCTCCGAGCTCTGGGCCAGGGAATCGGCCAGGATCGCCCGGTACGTGAGATCGTCCGGCGACCGCCTGGCCAGCGGGATCAGCTGCTCCACGAGCGTGTTGGCCTCGGTCAGCTCGCCCAGCATCATGTGGCACCTGGCCAGCCGCTGCAGGGCCAGCGCGTGCTTGACCGTGCCCGGCTTCTGTCCGGTCGTGGCGGTCCTCGCGTACTCGGCGGCCTCCTCCGCGCGCCCGCCTGCCAGCAGGTCATCGGCGATCATCGCGGCGACCTCGGCGGCGGCGGCCGGCGGGCGCGGCAGCCGGTTGTAGATCTGCAGCGCCTCCACCAGGTGCGCCAGCGCCTCCTGCGTCCGCCCTGCGGCCCGCAGCACGCGGCCCCGCACCTGGATCGCCTGGGCGCGCACCTGCGGCAGCTCCTGGCATCTCTCGCATCTATGGTCGCACTCGCACGGGGCTCCGCCGGTGACGCAAGCCGCCCCTCTCCGCTCCAGTTCGGCCATGGACCAGCCGACCGCCTCCAGCGCGGCGTGCGGGCGGTCCAGGGCGGCCAGGCTGTCGCCCAGCTGGGCGTAGACGGCGGCGGCGACGGCCGGGTCGTCGAGCTCGTCGCACAGGTCCGCGGCGCGTTCGCAGTGGGCCAGGGCCTCCACCGGGCGGCCGCGGTCTTGCAGCTCGGCCGCGTACCGGCCGAGGGCCGCCGCCAGCTCCCTGCCGTGCTCCGCGTCGTCGAGCAGCACGATGGCCTGCTCGGCGACGGCCAGGTCGGTCTGGTCGAGCCTGGCGAGGGCGGCGAGCGCCAGTCCCAGCCGGCCGCGATGGGCGCCGGAGACGGTGGCGGGTCCATGGTCGCGCTCGGGGGCTTCGCTGGTCACGCCGGCTGCCGCCCTCCGCCCCAGGCTCGCCGCTTTGACGCCCCGGTGCACGCGGACGGCCAGCCGGGCGGCCAGGACGGCGCTTCCCTGGTCATTCGCCTGCGCGGCGGCGGTGCTGAGGCGGGACAGGCAGCGGGCGTGCCTGTCGTGCAGGTCGGCGCCGGCGGTCAGCGGCACCTCGCGTTCGAGTGCCTCGGTGAACGCCGTGAGCGGCGGCAGCAACGCGGCCGGATCCGCGTCCTCCGGCAGGTCGGTCACGTACGCGGAGAGGTCGTCGATGAGGGTCCTGAGCACGTCGGCCTCCGGGAGCGGGCGCATCTCCAGAATCCGGGCGTACATGACGATCGCGGCGGCCGGGCCTTCCTCGCGGGCACGCAGCCTGGCCAGGCGGACCAGGGACAGCAGGTGGACGTCGGCCAGATCGGCGGGCGCGGGGCCGAGCTCGGCCAGCAGCGCGGTGCCTTCGGCCAGCTTCTCCCTGGCCGCGTCCTCGTCGTGCAGCTCGGCCAGGCACAGGCCGCTCAGCTCCAGGCAGGCGCCGGCGACCAGCCGATTGCCGTTCGACGGCTCCGGCACGAGGACGTCGAGCGCCCGGGTGGCCGACCTGAGCGCACCCTCCACGTCCTGCCTGGCGAAGCGGATGCCGCCCTGGAGGCGCAGCGCCCCGGCGAGGGCCACGGGGGACTCGATGCCTTCGGACACGAGTGCGGCGTACAGCCTGACCAGCCGGTCCGCCGCCGCCTCCGCTTCCTGCGGGCAGCCGGAGCGGGACAGTGCGACGGCCTCCAGGATGAGCAGCTCGGCGAGCTCTTTCCCCGACGCCGGGCTCGCCCCGGCCTGGCCGTGGGACTCGATGGCGGTTCGCAGGTGGGGCACGGCCTCCTCGTGCCGCCCGAGCCCCACGAGCGTGCGCCCGAGTGCCGCCGCGACCTGGCCCGCGAGCATGCGCCCGAGTGCCGCGACCTGGCCCGCGAGCATGCGCCCGAGTGCCGCGACCTGGCCCGCGAGCGTGCGCCCGAGGTGCCGCTGGAGCAGCTCGGCCGCCTGCGTCGCCAGCGCGAACCCGTCCGCCGCCCGGCCCGCGTCCGCCCAGGCACGGGCCAGCATGGCTTGGGCGGACAGGTAGGCGTGGATCTCGTCGGGTTGCGGCTCGCCGGCGCCTTCGACGGACTCGCGGCGCTCGGCCACCAGTTGCTCGGCCCGCGCGACGACCTCCTCCGGCCGCGGGGTGACCAGGGCCAGCATCCAGTGCCGCGGACCGCCCGGCGGCGGGGGCGTCCGCGTCCGGCCCAGCCTGGCGCGTACGTCGGCGAGATGGCGCCGGTAGCTGTCGTCGTCGGCGCTCAGGACGTCGTACAGCTCGGCCGCGATCTCCAGCTGCGCCACGGCGTCCGCGGACCGTCCCAGCTCGTCCAGACACAGGCCGAGCAGCCACCGTGCCCTGGCCTGCGGGTGCTGCCCGACCGCCAGGACCATGGCCTCCTGCAGCGGGTCGAGCGCCTCATCGGGACGGTCGTCGAGCAGCAGCAGCTCACCCAGGTCGAGCAGCTGCGCGGCCAGCGCGGAGCGGTACTCGCCGGGGTCGAGCACGACCAGCGCCCGCAGGTTGCGCCCGGCTTCGGCGGCGGCGCGCGCGGCGGCGTCCAGGTCGTCCAGGGCGCCGTGCAGCCTGGACAGCAGGCCGGCGGCCGTGGCCAGCAGGAACCGCAGCCCGGGCTCCTCGGCCGCCAGGCCGCGCAGCCGCGCCACCGCCTCCGCGGCCGGCACAAGAGCGTCGGTGGTCCTGCCGTGGCCGTGGAGCCAGGCGGCGAGGAGATGCAGCCGCTGGGCAAGGTCGCGGTCCGTGGGCGCGACGTTCCTGACGGCCGCCGTGGCGGCGATGGTGAGACAGGCGGCCAGCTCCGGCAGGGCGGCGGTGGGCGGTCCGTCCTCGATCCCCTCGAACGGCGCCAGCGGCGTGGCGGTGACGAGCTCCTCGTACGAGGTCAGCGGCTCGGCGGCGGACAGGAGGCCGGCCACGTCCGCCGCGACCTCGGGATCGCCGCCGGCCGCCGCGAACGCCTCGACGGCCTCCTCCGTCCGACCGACTCCCAGCAGCGCACACGCCAGGTTGTAGTGTGCCCGCGCGGTCCGCCCCGCGTACCGGGTCTCGTGCTCCTCTTCGGCGAGGATGCCGAACCTGGCCGCGGCCTCCTGCACGGGCTTGAACGCACTGCCGGGCTCACCCGCGAGCAGCAGGCAGGCGCCCAGGTTGTCCAAGGCCTCCGCCCGCGCGCCCGCCGCCTCGTACGGGGCGGCGGCAGTGAAGATGTCGACGGCCTCCGCCGCCGCGACGACCGCCTCACCCACCCGGCCCGCGGCCGCCAGCCGTTCCGACAACACAGACAGCGCGCCGGCCAGCGCGATGGGCTGCCCTTCCGCCCGCAGGTGCCACACGGTCAGCTCGCCGATCGTCACATGGAGGGCCCGTAATCCCAGCCGCACCTCCCGCTCTACCGGCAGCCCGGCCACGGCGCCGGCGATCTCCCGATCGCCGGTGAACACCCCCAGCGCCGCATTGACCGCGTCCCCCAGCCGCATCCCCGGCGCCGCCGCGGCCTCCGCGACCATGCTGCCGATCCTGGCCGCCACCAGCCCACGCAGCGCCGACCTGACCCGCGGCGAGCCCACCGACAGCCGGAGGGCGTCGAGCATGCGCACGAGGTGGCGCGCCGTACGGCCTTCATGATCGTGCAGGGCGAGCACGAGCCGGTCCAGGTCCTCCGTCTCGGCCAAGAGCCGCTCGGCCAGCACATCCGGGCCCAGCCGCGCACCGCCGTCGAAGATCCGGCCGAGCCACTGTGCCGCGGCGTCGGCGCGCAGACCGGGCACGGTCGCCAGCAGGCCGGGCAGCTCGGCGGGGGTCGGCGCGGTCAGCGTGACCACCGCCACGGCATGCCGGCCCGTCGCGCCGTTCACCCGCTCGCCGGGCCATACGTGCGCCCACTGCTCGTATTCACGCGCCAAGAACCGCGCGACCAGCCCGCCCGCTGTGTTCACGGCCTCACTGCGTTCGGCGGCCCGGTCGCCATACGCCGCCCGCTCATGGCCTCTCTCCGTCCGGCGGTTCGGTCGCCCTGTGCCGCCCTCGCCGCCCCGGCTCTGGTCGCTTCGCTCCCGCCGCTCCTCCAGGTGACGGCACTCCCTCGCGTCGCCGTCGCACAGGCGCATCAGGGCGGCCAGGTGGACATGGAGCGGCAGACCGAATTCCGGGTCGTCGAGTGGCGGTGGCGCCGGAAGCGCGGCCCTGCTCGGCGCGAACGCCTTCATGGCCGCGAGCGCGTGCTCCGTCCGCTCGGGCAGGGTGAGCGGACGGGCGTTGAGCTGAACGGTCGCGGTGTTGAGCCGCCGCAGCCAGCCGCCCGCGGCCGTGTCGAGCCGCCGCCACCATTCGGCCTCGCCCGGCTCGCGGACCAGCAGCAGGATCCTTACGGGCGGGTTGTGCTCGTGCTTGGCCAGCCGCCGCACCAGCTCACCGACCAGTGGCGAGGACGGCTCGGGGTGGTCGACCACCAGCAGAGTCGGGCGCAGCACGTCCAACGTCACAGGTCGGTCCGCGTCGCCGGACAGCGCGCCGCAGACGGAGTCCAGCGGCAGGAATCCGGCGTCCCACCCGGCCCGGGCGAGCTGCTCGCACAGCTCGCCCGCCAACCTGGTCCTCCCCGTGCCGCGGCGCCCGCTCAGCACGGCGATCGACAGTGCCCCGGGCTCGTCGGCCCACTCCCGCAGCCGGGCCAGCTCCTCCGCCCTGCCCAGGAACGGCACCACCGCGTGCCGCGGGACCAGCAGCCGCCAGTCGGGGCAGTCCGCCGGCAGGTCCTCGCGGGCGGGGGAGAGCAGATCGGGCAGGATCACCGACGGGTCGTCCTCGGCCACGGTTTCGAGCCGGCCGGGTGGTACGCCCGCCAGCTCGCGGAACCGTTCGTCGCCCAGCAAGGCGGTTACCGGGATGACGTCGAGGCGGTGCTGGTCGTACCCGTCGTGGCCGGTGACGATCACGCCGATGATCTGCCGGGCGGGCTCGGCCAGCAGGGCCGCGCCCGACATGCCCGCCCAGAGGGAGACCGGCATGGACTCCAGCACGCCGGCCGTCAGCGCCTTCGACACCGCGCCCGCGGGCGGGTCCACCAGACCCGACAACGTCCGCGCGGCCCGGTCGCCGTCTCTGGGAAAGCCTCTGGCCACGCAGCGCAGCCTGTGCTGTCCCTGGCCGACCCGGGCCCAGCGCACATGATCGATTCCCGGCACCTCGCGCCAGGGTGACGCTTCGGTCACCCGCAGGAGCGCGACCCCTGTACCGCCGCGTCCCCGCCACACTTCCTCGGCCCGCGCCCATCGCGCCGACCCCGCCGCCCGCACGCGGCACGGCGCCTCGGGATCGACCACGTCTCCGGAGGTCAGCACGAGATCGGCGCCGATCGTATACCCCGAGCCGGTCACGCCGACGAGGTCGTCGTGACCCGAATACACCTCGACGGCCCGCTCGAGCCCGAGGCGGTGTGGTGGCGTGTCCATGGGGTCCGCCTAGAGGCCTATGAAGTACGTCCGGACGTGCCGTCCCCCTCGATCATCGTTTGATCTCACTATCGCACTATGGGCTAGAAATTTCCTGGCTTGTCAGGCCTTCTCGGTTGTGAGCCAAGCCGCCAGCCCCAGGTACACGAGCCCGCTGCCCACATCGAGCCGCCGCCGTGCCCGGGCCGAACGTTGTACCCGATCGGCGAGCGCCGAGGCGAGCATCGCGTACGTGCCGTCGGAGGCCATGCCGAGCACGATCCAGAGGAGCCCGAACAGCAGGATCTGCGGTCCGATGGGCCCGGCCTCCGGTCTGGCGAACTGCGGCAGGAACGCCAGGAAGAAGATCGCCGTCTTGGGGTTGAGCACGTTCACCACGAACCCCTCCCAGAACAGCCGTTGCCTCGACTGCACCTTCAGCTCGATCGCCTTCTCACCCTCGGCCCGCCGCATCAGCTTGCGCACACCGAGCCAGACCAGGTAGGCGACGCCGACGTACTTGACCACGGTGAACGCGGTGGCGGAGGCGGCCAGCAGGGCGCTGATGCCCAGCGCGGCCGCGGCCACGTGGACGACCGAGCCCAGGTGCACGCCCAGCACGGAGATCAGGCCGGCGGTACGGCCTTGGGAGACGCTCCGGGTGACGATGTACAGGACCGCGGGCCCGGGCACGATGAGCAGGCCGAGCGTGGCCACACTGAAAAGGGCGAGTGTCGAAATATCGGGCATGGGGCCATCGTAGGCAGGCCGTCAAAGGTTTTCTGTCAGCACCTTTCGCAGCGTTTTCTGCACTGCTCTCGTGGCCGTTTTCCGCAGCGCCCGGAGCAGCGCGTCGGTGGGCGGCGGGTGAGGCGGGTCGCCGTAGACGGCGGCGTAGACGTGCCTGGTCGACCCGGGCACCTCCGCCACCTCCACGTCCGGATGCCGGTGAGCGCGCAACGCCAGCCCCGGCAGCATCGTCAGCCCCAGCCCGGCCGCCACGAGCGCCTGCACGGCCACGATGTCGTCGCTGGTGAACGAGATCCGCGGCTCGAACCCAGCCTTGTCGCAAATGTCCAGCAGGTGGCTGCGGCACCGGTCGCAGCCCGCGATCCAGGACGCCTCGGCGTGCCCGGTCAGCTCTCCGTCCGTGGGGGTGCTGGACACCAGGTAACTGGGGTCGTCGAGGAGATGGATCATGGTGATGCCGTTGTCCTCGGGCGCGGTGTCGTCGTACCTGAACACCACCGCCACGTCCACCCGCCCGGCCCTCAGCAGCCTGAGGGCCTCCGGTGGCTCGGTCTCGGTGAGGTGCAGGCGCAGCCCGGGATGTGCGGTGGCCAGCACCGTGGCCGCCTCGGGGACGAACGTGCCGAGCGCGGAGGGGAAGGCGGCCAGTCGCACCCGGCCGGAACGCAGCCCCACGTGCGCGGCCAGCTCCTCGGCGGTGGCGTCGAGGCGGTCGATGATCTCCGCGGCCCGCTCGGCCAGCAGCCTGCCCGCGTCCGTGAGCCTGATGCCGCGCCCCACCCGCTGGATGAGCCGGGCACCCGTCTCCGCCTCCAGCCGGGCGAGGTGGTGGCTCACGGACGGCTGCGAGTAGTGCAGCTCCTTGGCCGCCGCGGTCAGCGAGCCCTTGCGGGCGACCGCGAGGAGGACGCGGAGACGGACGACATCCAGCATTCATCAATCATATCTATCGATCAGCCAGAAGACTTCTGTTGGACCTATCGGTTGCGACAGAGGACCGTAGAAAGGGAAGAAGGGTTATCCGATTTCCCTTAGGGGGTGTCATGGACATGGCCGCCACCACACTGGCCAGGCCGGGCCTCGAAGCGCTCGTGACCGGCATCTCCGACATCGTGGCCCGGCGGCTCGGGCCACGCCGGACCGCGTACACCGTCGCTGATCTGCTCCGCGACCGCCTGCCAGGCCTCGACATCCTCACGCCGCAGGAGCGCGAGGGCTCGCCGGACGGTTACGTCTCCCGCCCGCTCTACGCCCAGGAGGACTTCTCCATCGTGTCGGTGGTGTGGCGCCCCGGTCAGGAGACGGTGATCCACGACCACGTGGCGTGGTGCACGTTCGGGATCCTCAGCGGCATCGAGTACGAGACCCTCTACCGGGACATGGGTGACCATCTCCTGGAGATCGGCCGCGCCGAGAACCGGCCGGGCGAGGTCAGCGGCTTCGCCCCGCCCGGAGACATCCACAAGGTCCGCAACACCAGCGGCGAGGTCGGGGTGTCCATCCACGTGTACGGGGCCGACGTGAGCCGCCTCGGCAGCAGCGTGCGCCGCGTCTACGACCTGCCGGTCAGCAGCGAGGGAGCCGCGGGAGCGTAGCGACCAGAGCGGGGGAGGCGGCGGCGTCCGGCGGCCGGGCCTGCCTCACGGAGCGAGTGTTCCCGCGCCCGCCGGTGAGTTCCTGAGCCGGCCCCGGTCTGCCTATACGCAGAGAAGGAGAAGCCATGGAACCGACCACGAAGCTGGATGCCCGTTTCAGCGACCCGAACGCCACCCCGACGCCCTGGGCGCAGGCCCGCGAGCAGTTGATACACGCGGAGACGTACTGGCTGACCACCGTACGCGCCGACGGCCGCCCGCACGTCACCACCCTGCTGGCGGTCTGGCAGGACGACGCGATCTACTTCTGTACGGGAGCCGAGGAGCAGAAGGCCAGAAACCTGGAGTCCAACCGCCACTGTGCGCTCACGACCGGCGCCAGCGCCCTGCACGAAGGGCTCGACCTGGTGGTCGAGGGCGCCGCCGAGCGCGTCACGGACCCCGGCAAGCTCAAGCGCCTGTCCGGCGCGTGGGAGTCGAAGTACGGCGGCGACTGGCACTTCGACGTGGGCGACGGCGTGTTCACCCACCCGGAGGGCGGGGAGGCGCTGGTCTTCGAGGTGGCCCCGGCCAAGGTGCTGGGGTTCCGCAAGGGCGAGTACAGCCAAACCAGCTGGCGGTTTCCGGGGTAGCGGCGCATCACCGATCCAGCCGGAGCCGGTGCCGCATCGCGACCGCGTCGCGGATGGCCCAGTGCTCACTACGAGGTGCGCGGAGGTCACGGCCCTGCCCCGCGCACAGGCTGATCGCCTTGACCGGCCGCCCGGGTGCCGCGGCGTCCAGCGCCGGCCGGATACGGCTCTGGACGACCCGCGGCCGCTGGGACAGGCGTGAGTCCGGGCGATCGTATTCGTCGTGCCATTCCTGCCAGTCCATGGCCAGACTCTACGGAAGACCATCAAGGCAGAAGGGGGCCCAGTGCTACGGCTGCTCACCCGGGTGTGGAGGTCGCTGGGCGGTCGCCTGCAATGGCGGCTGGTGTGGCTGAAACACGCCACGTTCATGGTCGGTGTCACCGGCGTCGTACGCGACGACGAGGGCCGGGTGCTCGTGCTCAAGCACCGGCTGTGGCCCGAGAGCCGCCCATGGGGATTCCCCACCGGGTACGCGAAACGGTCCGAGACGTTCGAGCGCACCGTCGAGCGTGAGGTCTTCGAGGAGACCGGCCTGACCGTGCGGACAGGCCGGCTCATCCGGCTGAAGAGCGGCTTCAGCCTGCGGGTGGAGGTGGCCTACGAGGCCGTGCTCACGGGTGGCACACTCAAGATCGATCCCCTGGAGATCCTGGAGGTGAAGTGGTGCCTGCCCGATCAGCTGCCGGAGGGCACGCAAGGCTCCCACCGGCAGCTTCTTGAGCACTGCTCGCACATCTGACCTAGATGCCCAGCGCTGAGGGCAGGCTGAGCTCCTGGAGGAACAGAGCCTCCGTCGTGGCCACCCTGCGCAGCTCCTCCAGGTCCACCCGCTCGTTCGGCGCGTGGATCGCCGCGTCCTCGTCCTCGGCCCCGAACAGCAGGATCTCCGCCGCGGGGAACTGCCGCAGCAGCGTGTTCACCAGCGGGATCGAGCCGCCCGCGCCCACGTCGCGCGGCGGCCGGCCGAAGGCGCGCTCCATGGCCCGGTTCAGTGCCGCGCGGGCCTTGCCGCCCGAGTCCGCCTGGAAGCCGGAGCCCACCGTGAAGTCGCCGAACGACACCTGCACACCCCACGGCGCCACCTGGCGCAGGAACTCCACCACCGCGTTCACGGTCGTCTTCGGGTCTCCGGCCGGCGGCACGCGCACGGTGACGCGGGCCCGCGCCCTCGGTTGCACGGCGTTCACGGCGCCGGACACCGTCGGCACGTCGAGGCCGGTGACCGTGATCGCGTAGGACGACCAGAGCCGGTCCGCCAGCGAACCCGAGCCCACCAGCGACACGCCGTCCACAACGCCCGCCGTCTTCCTGAACTCCTCCTCCGACGGCCCCTGCCCGAGGAACGCTCCGCGCGGCAACCCGGGCACGCGGATGTCGCCGTTGTCGTCGTGCAGCGCGGTCAGCATGCGCATCAGGGCGGCCAGCGCGTCGGGAGCGGCGCCGCCGAAGGAGCCGCTGTGCACGGCCTCCTTCAAGCTGCGGACCTCGATGGTGAAGGCGGCCATGCCGCGCAGCGACGTGGTGACGGCCGGGTCGCCGACACGCGGGTTGCCGGTGTCGGCCACCACGATGGCGTCGGCGCGCAGCAGGTCGGGGTTGCGCTCGACGAACGCCTCCAGGCGCTCGCCCGCGTATTCCTCCTGGCCCTCGATGATGACCTTGATGCCCACGGGGAACCGGCCCTGGAAAGCACGCAGGGCGGTGATGTGGGAAATGACGCCCGACTTGTCGTCCGCGCAGCCGCGGCCGTACAGGCGGCCGTCGATCAGGGTCGGCTCGAAGGGCGGCGTGCGCCAGGCAGCGGGGTCGCCCGCGGGCTGCACGTCGTAGTGCGCGTACAGCAGGACCGTCGGCATGCCGGGAGGCGCGGGCGCCTCGCCGTAGATCGCGGGGAAGCTGCCCTCGACAGCCACCTGCTGGACGTGCGGCAGGCCGACGGAACGCAGCAACTCCTCGGTCACCGCGGCCGCGGCGAACACCGGCTCTTCCGGGTGCCCGGGGAAGGCCACGGAGGGGATGGCGGCCAGTCGCTTGAGCTCCTCGATGGCCTGGGGCATCGAGGCGGCGACGGCGCTCTCAATCTGGTCAGGAGTCACGGACGGTCCCCCGGTCAACGAAATCTGGACAGTTTGCCTCTCATTGGATCACACAAGGCCCCCCGATGCGGGGACACGCGTGAGCCGTTGGCCAATCTACATGCGGATTTCGTTGCTGTTACATAGTGGTTCTGCGGATCTCGACTTTCATGCACAATGCGGCGACCGATTCGCTTGGCAAACCGCAGGTGAACATGCAGACTGTGGAGAGTTCAGAGACAAGGGAAGATAGCCATGACGCAGCCGGAACACGACGTCCTGAAGGCCGCGCAAGACCACCTGTGGTTGCACTTCACCAGGCACAGCGCCTACGAGCAGTCCGAGATCCCGACCATCGTGCGCGGTGAGGGGTCGTACGTCTACGACATCCACGGCAAGCGCTACCTCGACGGCCTGGCCGGGCTCTTCGTGGTCCAGGTCGGCCACGGGCGCCACGAGCTGGCCGAGGCCGCCGCCAAGCAGGCCCGGGAGCTGGCGTTCTTCCCGCTGTGGTCCTATGCGCACCCCAAGGCGGCCGAGCTGGCCCAGCGCCTGGCCGCGCTCGCTCCCGGCGAACTGAACCGCGTCTTCTTCACCACCGGCGGCGGCGAGGCCGTCGAGACCGCGTGGAAGCTGGCCAAGCAGTACTACAAGATGATCGGCAAGCCGCTCAAGCACAAGGTCATCAGCCGCCAGATCGCCTACCACGGCACCCCGCAGGGCGCGCTGTCGATCACCGGCATCCCGGCGTTCAAGCAGATGTTCGAGCCTCTCGTGCCCGGCTCCATCCGTGTTCCCAACACGAACCACTACCGCGCCGACGAGATCACCGGCGTCAAGGGCATGACGCCGGAGGAGTACGGCCTCTGGGCCGCCGACCGCGTGGCCCGCGCCATCGAGATGGAGGGCCCCGACACGGTGGCCGCCGTCTTCGCCGAGCCCGTGCAGAACGCCGGCGGCTGCTTCCCGCCGCCCCCCGGCTACTGGCAGCGTCTGCGCGAGATCTGCGACGAGTACGACGTGCTGCTGGTCTCCGACGAGGTCATCTGCGCCTTCGGCCGGCTGGGCACCATGTTCGGCGGCCAGAAGTTCGATTACGTGCCGGACATCATCACCTGCGCCAAGGGCCTGACCAGCGGCTACTCGCCCATCGGCGCCATGATCGCGCACGAGCGGCTGTTCGAGCCGTTCAAGGACGGCGACGCCATGTTCGCGCACGGCTACACCTTCGGCGGGCACCCCGTGTCCGCGGCCGTGGCCCTGGCCAACCTCGACATCTTCGAGCGCGAGGACCTGCTCGGGCACGTGACGCGGAACGAGCCGCTGTTCAAGCAGACCCTCGACGACCTGCAGGACCTGCCGATCGTCGGCGACGTGCGCGGCGCCGGCTACTTCTGGGGCATCGAGCTGGTCAAGGACAAGGCCACCAAGGAGACGTTCACCGCGGACGAGTCGGAGCGGCTGCTGCGCGGGTTCCTGTCGAAGGCGCTGTTCGACGCCGGGCTCTACTGCCGTGCCGACGACCGCGGCGACCCCGTCATCCAGCTCGCGCCCCCGCTGGTCGCGGGCCCCGAGGAGTTCAAGGAGATCGGCTCGGTCCTCCGCGGCGTGCTCACCGAGGCCTGGGCCCGACTGTGACACCCCTTCCTCCGGCACAACGGTGTGCCGGTTCCCGAAAGGAACCACCGCAATGAAGATCGGCGTTCCTGCCGAGGTCAAGAACCACGAGTACCGTGTCGCCGCCACGCCGGCGGGCGTTCACGAACTGGTGCGCAACGGCCACGACGTCCTGGTTCAGCAGGGCGCGGGCCTGGGCTCGCACATCACGGACGAGGAGTACCTCGCCGCGGGCGCGAAGATCCTCGACGGCGCCGACGCCGTCTGGGGCGAGGCGGACATGGTGCTCAAGGTGAAGGAGCCGATCGCCGAGGAGTACCACCGGCTGCGCGAAGGGTTGGTGCTCTTCACCTACCTGCACCTGGCCGCCTCCCCCGCCTGCACGGACGCGCTCCTGACGGCAGGGACGACCGGCATCGCGTACGAGACCGTCCAGGTCGGCAACGCGCTGCCGCTGCTCGCCCCCATGTCGGAGGTCGCGGGCCGGCTGGCGCCACAGGTCGGTGCGTACAACCTGATGCGCTTCAACGGCGGCCGCGGCATCCTGCCGGGGGGCGTGCCGGGCGTGGCCCCGGCGAAGGTGGTCGTGATCGGCGGCGGCGTCTCCGGGCTGAACGCGGCGCAGATCGCCGTCGGCATGGGCGCCGAGGTCACCGTGCTCGACACCAACATCGACCGCCTGCGTCACATCGACGCCATTTACCAAGGCCGGCTCAAGACGCTGGTCTCCACCCGGTACGCGATCGAGCAGGAGGTCCTGCAGGCCGACCTGGTCATCGGCGCGGTGCTCATCCCCGGCGCGAAGGCCCCGACGCTGGTCTCCAACGACCTCGTCGCGCGCATGAAGCCGGGCTCGGTGCTCGTCGACATCGCCATCGACCAGGGCGGCTGTTTCGAGGACTCGCGGCCGACGACGCACGCCGAGCCGACGTACAAGGTGCACGAGTCGGTCTTCTACTGCGTGGCCAACATGCCGGGCTCGGTGGCCAACACCTCCACGTACGCCCTGACCAACGCGACCCTGCCGTACGCGGTCAAGCTGGCCAACCAGGGCTGGCGGGCGGCGCTCAAGTCCGACGCCGGCCTGGCGGGCGGCCTCAACACGCACGGCGGGCTGCTGACGAACGAGCCGGTCGCCGACGCGCTGGGACTGCCGTACACGCCGGTCGCCGAGGTGCTCTGACCTGACGGCCGCTGCGCGATCCCACCGGGTCACTTGTGGACGAAGGGGTCGCGCAGCACCCCGTCCACGTCCGAAGCTGGTTATATCCAACGTGGATACCACCTGAGGAGGAGCAATGTCGCTCGGCATCAGCCAGGTCACCGTCTACGTCGAGGACCAGCAGCGGGCCCTCGACTTCTGGGCCGGCAAGATGGGCTTCACGATCACCAGGGACATGCCGTACGGCGAGAACCGCTGGATCGAGGTGGAACCGCCCGCCGGCGGCACGCGGCTGGTCGTCACCAAGGCCGATCCCCAGTGGCCCACGCTGGTCAAGGACACGCCCAACTACGTGCTGTTCCACGCTGACGACATCGTCAAGACGCACGAAGAGCTGGCCGCTCGCGGCGTGGAGTTCACCCAGGCGCCGACGCAGCAGCCGTGGGGCTGGTCGGCGGTCTTCAAGGACGACGAAGGCAACCTGTTCCACCTCGGCCAGCGTTAACGCACGCCGAGCCGCTTCCGCAGGTCCCGGGCGGTGGCCAGGACGTGCTGGATCTCACCGGGGCTCGGCCACGGCGCGGTGCCGGGGCGCAGCAACGTGCTGCGTACCGACGCCAGGTGCTCGATGGCGCTCACGTGCACCCCGCTCCGCTTCACCAGCCAGCCCACCACGTCCGAATGGTCGTGCAGCGGCCTGGTCACCACGTCCCAGGTGCCCAGGACCTCGACCAGCGCCGCCACGTCCAGCGGGACCCCGCCCCTGCGGCCGGTGGCGGCCGCGGCCAGCTCGGCCCGCGCGGCCAGCTCGGGCTCGGCGGGACCTGCCCAGGCAGGCGGCGGCGGGTCGGACAACCACTCCCGCGCCTCGCCCAGCTCGCCGGCCACCGACAGCAGCCCGCCCAGCTCGAGTGCCGCCCCATGGTGGCCGGCCTGCGCGGCCTGGCGGAACCAGTGCCGGCCGCCGCCCAGGTCGCCGAACTCGGCGATGAGCAACAGGCCGTAGTTGAAGGCCGACTCGGCGTCCCCGCCGGCCGCCGCCCGGCCGAACCAGTGGCTGGCCGCCCCGCAGTCGCCCAGCTCCACGCAGACGAACCCGGCCATCCGCTGGTCCTCGATCCGGCCGGCGTTCGCGGCCTGCTCGTACCAGGCCCGGGCGGTCCGCAGGTCGCCCCTGGACAGCGCGATCCCGCCGAGCCAGGAGGCGGCGCCCGGGTGCTCGCTCTTGGCGGCCAGCCGGTAGTACGCCTCGGCGCCCTCGGGGTCGCGGCCGGCGTTCAGGTAGAGCCCCATGCAGTACGCGGACTCGGCGTGGCCGGCTCTGACCGCGTACTCCCACCACCGCACGGTCTCCTCGTCCTCGCCCGCCGCGTAGGCCAGGAAGCCGAGGTCATGTGCGGAGGCGGGGTCGCCGTTCGCCGCCGCCCGGCGGTGCCACTCGCGGGCCGCCCCGAGCTCGCCCGCGTCCTCGCACACCAGCGCCAGCCTCCGGGCCGCGACCCTGGACCCGGCGAGGGCCGCGGTCTCGAACCATCTCCTGGCCGCCGCGACATCACCGCGCTGCTCCAGCAGAAGGGTCGCCAGGTTGGTCGCGGCCTCGGCGTCGCCGGTCGCGGCGGCCGTCTCGTACCAGGTGACCGCCGCCTCCAGGCTGCCGTGCTTCTCGTGCCAGATGCCCAGGTTGAAGGCGCTGTCGACGTTGCCGCCCGCGGCGGCACGCTCCCACCACTGCCGGGCGGCCACGCGGTCGCCGTGCTGCGCGTAGAGCTTGCCGAGCCGGTGCGCGGCCTGCGGATCGCCTGCTTGCGCGGCAGCCAGCAGCTCGGGCTCGTCTCCCACGCGGGGCGCCGGTATGGCAGGCGCCGCCACCTCTCCTTGCCAGACCATGGCGACAGAGTGGCACGTGATCGCCCGATCGCGAACCGTAATCGCCGACACTAGGAGAAGTTGATGAAGCCCGCGTACATCCCCATCCCGCAGACGTAACGCAGCGTGCCGGGCGGTTGGGGCGGCAGTCGTACGGTGGCCGGCAGCACCACGTCGCGCCCGCCGATCACGACCGTGCCGGTGCACCCCCGGTCGGCCCGCTTGAAGACGATCTCGACCGGCACGCCCGCGGGCGCCGGCACCATGGCCGGACGGTAGCCGTCCGGCGTCGCCCAGACGGTGACGGTCGGGGACAGGGGACCCGCCGCCGCGGGGGGTGCGGTCTCGGGCAGCCAGCCGCCCAGGCTGAGCCCGGCGCCGGCGGTCCAGAGCCCGGCGGCGATCGCCACGACCCCGGCGAGCTTGGCCAGCCTGGTGCGGGAGACCCGCCGCAACACATAGCCGAGCAGCGCGAACGCCGGGGCGGTGCCGACCACGAAACCCGCCATGGCCGCCGCGCCCGCCAGCGGCGAGCCGCTGGAGACGGCGATCATCTCCATGCTCAGCGTGACGCCGCACGGCAGGAGGATGGTGGCCGCGCCCAGCAGCGGCGCCTTGTACCGGGAGACCTGGCCGTCGTGCGGCGCCGCGCAGTGGCCGCGCCGCATGACCCTGACGGCGAAGACGATCACCGTGACACCGGCCGCGACCAGCAGTGCCGCGCGTGCTTCCGGCGGCAGGCTGACGGCCGAGCCGAGCAGGCCGAGCAGTGCCCCGGCCAGCGTGTACGAGGCCAGCCGCCCCGCCAGGAACCACCCCACCAGCGCCGGATCACGCCCGTGACACCGGTCGACCAGGCCCATGAGCAGTCCGCCCTGCGCCGCGGTGCACGTCGCGGTCCCCGCCACCAGCCCCGCCGCGAGCCCGCCGGCCAGCAGGGTGAGGGCCGTGCTCATTGGCCGCTCAGTGGACGAGCGCCAGGCCGTCCAGAGACCCGCTCTTGGCGGCCTCCACGATCGAGGCGAACTGGTCGAGGCTCATCTCCACGCGCTGCCCGAAGTCGTCGGTGACGATGACCTGGCGCTCCTCGGGCGCGTCGCGGTCGACGAACAGTTCGGGGCAACCACAGCTGCACTGGCCGCAGAACCTGGCGATGGACCGCATTCCTGTCCCCACTCTCTCGGATGCCGTATACGCAACGTAACGGGGGCCCTTGGATGCGGCCAGTGACAGTTGTTGCACCCTTCGTGATGTTTATCGGGAAGCGTTCCTGAGAACAGACATCCTTTCTGACCCGCTCACCGTGGCGCGGGCACGACGACCATCGCGCTGCCGCCGCCTCGTCTCGTCGGCTCGGCCACGGCCTGGATGCGGCCCCGGCCCAGGAACTCCAGCGCGGTGGCGGCGCCGATCTCCGGGTTGAGCACGAGGTCGTGCCCGCGGGCCTCCAACTCGGCCTCGTACCGGCTCAGGAACGCCTGCTCGGCCTGCGTCTGCAGGGTGTTGCGCTGTGTGGCGCGCGGCGCGGCCAGCGCGTCGGGCAGGCTCATGCCGAAGTCGTACCGGTTGAGGAGGATCTGCAGCACGGTCGTGATGATCGTCGAGCCGCCGGGGGAACCGGCCGCCAGCACCGGCCGGCCGTCGTCGAACACCAGCGTGGGCGCCATCGAGGAGCGCGGCCGCTTGCCCGGGGCGGGCAGGTTC
>NZ_VCKY01000490.1 GCF_005889735.1 Nonomuraea turkmeniaca
CCCAGTCCCCCTCAGCCACCCCCCAGACGGCGCCATACGCACGACCACCGCCGCAGCCGGCCGCTATCTGACCTCCCCCATGCGCAGGGGCGAGCCCTTGACGGATGCCCGCCTCCTGCACTCCTATCGCCTTCCACCAGGCATGGTCGCCACGCCCGTACGCATCTCCGACCCAGAAGCGGCGAAACTCATCTCCCCCGGCTCAAGGATCAACATCCTGGCAGCCTGGGAGGACACTCACCCGGCCCGCACGATCGCCGAAGACGTAACGGTCATCACTCTCCCAACAGGACAAGAGGAGAACAGGAACGGCACCCTAGCCGTCCTGGCCACGACCACGACCCAAGCAGCAGAGCTCGCCGCCGCCCAAGCAAGCGCCCCTCTGTCGATCACGATCCTCGCCGCTACTCACCCTGAGTAATCATTCGGCTACGATCTTGCCCATGAACGGATTCAAGAAGTTCCTCTTCCAGGGAAACGTCATCGATCTGGCCGTCGCAGTCGTCCTCGGGGCGGCCTTCAACGCGATTGTGCAGTCATTTGTCGCCGACTTGCTGACCCCGCTCATCTCGGCGTTCGGAGGTCTCCCCGACTTCTCCTCACTCAAGATCACCGTTGGTCAGTCGAACTTCATGTACGGCAACTTCATCAACGCGATCATCTCGTTCCTGATCGTCGCCGCGGTGATGTACTTCCTGGTGGTGAAGCCGTACACGCACGTCAGGGACCGCAACGCCGCCAAGATCGAGGCGAGGACCCGCAACTGCCCCGAATGCCTGTCAGAGATCCCGAAAGCCGCCTCCCGCTGCGCGTTCTGCAGCATAGAAGTGGCCTCGATCTGACCGAGGAAGCTAGAGCAGCGAATCCATCTTGGGGTCGTACTCCCAGTGCCACGGCTCGAACGGGCTGCTGTAGGCCCAGGACGGATGGAACCACCCGTACTTCTTGGAGTTCCGCTCCATCCACACGAACTCGGCCGAGCCCGACCTCTCCACCCCGCCACACAGGTCCACAGCCAGCCCGAGCCCGTGGTTACTCCGCCCCGGCACGGCCGCGAACCCCGGCCGCCGATAGTAGATGGACTGCTGCTCGGCCAGATTCCGGTAAGCATCGGTAACGCACATCGGCTTCCCGAACCTCTTGCGATACGCCTCGTTCAAGCTCACGAACGCGATGGTGGCGTCGGCCCGCAGACTGAACCCCTTCTGCTGCAACGGACAGAGCATGCCCTTGGGGATGAGCCCGTTGGGATAGTCCCCCGCCGTCGCCGCCCGCAGCGGGTCACACCCCAGTGCCGCCCGGCCCACTTTGTCAATCTTGATGCCCAGCTTCACCAACGCCGCGGTCAGTGACTTCACGATCTTGTCCGACCGCTGCCGCAACGTATCGACCTCGGCCGCCAGTTGCGCCTCCGCCAGCAGGTTCCCCGCCCGAAGCTCCTGAGCCTCAGCCGCCAGCCGCTCCGTCTCCTTGTAGAGCGCACTGGTCTGCTCAACAGCCTGCTGCCGCACCGCCACGATGTGCGTGGCGTCGGTCAGCGCGCGCAGCGTCCCCTCATCGGCCCCTTCAGTCAGGAACGGCAGAACGCCTCCGGCCGCGATCGGCTGCTCGTACAACAACTCGACCATCTGCGACACGGGCTGCCGCATCACCGCAAGCCGCCGCTCCAGCTCCTGCAACGCCGTCAGCTTGGTCTTGAGCTCCTTCTCGGAAGCCGCGATGGTGCTCCGCCGCTTCTCAAGGGCCTTGGTAGCCTCCTCGAGCTCCTTGGCCGACCGCTCGGCTTCCTTCCTGAGCTCACCCAGATTCCCCGGATCGCGCCACTCCCGAGCGCGGGTCTGCCGATCCATCTGAACCTGAGCCTGAGCCTTCACGGAAGGCGCCAACAGAGAAGCCACGACCACCATGACTACCGCGATCAGACCCGCTGATCGAGGTGCTGGCACGTTCGACTCCTCCGTATGCAAACTCGTTACCTGGGTCAGGCACGCACGTTACTACAGCCCCCAGAGTGTCCGGACCGAACTCTGGGGAGCTGTTATGAGACAAAAAACCCACTTTGCACAGCCACCCCCCACAACCAGCCAGATCCTCACCCCAGCCCATCACCTGGAGCCCCGGCTTCTCAAACGGCGCAAGCAGCCACCCAATGCCCAAAACGCCCCCTCACCTCCTGGCGCACACTGCCACAGTCTCAAATCCCCGGCACCAAACTCCGAGCGAACCCCTGACCGCCGCCCTCCTGCTCTTCCTCCCTGCACAACTCCCACAACCAGGTGTCCACCCACTCCCCCGGACACCCACTCCAGGGCCGCACAGGAGCAGGCGTATAGGGCTCCTCAACACGAGACCGCCGACCAGCATCAGGAGCAACATCGCCCTCCCCACGCCGAGGCCCCTTCGCCACCACCGGCACCGGCCCCGGCACAGCCCCTTCG
>NZ_VCKY01000491.1 GCF_005889735.1 Nonomuraea turkmeniaca
CTCATCGAGCGGGTCAGCACCTGGATCTTCCCTCAGGACGTACGCCAAGGCAGGAGCAACGGAGTTCCACCTGTACCACGCCGGCCTGGCCTCCCCAGAACGCCTGACCGCCCTAGCAGAGGCCCTACGCCAAACCACGTAGCCGGGGCGTACGGGGAAGCCCCGCTTCGAGCCCCGGCCTGGAGCCGGGGCTCAAGCCCGCCCTATGCGCGGTCCTCCCTCCAGCCGGCGAGCAGGCCCGAGTCCTAGATCGTGCAGGTCGCGCCGCAGGGTCTGGACCGTGTCACGTGGTGGGGCCGAACGAACGCGCTCGTCATGCGGCGCCCGCGATCTCCTCACCGAGGACCACCAGCAAGGACGGAACCGGGTGCGATTTTCTCCCCCGACCGCACCAGCCGCCAAGGCAGGACATCCCCATACGCCCCGACCCGGACCGTATTGTCCTGGAGAAGAAACCCACCCTTGGAGGGGTACGGCTCCACCCGGCGCGCCCCGTTAAGTCGCCGTCGCGAGCCACTCCAAATGAGCACCCCCGAACGGCCCCTTGCCCTCACCAACCGCATCGAGCAACCAGCCCGCACTCGCCTCCGCCTGCGTGATCAACTCAGGCGGATAGCCGAGCAACACCTGATGCTCGGCGAACTCGTCCTCGTCATCGACAAAGAGCCGCCCATCCTGCGTCCGAATGACATCGAGATCGAGATCGAACATGGTCACCTCGCCGTCCCTCCACGCCGGCACGGTAGTGACGTCCACGTAGATCTCACTCCAATGCGGCTGGGAGTAGAACGCCGCCGTCCACCACGCATCCCTAGGGAACAACATGACCGCTGTCGCTTCCCAGACGACCGGCGGCTCTCCCCCTTTGCGAGCCATCGTCCCACTGGGCACCACCACCCAGACCCCGTGCTCATCCTCACCCAGAACCCGACCTGGATGATTCCAGTGCAACGCCCCGCCGTACTTCCGAAACACGATCCGTATGTCACTCACACAAGGAACTTATCCCCGGCGAACGCCCCACAAGCCCTCAAGTGAGCCGCGACAGCAACACCAGAGTCCTGCCCGCACACCCCTCACGGAACCCCAGGGACCCGCATCACGAAACCCCGCCACCGCCGCAAACGCTCAGTGACCCAGGGGCAGCATCACCCAATCCCGCCGCACACCCTCGGTGACTCACGGCAGTAGCACCAAACCCCGCCGCCCGCACCCTCAAGTAACCCACAGGCAGCACCCCGCCACCCAGACCCTCAAATGACCCACAGACAGCACCAACCCCCGCCAGAGCACACCGCCGCCCGCACCCCCAAGTGAGCCACGGACATCACCACCAAACCCCGCCACCCGCACACCCTCAGGTGACTCACGGGCAGCAGCATCGAGGGTCCTGCCCCATCGCCTCAACCCGCAGCCGAGACCAGCCCACTCTCATAAGCCGCTATGACGAGTTGCGCCCGATCCCGCGCCCTCAGCTTGGCCAGCAACCGGGTGATATGCGTCTTCACCGTCGCCATGCCAACCTGAAGATGATCGGCGATCTCATGGTTCGACAACCCTCGCGCAATCAACATCAACACTTCCCGCTCCCGCTCGGTCACCCCATCCAGCCCTTTGACCTGCGGAACGGCAGGAATACGCGTGAACTGCTCGATCAGCCTGCGCGTCACCGTAGGCGCCAGCAGCGCCTCCCCACTCGCGACCACCCGAATGGCCGCCAGCAGATCGACGGGCGGTGTGTCCTTCAGCAAGAACCCGCTGGCCCCGGCCCGCAACGCATCGTAAACATACGCATCCAAGTCAAACATGGTCACCACGAGAACCCGACAGACGTCCTTGATCCGCCGAGTAGCCTCGATCCCATCCATCTCCGGCATTCGCACGTCCATGAGCACCACATCGGGCCGCTGTGCCAGCGCAACGGACACGGCCTCCACCCCAGTAGCCGCCTCGCCCACCACGGCCAGATCAGGCTCGGAGTCCACCAACACCCTGAAACTCCCTCTGAGCAACGCCTGATCGTCGGCGACGACCACCCGGATCACGAACCCTCCCCATAGGGCAACCGGGCAAAGACCCGGAAGCCCCGCCCAGGAAGCCTCCCGGCCTCGAACGTCCCGCCGTACAACATGACCCGCTCCCGCATCCCGATCAGCCCATGCCCGCCCCCTTCCGCAGGCAACATCCGCCGCCCGGGCCCGTCATCGATCACCTCGATCCGCATGTCTCTCCCATCGGCGACAACGGACACCCGGCAACGAGCAGGCGCGGCATGCTTGACGACATTCGTCAGCGCCTCCTGCACGATCCGATAGACGGCCAGCTCCACCCCCTCAGACAACCGCACTCTTCCAGAATCCTCACACCCCGACGCCCCAGCACCATCGCGGGCAGGACCCGCGCAGGCGTCGACATCTCCCGCTCCTTCCACC
>NZ_VCKY01000492.1 GCF_005889735.1 Nonomuraea turkmeniaca
CCCCAGCAGCCCCATCTCGACCCCGCCGAGCGTCCCCGCCAGCATCAGGTCGTTGAAGTGCCCGAGGTGGCCGATCCGGAACACGCGGCCGGCCAGCCGGCCGAGCCCGGTGCCGAGCGACATGTCGTACCGCTCCAGGATGAGGCTCCTGACCGCGTCGGCGTCGTGCCCGTCGGGCATCAGCACGGCCGTCAGGCTGCTGGAGTGCTCGCGCTCGTCGGCGCAGAGCACCTGCAGTCCCCACGCCCGCACGGCCCGCCGCGTCGCCTCGGCGTGCCTGTCGTGCCGGGCGAACACCCGCGGCAGGCCCTCCTCCTCCAGCATGATCAGCGCCTCGCGCAGCCCGTACAGCAGGTTGGTGGGCGGCGTGTACGGAAAGAAGCCCTGCCGGTTGGCCGCGATGATCGGATCCCAGTCCCAGTACGAGCGCGGCAGCCGCCCCCGGCGCGCCAGGGCCTTCGGCCCGACGGCGTTGAACCCGATGCCGGGCGGCAACATGAGGCCCTTCTGCGAGCAGCCGACGGTCACGTCCACGCCCCAGTCGTCATGCCGGTACTCCATCGAGCCCAGCGACGAGATCGTGTCCACCAGCAGCAACGCTGGATGCCCGGTCGCGTCCATGGCGTCGCGGATCTCCGGGATGCGGCTGCGTACCCCGGTCGAGGTCTCGTTGTGCACCACCATGACCGCGGCGTGCTCGGCGGTGAGGAGATCGGTGATCGCGGCGGGGTCGGCGCCGTGCCGCCAGTCGCCCGGCACGAGGTCGACGACGAGCCCCAGGCGGGTGGCCATCTCGCACCACAACGTCGAGAAGTGCCCGGTCTCGAACGCCAGCACCCGATCGCCCGGCGAGAGCGTGTTGACCAGCGCCGCCTCCCACGCCCCCGTCCCCGACGACGGGTAGACGACGACGTCGTGGCGGGTGCCGAAGACGGGCTTGAGCCGGTCGAGCAGCTCGCGGGCCAGCCGGGCGAAGGCGGGGCCGCGATGGTCGATGGTAGGCCGGGCGATGGCACGCAACACCCGATCGGGGACGTTGGTCGGTCCTGGGATCTGCAGGAAGTGGCGGCCCACGTCGGTAACGCTCCTCTGTGCCGTGTCACGGCACATCGTGCCGTGTTGCGGTTCATTTACATTAGATTTCAGCCCGCAGAGGAGTCAATGGATGCAGAACGTGATCAACGCCCTCCGAGTGCTCGAAGAGGTCGCCGTACGCCAGCCCGCCGGCGTCGGCGAGCTGGCCCGCGGGCTGGGCCTGCCCAAGAGCACCGTGCAGCGCTCGTTACGGACGCTGCACGAGGCCGGATGGATCAGGCCGGCCGGGGGCGCGGTCACCCGGTGGCAGGTGACCAGCAAGGCGCTGCAGGTGGGGCGGCGGGCCGAGCTCGGGCTGCGGGACGCGGCGCTGCCGGTCATGGAGGAGCTGCGCCAGCGCACCGGCGAGACCATCCACCTCATGGTCCCCGAAGGGGACGCGGTCGTCCTGATCGAGCGGCTGGAGACCGACAAGCCGCTGCGCATCGTGCTGCCGCTCGGCATCAGGCTGCCGCTGCACGCCTCGGCCAACGGCAAGGCCGTGCTCGCCCACCTGGACCGGCCGCTCACCGAGCTGCCCGGCTACACCGACACCACGATCATCGACCCGGAGCGGCTGCGCGCCGAGCTGGCGGAGGTGCGGGCCCGCGGCTACGCGGACAACCGCGGCGAGTGGCGCTCCGACATCGCCGCCGTCGCCTCCGCCGTCCTGGGGCCGGACGGCCCGATCGCCAGCCTCAGCGTGTCCACGCCGGCCAGCCGCATGCCGGACGGGCTCAGGCCGGAGTACGGCAAGCTGGTCACGCAGGCGGCCCGGACGCTGACGGAGTCCCTTCCGCGCTAGGACGCCCCGGCGCGCCGACACCGAGAGACGGGCGGAGCCGCCGTCGCTCGCGCCCCAGCACGAGCTCGGCACGTTCGTGCGGACCTGCGACCATCCCTGCCACCTCGGCTTCGGGACGGACCTGCTCGCCCGCCTGGAACGCGGCCGCGCCACCTGCGCGACGCCGCCGGCCCGGCGTCCCTGGCCTGGTCAACCTCCGAACTGACCGGCCCGGACGCGGCCGGGCCGCCGCTGGACCATCGAATGGCCCGACGACCCGGCGGCCCGTGCCGAGACGGTGACGATCGTCCTCGCGTAGCCGCGCCGGCGCCATGACCGCTAGGCGTCGATCCCGGCGTCCTTGGCGGCCTGCTCGATGGCGGCCAGTTCCCCGTCGGTGAAGTCGAGCCGGTCCACGCAGGTCACGTTGGCCTCCAGCTGCTCGGGGCTGGAGGCGCCGACGAGCACCGAGGTGATCCGCGGGTCGCGCAGCGCCCACGCCAGCGCCAGCTGCGCGACCGTCTGCCCGCGGGCGGCGGCGATCTCGCCC
>NZ_VCKY01000493.1 GCF_005889735.1 Nonomuraea turkmeniaca
GGGGGTTCCGGATCGAGCCGGGTGAGGTCGAGGCGGTGCTGCACGGTCATCCGGACGTCGCCCAGGCTGCGGTCGTCGTCCGTGAAGACGTCCCGGGTGACAAGCGGCTGGTGGCGTACGTGGTGCCTGGCGACGGTGCCACGGTGGATGACGGGCTGCGGGACTACCTTGCCCGGCGGCTGCCGGAGTACATGGTGCCCGCCGCGGTGGTGACGCTGTCTGCGTTGCCGTTGACGCCGAACGGGAAGCTGGACCGCAAGGCGCTGCCCGCTCCGGAGTATGTGAGCGGGTCGGGCCGGGCTCCGGCCACGGTGCAGGAGCAGATCCTGTGCGAGGTGTTCGCGGAGGTGTTGGGCCTGGAGTCGGCCGGTGTGGATGATGACTTCTTCCAGCTGGGCGGCCATTCGCTGCTGGCGGTGTCGCTGGTCGAGCTACTGCGTGGCCGTGGCGTGTCGGTGTCGGTGCGGGCGTTGTTCGAGTCGCCCACCCCGGCGGGCCTGGCCCGGTCGGCCGGTGTCGATGCGGTGGAGGTGCCGGAGAACCTCATTCCGGCCGATGCCGAGCGGATCACGCCGGAGATGTTGCCGCTGGTCGATCTGTCCGCGGACGAAATAGAACGAGTCGTCGCCACGGTGGAGGGCGGTGCGGCGAACGTGGCGGACGTGTATCCGCTGGCACCGCTGCAGGAAGGCATGCTCTTCCACCATCTGCTCGCCGGCGACGGCACCGATGTGTATGTCTCGCTGCAGGTGCTCGAGTTCGACTCGCGGGCCCGGCTGGACGGATTCGCGCAGGCGCTGCAGCGGGTGATCGACCGGCACGACATCTACCGCACCGGCGTCGTGTGGGAAGGACTGCGGGAACCGGTCCAGGTGGTGTGGCGGCAAGCCACGCTGTCGATGGTCGAACACGCGCTGGACGCCGGCCAGGAAAGGCCGGCGGGCGCCCTGGTGCGCCTGGCGGGATCGGCGATGGATCTGGGCCGGGCGCCGTTGATGGACCTGCACATCGCCGAGGTGGCTGAGGGCCGCTGGCTGGGGTTGGTGCGGATGCACCACATGGTGCAGGACCACCAGGGCATGGACGTGCTCGTCCAGGAACTGCGGGCGGTGCTGTCGGGGCAGGACGGGCAACTGGCGCCGGCACTGCCGTTCCGGAACTTCGTGGCGCAGGCTCGTGGCGCTGTGTCGCGGGTGGAGCACGAGCGATTCTTCGCCGAGCTGCTGAGCGACGTGACCGAGACGACGGCGCCGTTCGGGCTGCTGGATGTGCGGGGCGACGACGTCGATGTGGTGTCCGAGCGCGTCCCCATCCCAGACGAGGTCGTGGCCCGATTGCGGGAACTGGCGCAGCGAATGGGCATCAGCGCGGCCACGGTGTTGCACGTGGCGTGGGCGCGGGTGCTGGCTGTGCTGGCGGGCCGCGACGACGTGGTCTTCGGCACGGTCCTGCTCGGGCGGATGAACGCCGGCGAGGGCGCCGACCGAGTCGTCGGTCCGTTCATCAACACGCTGCCGGTGCGGGTGCGCACTGGTCAGATCGGGGTACGGGCGGCCGTCGAGGAGATGCGGACGCAGCTTGCCGCGCTGCTGGAGCACGAGCACGCCCCGCTGGCGGTGGCGCAGCAGGCCGCCGGGCTGGTCGGTGACACGCCGCTGTTCACCTCCCTGTTCAACTACCGGCACATCGCCGGCAACGCCGCGGTCCAGGACACGGAGGCCGACGGGCAGCCGGTGATCCAGGGGATCCGGACCGTCTTCGGGCAGGTGCGGAACAGCTACCCGTTGACCGTGTCGGTGAATGACGCAGGTCCGGAAGGGCTGAGCCTGACCGTGCTGGCGGTGAGCTCCGTCGATGCGCGTGAGGTCGGATCGCTGGTTTGCACCGCGGTGGAGAACCTGGCCACCGCGCTCACCGCGGCCCTCGATGGTGGCCCGGACGCCGCGCTGAGTTCAGTGGCCGTCCTTGATTCCGCCGCGCGCGACCTCGTGGTCGAGCAGTGGAACGACACCTCCGTGCCGGACCTCCGCCCTGTGGTTCTTCGCCTGGTCGAGCGTCAGGCGGCGGCGACTCCGGATGCGGTTGCGGTGGTGGCCGGTGGTGTCGAGGTCTCTTATGCGGAGTTGGACGCTGCTGCTAATCGGTTGGCCGGTTATCTGCAGGGGCTGGGTGTGGGGGCGGAGTCGGTAGTCGGGTTGTGTCTGCCGTCCGGGACGCAGATGATCACGGCGATTCTGGGTGTGTGGAAGGCGGGGGCGGCTTATCTGCCGATTGATGGGCGGTTGCCGGGTGAGCGGATCGCGTTCATGCTGGCCGACAGCCAGGCGCGGGTCGTGGTCGCGGACCGGGATGCCGGCATGGTGCCGGCTGGCGGGTCGATGGGTGTTCCGGTGGTCTGGT
>NZ_VCKY01000494.1 GCF_005889735.1 Nonomuraea turkmeniaca
CCCTCCCACTCCGGCCCCTCGGCCTGCGCCTTCGCCGCCGTGCGGATGGCCGCGCGGTTGGCGGCCGCGTACGCCGCCGCCAGGACTGGCCCCAGCGCCAGCAGGACGAGACCGGTTCGCGCCATGCGTGCTCCTCTCCGCTCCGAGGCTTCAGCTTGCTATCCCGCGCTGATCGGCGCGTGCCCGGGAAGCGGCCCGCTCGTCGAGGGCGCGCAGTCCGTCCAGCGTGAGCTCGGCCGCGCGGCGGGCGGTCCCCACTAGCTCGTTGATCGAACGGACGTTCTCCAGGTTCGCCATCATGGCCAGCTTCATCGCCCCGATCAGCGCGCCGACCGCGCTCGCCGCCTCGACCAGGTCCAGTTCGCCGGGGAAGGCGTCGTGCAGCGCCTTGGCCAGCTTGACCTGGCTGTCGAACAGCAGCAGCAGCCCCCTCGCCTGCAGGGAGGGCTCGGTCATGACCAGCCGCGTGCGCAGCTCCGCCTCCTCGAACGTGAGGCCCCCACCCTGGACCGCCCAGATGATGCTCTGGTCGACGAGCCGGTGCAGCAACCCGGTGGGCGCCTCCTCCGGCCTCCTGGTCGCCATCAGCTCCAGCGCCCGCTCGAGCCGGTCCTGGCTGTCGTAGTAGACCAGGTCCTCCTTGCCGGAGAAGTAGCTGAAGAACGTCCGCGTCGACACCTCGGCCTCGGCGGCGATCTCCGCGAGCGTGGTCTCGGCGTAGCCCTTCTCCTCGAACAGCCGGAGCGCCGCCTCGATCAGCGCCCGGCGCGTGCGCTCTTTCTTGCGCTCCCGCAGTCCCACCATGGGCGAACTTTACTGCATGCCCTTATTTTCTTCATCCATTGCAAATTTGCACTTATTGAGGTTTTCTGGTGAGACGAGCCTGGAAAGGAGCCACGGCATGTCCGATCTGACCCTTCCCATCGACCGCCAGCGTCCACTGGACCCGCCCGACGAGATCATCGAGCTGAGCCGGCAGGCGCCGATACACCGCATGAGGTACGCCGACGGCCACCTCGGCTGGCTGGTCACCGGTTACGCGGCGGCCCGCGCGGTGCTGGCGGACCCGCGCTTCTCCAACCGGCCGGAGAAGATGCACCCGCCGATCCCCGCCAGGATGGAGCTCGCCCAGAAGGGTGAGTTCCGGCTGCCGCCCGGCATGTTCCTGCGTACCGACCCGCCGGAGCACACCCGCTACCGCAAGCTGCTCACCGGCCAGTTCACGGTGCGCAGGATGAAGATGCTCGAACCCAGGATCGAGGAGATCACCGACGCCTGCCTGGACGACATGGAGGCCGCGGGCGGGCCTGTGGACCTCGTGCAGGCGTTCGCGCTGCCGATCCCGTCCCTGGTGATCTGCGAGCTGCTCGGGGTCCCGTACGAGGACCGGGCGCGCTTCCATGAGGACGCCAAGGTGCTGGTCAACCTCGAGACCAAGGCAGAGGACGCGCTGGCGGCGCTCGGCAGCACCATGGGGTACCTGCACGGGCTGATCCAGCGCAAGCGCAAGGAGCCCGGCGACGACCTGCTCAGCGGGCTCATCGAAGGCGGGGACCTCAACGACGAGGAGCTCACCGGGGTCGCGTTCCTGCTGCTGGTCGCGGGGCACGAGACGACCGCCAACATGCTGGGGCTGGGGACGTTCACGCTGCTCACCAACCCCGGCCAGCTGGCCGCCATGCGGGACGACCCGTCGGTGGTGGAGAACGGGGTCGAGGAGCTGCTGCGCTACCTCACGATCATCCACCTCGGCCCGTTCCGGCTCGCGCTCGAGGACCTGGAGATCGAGGGCAACCTCATCAAGGCGGGCGAGATGGTCGCCGTGAGCCTGGCGGCCGCCAACCGCGACCCGTCCCGCTTCCCCGGAGGCGAGACGCTCGACGTCACCAGGCCCGCGGGCGGGCACATGACGTTCGGCCACGGCATCCACCAGTGCCTGGGGCAGCAGCTCGCCCGCGCCGAAATGCGCATCGCCTACCCTGCGCTGCTGCGGCGCTTCCCTGCCCTACGCTTGGCCGTAACACCCGAGGAGGTGCCGATGCGCTCGCACATGAGCATCTATGGAGTGCACCGCCTCCCTGTCACTTGGTAGGTGGCCATGGAGATCAAGGCAGATACGACAGTGTGCATCGGGGCGGGCATGTGTGCGCTGACGGTGCCGGACGTGTTCGACCAGAGTGAGGACGATGGGACGGTGGTGGTGCTGCGGAGCCCGGTGCCGCAGGAGCTTGAGGACGCCGTACGGCGCGCCGTGACCCTGTGCCCGTCGGGCGCCATCTCCGCCTCCTGA
Organism: Nonomuraea turkmeniaca; assembly: GCF_005889735.1. Lineage (GTDB taxonomy): Bacteria > Actinomycetota > Actinomycetes > Streptosporangiales > Streptosporangiaceae > Nonomuraea > Nonomuraea turkmeniaca. Next base: position 2,291 of record NZ_VCKY01000494.1, read on the forward strand.
CACGCCTGCACCCTGACACCCCCCTTGAACCACTCGCCGTCGCCGCAACCCGACCCTGCGG
>NZ_VCKY01000495.1 GCF_005889735.1 Nonomuraea turkmeniaca
CCGCCAGCGTTCGTCCTGAGCCAGGATCAAACTCTCCAAACAATGAACATGTCCGGACAGATCTGTCCAAGCAAAACCGTCAAAAATGACGGGGTCATACATGTGATGATGCACATGCACTGGCTTTAACACACTGTTGAGTTCTCAAGAAACGGACGCGTACTTCCTCGCCGGAACCCTTCGAGATCCGCTCGGAGGCGATACTCCGTTTTGGCCACCCTATCAGGTGGTCCGCTTTTGTGTCAAACCGTAAGATTTGAACTCTGCCGAACCAAATTGTCTAGAATGGTGCGCCCCGTTTCCGGGGCAACCCTCTTAACTTACCGTTCCATCCGGAGCTTGTCGAATCAACCGATTTTCCGGTGACTTCGGCGCGCCCAGGAACGACTCAGGCTGGAGCACGCCGAAGCGACTCTGCCGAGTGGTTCGTCATTTCAAGGGGCTTGTCCGGGGCCCGTCCGCCTGATCGGCGTCCGGCTCACTCCCGGGGCGAAGTGAAAGACTAGGTCGCGATCCGCGACACGTCAAATCGCCAGGCCGAGGCGGCTCACAGTTGCGCTGCTCCACGCCCGATGGCCTGCTCGCAGCGCGCCAGCAGCTCACGCAACGTCGCCCGCTCCCCTTCCGTGAACTCCGCCGCGATGGCCCGCTCGACCACCACAGCCCTCTCGTCCGCCAACTCCAACGCCGTACGGCCGGCCTCTGTGAGCCGGGTCTCGAGGATGTTGCGATGCCAGGGATGCGGCGAACGTTCGATGAGGCCTCGTTCCTCGAGGTTCTTGAGCACGACGGTCATGGCCTGCGGTGTCACGAGACAGGTCCGGGCCAGCGCCGCGCCTGAGATGCCGGGGTTGTCGGCGAGCGCGAAGAGCGCCGCGTACTGGGGAACGGTCAATCCCGCCGACCTGACGGCGAGGTGCTTGGCGCTCATCAGCGACTGCTCCGTGCGCTTGATGTCCATGCCGAGCCGTTCACCTGCGGGCATTCCCATGCCGGGCAGCATACAATCTCATACGATGATTCGAGTCTTGATGAATATCAAACCCTTGATATGGTCGCTGCTCATCAGGCGTCGAAGGAGAGAGCGATGATTCCGGAAAGCCACAAGGACCTGCTCGAGCGGCCGTTGTTCGCCCACCTGGCGACGATCGGGCCGGACGGCGCGCCCAACGTGAATCCTGTCTGGACGTTGTGGGACGGGGAGTTCCTGCGGTTCACGACCACGACTGACCGCCGCAAGCACCGAAATGTCGTGCAAAACCCGTACGTGGCGGTCTCGATCAACGACCCCGACAGGCCCTACCGTTATCTGGAGATCCGTGGCGTGGTCGAGCGGGTGGAGCCGGATTCGTCGGGTGACTTCTTCGACGTGCTGGCCACGCGCTACGGCCTGGAGTACAAGCGACCGGTCGGCGATGCCGAGCGGCGCGTTGTGATCGTTATGAAGCCGACACGTACCACCAGTCAGTAACACGGAGGTGAGCCGGTGTGGGCTCAGCGGCGGCGCTCGGAGTGAAGGACCACTGCGGTTGGGCGGTGCTGGTCGCGGTCGGCGGCACGCCGGAGTCACCCCGGGTGCTGCTGCGGGAGCGGGTGACGCTGCTCGCCGATCCCGCGCTGCCCGACCAGCCGCATCACGCTGCCGCAGGACTGGATCTGCCTGCGGCGGCTGAGCTGATCGCCCGCGTGGAGCACGCCGCCCGTACGACTGCACGCGATGCCCTCGACGCGGCCGCGCGTGACCTGGCCGGGGCCGGGCACGACGTGCTGGGCGTCGCCCTCGACCTGGGCGCGGTCGGCGCAGGGAGGATGGCGCTGCCCGACGACCTGGCCACGGTGCTGAGCAAGCACCACTTCCTGCACGGTGCCGAGGGTGAGCTCTACCACGAGGCCCTGGTCGACGCCGCGCGGAACGCGGGGCTCGAGGTGAGCCGGTACGACTTCAAGGCGTTGCGCGAGATCGCGACCCGGGCGCTCGGGCCGGGCGCGGCCGGGCGGGTGGACGGATTGCGCGCGCAAGTGGGCGCACCATGGTCCCGCGATCACAAAGATGCCGCCTTGGCCGCATTGCTCGCGCTCAACGCCGCCGACCGCAGCTAGCCCCAGATTTCGCCTGGTTGCGGTTCCCGTGGGCTGCTTTCGGAATGGTGGGCGCGGTCGGTGTGCCGACTGCCGGCCAGATCGAGCCGATGGCTGGGGCGTGCATGGCATGGCCTGCGCAAATGGGCCGATCATGTGAAGATCGCGGCTAGCTCTCACATCCGCCATTGGATCGTCCCATTGGCGCGTATTCTGCCCCCGTGACCACTGCCGCCACTCTTGCACCCC
>NZ_VCKY01000496.1 GCF_005889735.1 Nonomuraea turkmeniaca
GGTCATCCCTCGTCCGAGGGCTTCCTGGTCTCCTTCTTCGTCTCCTTGGCCTGCCTGCTGGTCTTGATGGCCTGTCGCTTCGACTTGCCCGACTTGGCGGCGGGTTTCTTCTTCGTGTCTGCCATTGGAATTCCCCCCTGTGCGGACGAGGTGTCCCGAATCGGTACACCAAGCTCGTTAATACCCATCCCACGACGAAAACCGACATACCGCCTATCTGGTGGGCCTGTCGCCGGCCGGCTCGGACCACCACGCGCCCTCGCCGTGCGACAGGCCCGGCAGCCGCTGCTCGAACTCGTGCACCACGGCCGCCGGGAGCTCACCCGTGATCACCCAGGTGTCGTCGCGCCGCGTCGTGCCGTCGAACTCGCCGCCGAGCGCCGCCAGCGCGCCCGTGACCGCGCTGAACGCCTCCAGCGGGACCTCGACCTCGAAGCGGTGGCACGGCTGGTACACGGTGGTGCCCGCCCGGCGCAGCGCCCGTCTGAGCACGCTCGGGGTACGGCCGCGGAAGTCGGCCGCCACGGTGGACGGCGCGTCGTATCCGGTCCTGGTGAGGGTGACCATGACGTCGGTGACCGGCCAGCCGTGCGGGCCCGCGCGCAGCGTGAGGCGTACGCTCTCCTCGATCGCCCGGTGGAAGGCCAGAGGCAGGGAGCCGAGATCGACCTCCAGCCGGTAGCCGACGCCCGAGCCCGGAGCGGCCGGCTCCACCCGCAGGCCGACGGTCGCCATGAACTCGTTGGGGCCGTGGCGCTGGATCTCCTCGACGGCCTCGCCGGCGCCGGACGGGCGCTCGAAGTAGACGGGGCGGCTCGGCTCGAACACCGCCTCGACGCCGAACTCCCTGGCCAGGGTCTCGCCGATGACCTCCTTCTGCACCTCCCCGTACAGCAGGACCGACGTCTCGCCGCCGGCCAGCGTCCGAGTGCCGATCAGGGGGTCCTGCTCGGCGAGGGTCAGCAAGGCGGCGTGCAGGCGGGGCTCGTGACCCGGCACGAGCGGGCGCACGACCGTCTCCAGGCTGGGCGGGCTGAAGTGCGGCGACCGGCCGCCCGGGGGCGGCTCGCCGACGTGGTCGCCGACGCGTACCTCCGGCACGCCCCACACCTTGACGATGTCGCCCGCCATCGCCTGGCGTTGCTCCGGCGCGCCGGCGACGGTCAGCGTGGTCAGGCGGCCGTCGTAGGTCCGGCCCTGCCGCCGGGCCTGGTGGAAGGTGAGGTGCTCGCGTGGCCGCAGCACGCCCGCGCGGACCCGGAGGTAGGCGGCCTTCTCGCCGGACGGGGCGCGCTCGATCGCGAACACGGTCGCCGCGGCCGGCCGCTCGTCCTCCTCGTCGTCCGGACGATGGACGGACGGCAGGAGGTGGGCGATGGCGTCCAGGAGGTCGCCGACGCCCTGGCCGGTCATCGCCGACCCGTACAGGACCGGGTGCGCCGACCCGCCGGCGCACTGCCGGGCCAGCGCCGCGCGTACCTGCTCCACGTCGGGGGTCTTGCCGTCGACCAGCGACTCCAGCAGGTCGTCGTCCCGCTCGGCCAGGATCTCCGCCGCCGCCTCCACCGCTTCGGCGGGAAGGTCGTGGGTGGTGGCCGCCGCGCAGCCGATGTCGTGCACGGTGTTCAGCGCGACGCTGTACGGCGAGAGGCGGCGGCGGATGCCGGCCAGCACCTCCCGCTCCCTGGCGCCCATCCGGTCGATCTTGTTCACGAAGATCAGCGTGGGGAGGCGCAACTTGCGCAGGGTCTTCATCAGGACCCGGGTGTGCGGCTGGACACCCTCGACGGCCGACAACACCAGCACGGCGCCGTCGAGCACGCCGAGCGCCCGCTCCACCTCGGCCACGAAGTCGGCGTGGCCCGGCGTGTCCACCAGGTTGACCCGCAGGTCACCCAGGGTGAAGGAGGCGACGGCCGTGCGGATGGTGATGCCGCGGCGGCGTTCGATCTCGCCGGTGTCGGTCTGCGTGCTGCCCTCGTCGACGCTGCCGAGCCGGGCGATGACGCCGGTCTCGAACAGCAGCCGCTCAGTGAGGCTGGTCTTACCCGCGTCCACATGCGCGAGGATGCCGATGTTGAGGATGTGCATGTGTGGTGGAGCCCTCGAGAACTCTCGTGCCAATGGGGCGCTGGGAGATTTCGAGGCGGCCTCGCATCGCATGCTCCTGGTAGTCGGCCTGCAGGTCCCGGCCATCGTGCCACCAGCGGGCGGACGGGCGCGAGCGATTTAAGAGCGGTCTGCGGCCGCGGGGTCACAGCAGGCGGAGCTGCTCCGGGGCTGTCTCTTAT
>NZ_VCKY01000497.1 GCF_005889735.1 Nonomuraea turkmeniaca
AGGTGCGCGTCGCCGAGTTCGGCACGCACGCGGACGATGAGGTTCTGAATCTCGGCTAGCGCCGCATCATCTGCGAAACCGCCACGCCGACGACCGGCGCCTACGCGCCGTCGTCGACAGGGCAAACTCTCAGCCGCGAGATGGGATCACCGGCGGGGGCGATCCTTTCCTCACCTCCGCGGGGGAGAGGGTGCCCGCAAACCCCTCGCACCGGCGATGTGCTCGGGCGGGTGGGTGTGGTTACGTGTGCTCATGGCGCTTCTGGCCAGACTCCGCGCTGTTCAGGCGTCCTGAGGAGGGAGGAACCCGTCGATGCCGGCCGCGACCGGGTCGGGGGCGGGCGCGAGGTACTCGGCGACGGCCCGGCGGCACCAGGCGGTCACGTTGGGGGCCCGCTTCGATCTCGCTGTCGAGCTGGACGTTCGCGATGCGCTCGGCGTCGGCCTGCGGCAGGTGCCGGGCGGTGAGGTCGTCCGGGGCATGACGGACGGCCGTGCGCTCGGGGTCCTCGGGAAGAGCGCGGCGGGCGGTGTACAGGGCGTGGGCGATGGTGGCCTGCCCCACGTCGAGGATCTGGCGGTACTTTTCCCCGCCCGCCGCCAGGCGGTCGGCCGCCCCGCTCGGCGAGCGCGTCCACCAGAGCATCCTCACGGGCGCGGCGCCCGGCCTCGATGCGTCGGCGCGTTCTTCCCAGGCGGGCTCTGGGAACCGATGGGTCAGCTCGCGACCTTCCTGGGTCCAGTCGTGCAGGTCGCGGTCGGGATGCCGGGCCCCCACGCCTCCGCCCACTCGTACGGGCCGCCGGCCCCGATGCCGAGCGGTGCGTCGCGATCGACGATGGCGCTTGGACCACGTCAATGGTGCTTGAGATCGTCGCGATCGACGCGCCCTCACGCGTGACGACCAAGTTCTCAGCCCGGCCAGCGCGGTCCGGACGGCGGCCCGGCTCACTCCCTGCGCACGGCCAGATCATGAAAAGTCGGATAGCGGCCCGACAGGACTCGCAGCACCACGCCGCGCGCCTGGCACCAGTCACGCACGGCATGGATGGCGATCAGGCCGCGGCAGAGCCGGAACGGTTCCTACACCGTGAGAGTGCCGCCGGGGTGCGCGGCGGCGGCGATCTTGGCGAACGCGGGCCGCTCCAGCGCGGGAATCTTGGAGGTGGTCGCCGGGTCCTCGAACAGCAGCACCCCTTCGGCCGGGTGGAAGCCCTCGGCGACTACCTAATCCCGACAGGCCGCCCTGCCTGTGGCTTTGGGCGATGCGGGGCAGGGAATCTTGTCGCTATTCGGCGGGGCCGGGACAGAGATCGGCCGTGTGGTGGCGTGTCGTGGCTGGACCCCGTCCGCCCGCGGGGCGTCACGGGCAGGTCGGTCAGGCGGACAGGGGTGGCTGGATCTCATCCAGGTGGTGTTCGACCCAGTCGCGTAGTTGCCGCAGCGGGACCGCTACGCTGCGGCCCAGGTCGGTCAGGGCGTATTCGACGTGCAGGGGCACGGCCGGGTAGATGGTGCGGTCGACAAATCCGCTTTCCTCCAGCCGTCGCAGCGTCTGGGTGAGCACCTTGGGACTGACGCCCTGCAGATGGCGCTGGAGTTCACCGAAGCGCTGGGGACCGTCCTCCAGGGCGCCGATGGTCAGTGCGGACCACTTGTTGGCCAGCAGGTCCAGTACCTGGCGGCAGGGACACTGTGCCGCGTAGACATCGTGGTGATCGTGCCGGCCGGTGGCACAGCTGGCGACCATGGGGCCTCTCATCTCTCGTAATTCCCATTAGGTAGTAGTAGTCCTTGCAGGTTACTACCCCCTCTTGGATAGTTTGCGGGTCGTTCGCCACGAACACCGATGCGAACGCTTCGTTCGCCATTCCGATCTTCAAGCAAGCAGGGGGAAATCATGTCCACGATGCGTGCGATCACCCAGGCCGCCTTCGGCGGTGCCGAGGTGCTGGAGGTGGTGCGGGTACCGCGTCCGGAACCGTTGCCGACCGAGGTGCTGGTGAGGGTGCACGCGGCCGGGGTCAACCCGGTCGACTGGAAGACCCGCGCCGGCGGCGGGATGGCCGGGGTGCTGGGCGAGCCGCCGTTCGTGCTGGGCTGGGACGTCTCGGGCGTGGTGGAGCAGGTCGGCTTCGGGGTGACCACCCTCCAGGCCGGTGACCCGGTGTATGGCATGCCCTGGTTCCCGCGCCCGGCCGGAGCCTACGCCGACTACGTCAC
>NZ_VCKY01000498.1 GCF_005889735.1 Nonomuraea turkmeniaca
GGGTGGGGTCCTGCTTGGAGTAGAGCGCACCGGGGGCTGCTGTAGCTGTCACCGCGCATTGGGGGCGCTGCAACTCCCGCAGTCGCGTGCCGCGAGCCGCCACAGCTCCACCGCCGTGCCCGTGCCGTGCCGCCTGCGCGGTGCCGTGGGGTGCGGTGCGGGTGCGGTGTGCTGCGGGTTCCGTGCGCGGTCCCGTGCCCTATGCGCGGTCCCGTGCCCTGTGCGCGGTCCCGTGCCCTGTGCGCGGTCCCGTGCCCTGTGCGCGTTCGCGTGCCCTGTGCGCGGTGACGTGCCCTGTGTGCGCTGACGTGCCCTGTGTGCGCTGACGTGCGCACTGTGGGGCGCGATGTTGGTGTGCGGTGTGGTGCGGGTTCCCTGCCGGGTCCCGTGCCCTGTGTGCAGTGACGTGTGCAGTGACGTGCGCAGTGTGGTACGCGGCGGTGTGGTGCGGGGTGTGGTGTGGGTTCCGTGCGCAGAGCGGCGTCCGCGGGCGGTGGGCAGGCTGTTGGGGCATGCGCTGCTCAAGACATCGCTCTGCCGGAGGGAGCGCTATGCCCTCTGACGCAGGGCTGAGTCTTTCTGGCAAAGGCGGCGCTCGGTGCTGTGGAGCGGGCCGGGCTTCTACCGGGAAGAGGCGACTCAGTCGATCGCGAACGTGCGGAGGACCAGGCCTGTTCTGGGTTTCGGGCCGAAGGAGGTGGACTTGCGGGGGACACGTTCGCCCCCTGCGGCGACGGCCAGCACGTCGTCGATCGCCAGTGGCTTGAGTATCACGGCGGTGCCGCCGGTACGTGCGGCCAGCCGCACTGCGGCCTCCGCGTCGTGATGGACGATCCGTACGGTCTGCTCGTCGTCGCGCATACCCCACACCCTGGGAAGGATGAACTCGGTGAGGACCGAGGTGTTGAGGGAGTTCCAGCGGTTGGAGTGGTCGGGTGGCATGGCGCGGGCGAGCTGGACGGGGTCGGGATCCACCAGGAGGTGCGCGCCGTCCTCGCCCGCGAGCAGGAACGCCGGCTCAGGGGCACTCTCGAGCGCGGCCAGGCCCTCGGTCAGGCCGTCATACTCGTGGACCTGCCATGCGCCCCTGGCCTTGACGGTCGCTTCGGCTAGGGAGAGGCCGGGGATCACGCGGTGGATGGCTTTGAGGTCGGGCGGGTACGCGGTCGAATCGACGAGCAAGGCCAGGCCGAAGTCCCACGGGGCGACCAGGCCTTCCGCAGGGGAGGGCCGGCCTTTCGCGGCGTGTTGGCCGGTTTCCCGACGTTCGGGACTGGTGGCGTCGTTCGGGTAGGGGAGTCCCGTGGGGCTCTCCTGGTCAGGGGGACCGCTGGTGTGGTGCGGGTCGGGGAGGTTGGTGGGGCCATCCGGGTGCTGGGGGTCGGTGGTGCTCCCCTGGTGGTGGAGGCGCGTGGCGCGTTCTTGGCGTTGGAGTACGCGGTACGTCGCGTACCTGTGATGGCCGTCGGCGATCAAAGCCTGACGATCGTGGAGGTCGGCGTTGATCGCGGTCATCTCCGTCTCGTCCGTGATCGCCCATAGGCGGTGTGTGAGGCCGTCCTCCGTGCGGGCGGTCACGAGGGGGCGGCGCTTCGTGGCCACCTCGTCCACCAGGCGGGTTGCCGCGCCGCCGTCGCCCCCGTAGAGGAGGAAGATCGGCTCGAGGTTGGCCTGCGTGGTGCTCATGAGTGCGAGGCGGTCGGCGACCGGGCCAGGCATCACGTCCTCGTGAGGAAGGATGATGTGCTGCCCCGGGTCGGCCAGGCCCACATCGCCGATCAGGCCGCGCTGGAGGACGTCCGGGCCGGTCTGCTCGTACACGTACAGCGCCGGCTGCTCGTCCGGCACCAGGATGCCCGCGTCCAGCCAGGCTCGCAGTGTGTCCCGGGCTTCGGCGTATCGGGCATCGAGCGGGACCGCGGTGGGTGGGGTGACCGTGGCTCGAGCCGGCGCGGTGCCGGGGCCCGCCATGCGAGCGGTGGAGTCCGGCGCTTCGGCGGTGGAGGCGGTCGTTGGGGCGGTGGTGTCGGTTGTTTCGGCGGCGGGGGTCGTCGTTTGGGAGCCGGTCGCCGCGGCGGGGGCCGTCGTCCTGTCTCGTATACACATCTTACGGTGCCTA
>NZ_VCKY01000049.1 GCF_005889735.1 Nonomuraea turkmeniaca
ACACCGCCCTGGAAGCCGTCGCTGCACGCGTCCGGCGCCACGAAGAGCAACTCCGCCGACTTACCACCCGGGTCAGCTGAAAGCGTTAACCGGCCAACGCCCAGAACCAGCGTCATTAGCCGGATAAGCGCTCGATAACGCAGCGGCCGAGGCGTTCAACAGCACGCTCAAGGTCGAGTACGTGCACCGTCACCGGTTCCGCACCCGGGCCGAAGCCCGTCTGAAGATCGCCACCTGGATCGCGGACTTCTATAACACCATCCGCAGACACAGTGCGAACGACGGCTTGGCGCCCATCACATTCGAACGTCACATGATCGAGAAGAGGACAGCCTCATCGGCCCTGCTGAGGACCGCTGTGGCATAGATCCGTCTCCACGCTTTGAGGGGATTGACACTCCAGCTTGGCAGGGTTCACGGACTCCAGGGCTGTGCCGTGGGATCTGCTCGATCGGGTCTTGACTTCGACGACGACGAGGGTGGGGCCGTCTTCGGCGATGATGTCGATCTCTCCGTAACGGCAGCGCCAGTTGCGTTCGAGGATCTTCATGCCCTTGGCCTCCAGGTAGATCACGGCTATTTGCTCGCCCTGTTTGCCGAGCTCGAGGTCGTTCTTCGTGGCCATGCGCCCCTCCGTCAGGTCGGCTTCGGTCCGGTCCGGTACGGGAACCGACCTTGGCGGATGGGGGGTGGTGGCCGTCGAGCCGAGCGGGATTCTGGGGATTGTGGAGCGATGAGCGCTGTGGCTTGTGGATAGGGGGCCGCGATCTGTTGGCGACTTGGGGGTGAAATGCCAGGGCATGCTGCGATGAAGACGGTGTCGAGCGTGAGATGCGACCCACACGCCGACGTCGTAAGCGGACGTGACGAGGAACGTCTCGGCGCCAGAGGCATCTCAGGGGGCCTTAGAGGTCCTAACAAAATGAATCTTGACCGGCCGTGCATCCATGCTTCGATGCCCATCGAGATGTCTGGAGCCTAAGTTGCGTTCCGGAGCCGTTGTCGGTCTCCGCCGGGTTGTGGTCAGTGAGTGTGCCCTGTCCGGTCGTGTAACGCACTGAACTGGAGGCCGTGGTTGTCCGATGAGATTCCGACCACTGATAATCGCGAACCGGCGCTGGTCGTCACGTCGATGATCGACCACGTACTCGACCTGGCGGCGACCTGGACAACGTGGGACGGTCGCCCGGTGCGCGCCGATGAGCGGGTCTACACCCCGCACAAGGCAATCCGCCGAGTCACCGATCACCTCATCGATCACCTCGCCGAGGTGGAAGCACGGCTGGCCGGCGACCCAACGATCCCTGATCGCTGGCATGCGTCGGCGAGCACAACTCCTGCCGATCTGGCGCCCTTCACCGACCAAGACCTGAACGAGGCCAGGAGCCGGCTCACCCGGCTCAGCCGGATCTGGGCCGACCGACTGACCGCGCTCACTCCAGACCAGCTCGACCGGTCGCCCGGTGAGGGCTGGACATTCCGGCAGATCGCGTTCCACCTGGCAGACTCGGCCTACTACGCCGACGCCGTTGGGGACCTGTCGGCGGTTGGATCCGATCGCTGACCTGTTATCAGCTTCTCGTGAGCCGTCGCCAGCAGATGATTGCGGCGGCGAGGGTCATGAAGGCCTCGTGGATGTCGTCGCGGACCTCCCAGCGGATGCGCAGGCGGAGGCGGGCCGCTTGCGAGGGCGGCCGCGCACCGGCGGGATGGCCTTGATCAGCGGCAGGAGCTGAGTGACGTCGTTGCGGTTGCCGCCGGTTAACGACACGGCGAGGGGGATCCCATTGCCGTCGGTGATGACGTGGTGTTTCGAGCCCGGCTTGGCGCGGTCAACCGGGCTCGGCCCGGTTTTGGGCCACCCTTGAGCGTCCGGACGTGGGAGCTGTCGATCACCGCCTTGGACCAGTCCAGCTGACCAGCGGCGTGCAACTCGGCGAGCAGCAACTGGTGCAGCTTGTCCCACACCTCGGCCTGATGCCAGTCCCGCAACCTGCGCCAGCAGGTCATCCCCGAACCGAAGCCAAGCTCTTGCGGCAGGAACTCCCAGGCAATGCCTGTGTAGAGCACGAACAGGATGCCCGACAGGACCTTCCGGTTATCCAGGCGCTTGCGGCCCGGGTGATCGGCACGGCGTGGCACAATCGGCAACAACGGCTCAATCCGCGCCCACAACTCGTCGGGCACGATCCACGGTGGCTGCTCGCCCTTACTCACAGCGATGATCAACCTGAAGATGATCACCTTTATTCTTAGATCATTTTGTTAGGACCTCTTAGCCTCAAGGCGCCTTCGCCTCAAGGCGCCAGGCACGTGGAGGCAAACACGTGGAGGCAAACACGTGGAGGCAAACACGTGGAGGCAAGCACGTGGGGCTTGCAGGCGCGCAAGGGCGACAGACATGCGGAGGGTGTCCAGGCCTACGCGAAGTGCCAGGCATGCGCGGAGCGCTAGCTAAACGAGAAGTGCCAGGCATACGCGCAGCAGCAGGCACACACGCAGCGGCAGGCACATGGGCAGCAGCAGGCACACGAGCAGCGCCAGGCACACGCAGCGCCAGGCGCGGGCAGTGCCAGGGCGGGCAGCGCCAGGGCGGGCAGCGCCAGGCATGCGCGGGAGCGCCAGGTCCATAAACGTTCAGCGCCGAGGCAGGCGAAGCCGTGCGGGCGCGGTCTGGTGCCGGATGGTGGTGCCGCAGGCAATAGACATAGACACCGTGGCGGGACGCGACCTCACAGAGCCGGTAAGCCTGACGCCGCGGGAAGACCTGCCGAGGTGGCAGCGCGGGCTGCAGATTGATCGCTAGCCGTGTCGGCTGCCAGCTACACCGGTAGGGCGGGGTCAGCGGAACCGGTCGAGGGCCTCGTCATAGATACGATCGAAATTGATCTTGAAGTGTCGCCCATCCGGCGTCGTGAGACCGACGGTCACGAATTCCGCACCCTGTGGCGTCTGGATCTCGACGCCTGCTCCTGCCCGCGGGATGGTCCTCCGCAAGACCTTGGCATCCCGGTCGATGGTGTGGACCACCTGTTGATCCGAGATCGTCAAGTAGCCGCCGATCCAGCCCTGGCGACTGTCGATCGAGGCAAAACCGTGGATCATGCAGGAACGGTCACCGAGCCATCGGCATGCGACTTCGCGCGAGGCATCCCCCACCGACGAGGAGCCGAGCCCAGGAACCAACCGAGGAGGCCGCCGAGAATGGTGCCAGGCTACGTTCCAGGGCAGGCAGACGCGCGCATCGACCACTGCCAAGCGGGCCCCGGACCCGACCGGACCCAGCGGACGGTAGGCGGGCCACGCCCGACCTGGCGGACGGTAGGCGGACGAGCCGAGAGCCACCCGACCCACCCCGCTCGAACACGGGCTACCCCGAGAACCCTTCCTTCGGCATCTCCAGATCGGCCTTGGCCAGCTCCTCCACGTTGACATCCTTAAACGTGACCACCCGCACGTTCTTCACGAATCGCGCCGGCCGATACATGTCCCACACCCAAGCGTCCTGCATCTTCACATCGAAGAAGACATCGCCGTTCTCCGCGGTACGGACGTCGAGGTCGACCGAGTTGGTCAGATAGAAGCGCCGCTCAGTCTCCACGACGTATGTGAACAAACCGACGACATCACGGTATTCGCGGTAAAGCTGCAGCTCCATCTCGGTTTCGTACTTTTCGAGATCCTCTGCGCTCATCGCGGTCCTCCTGTCGTACCGGTCCCCCGGTTTGCCTGCTCAGGCAACCCCGGCCCCCATTTCATTCTCACCCATCTCCCTGGCCACCGTGACGAAGGAGTAACGGTGATCAGGACATGGGCCGTGCGCTTCCAGCGCCAGCCGATGCCCCGGTGTGACGTACCCCTTGTGCTCGGCGAAGCCGTACTGCGGGAAACGTTCGTCGAGCCCCACCATCAGGCGGTCCCTCGTCACCTTGGCCACGATGGACGCGGCCGCCACGCACGCGGCCACCTGATCCCCCTTCCACACGGCGAGCGACGGCGCGGGCAGCCCGGGTACCGGGAAGCCGTCCGTCAGGATGTACTCCGGGTCACAGGGCAACTGTGCAACAGCTCGCCGCATTCCTGAAACGTTGCACTTGTGAAGACCTTTGGCATCGATCTCCCCCGGCGGGATGATCACGATGCCTACGTGGGAGACACGCGTGATCCGATCGTAGAGACGCTCGCGCACCGCAGGCGTGAGGAGTTTCGAGTCGCCGAGGCCGTCGATCTCCCTGCGCAGGATCACGGCCGCCACCACGAGCGGCCCCGCGCAGGCGCCGCGGCCTGCCTCGTCGACGCCGGCGATCGGGGTGAGGCCGCGACGGGCCAGCGCCCGCTCATAGGCGTAGAGTCCGGAATCGCGCCGGACGACACTCGGTCGAGGGCGGAACGCAACTGTCATGACAGAGGCAGCGTACGCCCCATTCGCCGCAGCCCGCGACCGAAAGCCCTCTCTACTTGACCTTGTCGAAAATGTCGGGCCGGGAGAAGAGATAGCCGCGGGACAGCGGCCAATACCGCACGACCGCCTTGCCGACCACCGCCTCTTCGGAGATGAACCCCTTACCCGGCTCATCCATGTGGGCCCGGGAGTCGGCTGAGGCGCTGCGATGATCTCCCATCAGCCACAGTTTCCCGGCAGGCACGGTGATGTTGAACTTGTCATCGGAAGCGTAATCGCCGGGGTACAGGTAGGACGTCTCGTCCAGGGGCGTGCCGTTGACGCTGATGCGCTTTTTCGAGTCGCAGCACACCACCTTGTCGCCGCCGACGCCGATGACGCGCTTGATGGTGTCCTCGCCGTTCCAGCCCTTGAACACCACGATGTCGCCGCGCTCCGGCTTGCCCGCGAGCTTGTTGACGAACACGCGGTCGTTGACCAGCAGAGTGTTCTCCATCGAGACGGACGGGATGTAGAACGAGCCGACCACGAACGCCTGCAGCAACAACGCGAGGCCGATGCCCAGGACGAGCAGCAGCAGCGTTTCGCGGAAGCCGCCCTTCTTCTTCTCTTTCCCCACGCCCTCCGCCTTCTTGGTGACGGCCATCAACGCCTCCTCCGCAGCCGGCGCCGACGAACCAGGACCAAGGGTACGGCCAGCCCGAACCCGGCGACCAGCGGCATGGACCCGCCGAGCGCCTGCAGCGCGGGCTGCGCGAACGTGTCCGGGATGTCGATCACGCCCGCCCGGTCGAACGGCCAGACCTTCACGAACGCCCGCCCGATGACCTGACCTTCGGGAATGGAACCGCCACCCGGGTCGCCGGTGTGGGAACGCGAGTCGAGCGAGACCGAGCGGTGGTCGCCCATGACCCACAACCGCCCTTGCGGCACCGTGATGTCGAAGAACTTGTCGGATGGAACGTTACCGGGGTAGAGATAACTCTCCTCGTCGATGGGCGTGCCGTTGACCGTGATGCGTCCCTTGGAGTCGCAACACTTGACGTGGTCCCCACCGATGCCGATGACCCGCTTGATGTAGTCCTTCTCGCCGGGCACGATGCCGAACGCCGTGCCCACCCACAGGAAGAACCCCGCGACCGCGTTGGACGGCTCCTCCAACTGGAACTCGCCGTCCCAGGAGTCGACGCCCGAGAAGACCACCACATCGCCGCGCTCGATGTCGCGCGTGTGGTAGACGAGCTTGTTGACCAGGACCCTGTCATTCTTCAGCAGGGTGTTCTCCATCGACTCCGACGGGATGTAGAACGCCTGAACCACAAACGTCTTGATGATCAGGGCCAGCACCAGGGCCACCACGACAAGAACGGGAAGTTCTTTCCAGAACGACCCCTTCTTCTCCTGTTTCTTGTCCTTGGCCGGCTTCTGAGTCTCTTCGGCGACCACGTCCACCTCGTCCTCGACAGGGCGGCGCGCCGCGCCGTACTCCTGGCTCTCGCTAGTCATCGCTGACGAGCCTAGATGATGAATCGGCTCGGCAAGCCTGGACCGACGTTACACCGAGCACGAGTCGCTCCACATAAAGGGAACGGCCCTGTAAAGCCGAATGGTCCGCGCCGGGTGGCGCGGACCATTCGGGGAAAGACCAGGGGCTACTTCGCGGTCGTCGTCTCGCGCTTCTCGCGGATACGGGCGGCCTTGCCGCGCAGGTCACGCATGTAGTAGAGCTTCGCCCTGCGCACGTCGCCGCGGGTCACGAGCACGATCTTCTCGATGACCGGGCTGTGCACGGGGAAGGTGCGCTCGACGCCGACGCCGTAGCTGACCTTGCGGACCGTGAAGGTCTCGCGGGCGCCGCTGCCCTGCCTGCGCAGCACGAAGCCCTTGAAGACCTGGATACGGGAGCGGTTGCCTTCGACGACTCGTACGTGAACCTCGAGCGTGTCACCGGGGCGGAAACCCGGCACGTCGCTGCGCAGGGTCGCCTTCTCGAGCTCCTGGATCTTCGTGTGCATGAGAGCTGTCCTCAAGTCCTCGTGAGCACGCGGAGGTCCACCCGGCCGTGGCTCGCGGCGGACGCGCCTGCTGATGTGATGAACCCGGGATCGTTTCCCGGGCATGGCTGACCAACCAATTGACAGTTGGCAGCGATTCAGTTTGCCATATCTTCCGGCAGGACGCGAAACGAGAGCTCCTCCAGGAGCTTCCTGTCGTGTTTGTCGAGCGTGTCGGGGTCGAGTGCCGCGGCCAGCTCGGGCCGGTTCCGCACGGTGCGGCGCAGCGCCTCGTCCCGTCGCCACCTGGCCACCTTCCCGTGGTGCCCGGAGAGCAACACGGCAGGCACCTCGTGGCCGCGCCAGACGGGCGGTTTGGTGTAAACGGGGCCCTCGACCAGGTTACGCATGGACCCGGGCGCGAAGGAGTCGTCCACGGCCGACTGGGCGTTGCCCAGCACGCCGGGCAGCAGCCGGCCGATGGCCTCCACCATGACCAGCACCGCGACCTCGCCTCCGGCCAGCACGTAATCACCGATGCTGACCTCGTCCACGGGCAGCCGGGTGGCGTACTCGGCCATGACCCGCGAGTCGATCCCCTCGTACCGCCCGCACGCGAACAGCAACCACGGCTCCCCCGCCAGCTCCTGCGCGAGCTCCTGCGTGAACGGCCGCCCGCTCGGCGTCGGCACGATCATCCGCGGCGCGCCGTCCCCGATCACCGCGTCGATGGCCTCGCCCCACACCTCGGGCTTCATGACCATGCCGGGACCACCGCCGTACGGCGTGTCGTCCACCGTCTTGTGCACGTCGTGGGTCCAGTCCCGCAGCTGGTGGATGCGTACGTCGAGCGTGCCGCGCTCACGTGCCTTGCCGATCAGCGACACGTCCAGCGGCGCGAAGTACTCGGGAAAGATGGAGATGATGTCGAGCCGCATCACAGCAGACCCTCCGGCGGGTCGACGACGAGCCGCCCGCCCTGCAGGTCCACCTCGGGCACCAGCGCCTTGACGAACGGGATGAGCGCCTCGTCCGCGCCCTTCCTGCTGACGACCAGCAGGTCCTGCCCATGGTGCAGGACGTCGGTGACCTCGCCCACCGGGTCGCCGGCGACGGTCTCCACCGCCAGGCCGATGAGCTGGTGGTCGTGGAATTCGTCGGGGTCGTCGGACGGCTCCACGTCGGCCGAGTCGATGACCAGCATGGTGTCCCGCAGCTCCTCGGCCGCGTCGCGGCCGGTGACGCCCTCGAACCACACCAGCAGGATGCCCTTGTGCCACCGGCGGGCGGCGACGACGAGCGGCCCCCTGCCTGCGGGGTCGGTCGCGATCGACGTGCCGACGGCGAAGCGCCGCTCGGGCTCGTCGGTGCGTACCTCCACGGTCACTTCACCGCGTACCCCGTGCGGACGGCCTATCCGGCCGACGACCAGCTGCACGTGAATGTGCCCTTTCTTAACGCAAGCGCCCCCATCGGTCGGCAAACCGATGAGGGCGCGGAAACCTGACGCTAACGGACTGCTTCGTGCAGATCGAGCAGGTCGACCCGTACATACTTCCCGTCGGCCAGGGCGTTCACGACTGTACGCAGCGCCTTGGCGGTGCGCCCGCCGCGTCCGATGACCTTACCCAGGTCCTCGGGGTGCACCCGGACCTCCAGGACGCGCCCGCTGCGAATGCGGCGTGCGCGGACCCGGACATCGTCAGGATGTTCGACGATGCCCTTCACGAGGTGCTCGAGAGCCTCCTCGAGCACGTCAGGCCTCGCCCTCGGTCGGGGTCTCGACGGGGGCCTCGGCCTCTTCCTTCTTCTTGGCCCGCTTCGGCGTGGTGGCGGCCGTGCCGGTGTCGCCACCGGACAGCGCCTCCTTGGCCGCGGCCTCGTAGATGGCGTGACGGTCAGGCTTGGGCTCGGCCACCTTCAGCGGCGCCGGGGCGGGCTCGCCCTTGAACTTCTGCCAGTCACCGGTGAGCTTGAGCAGCTTGAGCACCGGCTCGGTCGGCTGCGCGCCGACCCCGAGCCAGTAAGCCGCACGCTCGGCGTTGACCTCGATGCGCGAAGGGTCGTCCTTCGGGTGGTACAGGCCGATCTCCTCGATCGCCCGGCCGTCACGCTTGGTGCGGCTGTCGGCGACGACGATACGGTATTGAGCGTTGCGGATCATGCCGAGCCGCTTGAGCTTGATCTTGACTGCCACGGGTGTGGTCTCTCCTGCATTCGAGCGTGGGTGAACGGCGCTTCGCCGAGTGGGGCACGGCTGGACGACGCTCCAGGGACAGACGCGGCCGGCGGGAGGTTAGAGGGCGCCCGCCTGGTCACGGTGTTCCAACATGTCATTCTGCCAGATCGACGGCACTGCCTACGACCGCATGCGGAACGGCGCCGCAAAGGCTCGGCAACAATCCCGCCTCCCCGCCCTGCCCGCCGGCACCGGAGTGGGGAGCGACTCCCCATCCGAAGGACGGGCCCCGAAAAGGGCAGCACCCCGAGAACGTGCCTTCGGGGTGCGGCGGGTGGTCACTGCTGGCCGGGAAGCTTGAACTTGGAGGGATCGAAGCCCGGCGGCAACTCCATCCCCGGAGGCAGCTTGCCCTGCAGATTCCCCAGCATCCCGCCCTGCTTCGGCTGCGCCGGAGCCTCACCGGACGAGGACGCCTTCTCCAGCGCCGCCTTCCGCGGGTCCCCGCTGACCCGCCGCCCCTTCTTGCTCTTCTTGGCCGCCTTGGCCGCCTTGCCACGCCCGCCCGGCATCCCGGGGATGCCCATGCCCCCGGCCATGCGCTTCATCATCTTCTGCGCCTCGAAGAAGCGGGTGACCAGGTTGCTCACGGCGGTGACCGTGACGCCGGAGCCGCCGGCGATGCGCGCGCGACGCGACCCGTTGATGATCTTGGGGTCCTGGCGCTCGGCCGGCGTCATGGAGCGGATGATCGCGGCGATGCGGTCCAGGTCCCGGTCGTCGATCGCGTTGAGCTGGTCGCGCATCTGCCCCATGCCGGGCATCATGCCGAGCAGGTTCTTGATCGGCCCCATCTTCTGGACCATCATCATCTGCTCGAGGAAGTCCTCGAGCGTGAAGCTCTCGCCCGACGTGAGCTTGCCGGCCATCTTGGCGGCCTGCTCCTCGTCGAACGTCTTCTGCGCCTGCTCGATCAGGGTGAGGATGTCACCCATGTCGAGGATGCGGGACGCCATCCGGTCCGGGTGGAAGGCGTCGAAGTCCTCGAGCTTCTCGCCCGTCGACGCGAACATGATCGGCCGGCCGGTGATGTGCCTGACCGACAGCGCGGCACCGCCTCGGGCGTCGCCGTCGAGCTTGGTCAGCACGACGCCGTCGAAACCGACACCCTCCATGAACGCCTGGGCCGTGGTGACGGCGTCCTGGCCGATCATGGCGTCCACGACGAACAGGATCTCGTCGGGCTGGACCACGTCGCGGATGTCGGCGGCCTGCTTCATCATCTCCTGGTCGATGCCCAGGCGGCCGGCGGTGTCGATGATGACGATGTCGTGATTCAGGCGCTTGGCCTCGTCGAGCGACGTGCGGGCGACCCCGATCGGGTCGCCGACGCCGTTGCCCGGCTCGGGCGCGTAGACGGCGACCTGCGCGCGCTCGCCCACGACCTGGAGCTGCTGGACGGCGTTGGGGCGCTGCAGGTCGGCGGCGACCAGCATGGGCGCGTGGCCCTGCTCGCGCAGCCACCTGGCCAGCTTGCCGGCCAGCGTGGTCTTACCGGCGCCCTGCAGACCGGCGAGCATGATGACGGTCGGCGGCGTCTTGGCGAAGCGGAGCCTGCGGGTCTCACCGCCGAGAATCTCGATCAGCTCGTCATTGACGATCTTGACGACCTGCTGCGCCGGGTTGAGCGCCTGCGAGACCTCGGAGCCGCGGGCGCGCTCCTTCACCTGGGCGACGAAAGTCTTCACCACCGGCAGCGCGACATCGGCCTCCAGCAGGGCGATGCGGATCTCGCGAGTGGTGGCGTCGATGTCGGCGTCGGACAGCCGGCCCTTGGCTCGGAGGGAGGAGAAGACCGATGTCAGCCGGTCGGATAGCGTCTCGAACACGTGG
Source organism: Nonomuraea turkmeniaca (assembly GCF_005889735.1). Classification (GTDB taxonomy): domain Bacteria; phylum Actinomycetota; class Actinomycetes; order Streptosporangiales; family Streptosporangiaceae; genus Nonomuraea; species Nonomuraea turkmeniaca. The sequence continues at coordinate 10,469 of NZ_VCKY01000049.1, forward strand.
TTGGCCAGTCCTCGAAGCGAATGTACGTCGGAGACTCCAGCCTATCCGCTCTCCTAGCCGCTCCAGCCTGGCACGGCCATGCGAACCGTGAGCGCGTGCTCGACCAGGTTGATCAGAGCGCCTTTGACCGAGTCCTTCGAGCGGGCGTCGAGCCGCACCATCGGGATGTGCGGCGCCAAGGTCAGGGCGTCGCGCACCTCGCCGTCGCTGTGCGGGTACTCCCCGTCCCAGCCGTTCACCCCCACGATGAACGGCAGCTGGGCCTCTTCGAAGTAATCGATGGCGGGGAAGCTGTCGGCCAGGCGGCGCGTGTCCACCAGCACGACGGCGCCGATCGCGCCGCGTACCAGGTCGTCCCACATGAACCAGAACCGATGCTGCCCGGGGGTGCCGAACAGGTAAAGGATCAGGTCACGGTCCAGCGAGACGCGCCCGAAGTCCATGGCCACGGTCGTCGTCGACTTCAGGGGCGTCATGCCCAGGTCGTCGATGCCGGCGGAGGCGTCGGTCATGACGGCCTCCGTGGTCAACGGCATGATCTCCGACACCGCGCCGACGAACGTCGTCTTACCCACGCCGAAGCCCCCGGCCACGACGATCTTCGTCGAGGTCAGGCCGGGGCTAGAGCCTGCGTAGTCCACTGAGCACCCTTTCCAGCAGGTTGACGTCCGGTCTACCCGCATCCAGCTGCGGCTGATGCACTCGTACGAGGCCTTCTGCCGCCATGTCCGCGATCAGAACACGCACCACGCCGAGCGGGATCCGCAGCAGCGCCGAGACCTCCGCCACCGACCTGACCTGCAGGCAGAGCTGGCTGATCGCCTTGTATTCGGGCGTGATGTGCGAGAACTCCCGGTGCTCGGCGGTCGCCGAGGACACCAGCGCCTCCATCGCCAGCTTCACCTTGGGCGCCGTCCGCCCGCCCGTGACGGCGTACGGCCGCACCGGCGAGGCCGGCTCGGCGCCGGAGGGCGAAGGCGGCGGTGGCTCCCAGCCGCCGCTGTTCCACCCGCCGCTGTTCCATGGTGGGTTCGTCACTCACATCACCTGGACTGGCTGGCGCGCAGCTCCGCGCGCACAGCCGGAGTCAGCACCTGACCGGCGCGATCGACCATCAACGTCATCTGGTACGCCACCAGCCCCATGTCACAGTCCGGCGCCGCCAGCACCGCCAGGCACGAGCCGTCGCTGATCGACATGATCAGCATCAGGCCGCGCTGCATCTCCACGATGGTCTGGTTGACCGCGCCGCCTTCGAACACCCTGGCGGCGCCCTGCGTCAGGCTCACCAGTCCCGACGCGATGGCGGCCAGCTGATCGGCCCGGTCGGCCGGGAATCCCGACGATGCCGCGAGCGGCAGCCCGTCGGACGAGACGACCACCGCGTGCGCGACCCCCGGAACCGTACTGACGAAGTCGGTGATTAACCAGTCCACTCCGCGTGCCGCGTGGCTCAGGTCGTTCATACGCCCTCCTCCGTCGGTCGCATGAACGACAGTCGGCTGTGTGTGACTGGCCGCTCGCTGCGCTCGCTCATGCGCCATCGTCCCTACTGTTGTTCCTGGGGCCGGACCCGTACGTCCTGCCCTCGCTGATGTCGTCGCGAGCGGCCCTGAACCCTTGCTGGAAGCTCGAAAGGCGGCTGCGCACCCGGTCGGGCGAGATCGTCGGCATGGGCGCGACGCCCTTCGGGGCCGAGACGGCCTCGGCTGAGCCTGGCACCAGGTTGGCCTTGGGCACCCGCTTGGGGAGCCCGGCGGCCGTGGACCCGTCGCGTACCGGCTCGACCACGGCCTCGGCGGCGCTCCAGCCGGCGTCGGCCTTGGCCGAGCCCCACGTCGCGCCGTTCTCGACGCCGTGGTCGAACCAGGCGGACTCGACCGAGGCGAAGATCGGCAGGTACTCGTCCCCGGCCGAGGCGGGCTTGACCGCCGGTATGGGGCCGGTCGCCGCGGACTCGGTCTCCGGGAAGTCGTAGCGCTGGGCCGCTGGGGCCGGACGCTGCTCGGGACCGCGTGTCCACGGGCTGGGCTCCTCCGGCGGCAGGCCGCCGCGCCGTGGCAGCGCGGTGGTCTCTCCCGTGGCGGGCCCGCGCGAGGACACCCACACGTCCGACGAGGGAGCCGAGTTGCTCGCCATCCAGTTGTCGCCGGTCGCAGGCCATTGCGGCGCCGACGACCAGGGGCTGCTCGGCACCGGCTCCGCCGACGGATACGAGGGATAGGACGGGTGCCCGGGGCCGGGCTGGTAGCCGCCCGGCGGCCACGGGCCGGCGGCGGCCGCGGGCTGCGGCGTGGGGAAGGCCTGCTCACGGGCGAGGCCGGCACCGGCGGTCGCGGGCGCGGCGCCGGCGGTCGTGGGAGCCTGCGTGCCGAGCAGGGATTCGGGGATGAGCACCATCGCGGTGAGGCCGCCGGAGCCGTGCGGGCGCAGCTGCACCCGGATGCCGTGGCGGTGCGCCAGCCGGGCGACCACGAACAGGCCCATGCGGCGGGAGACCGACACGTCCACGGTGGGCGCGTCGATCAGGCGCTGGTTGGCCTGGGCGAGTTCCTCCCCGGTCATTCCGATGCCGGAGTCGCTGATGGAGAGCATGATGCCGCCGCCGTCGATCCGGCTACCGGAGACGGGCACGCGGGTCTCGCGGGGGAGAACGACAGAGCGTTCTCGATCAGCTCGGCGAGCAGGTGGATGATGTCGTTGACGGCCTGCCCCGCGATGGAGACGCCTTCGGGCACCTCCAGCACGACGCGCTCGTAGTTCTCGACCTCTGACAGCGAGGCGCGGGCGACGTCCACGAGCTTGACGGGCTGGCTCCAGCGGCGTGGTGGCTCCTGGCCGGCGAGGACCAGCAGGTTCTCGCTGTTGCGCCGCATGCGGGTGGCCAGGTGGTCGAGCTTGAACAGGTTCCCGAGCCGCTGCTCGTCCTGTTCGCCCTGCTCGAGGCCGTCGATGAGGGTGATCTGCCGCTCGACCAGGGTCTGGCTGCGCCGCGACAGGTTCACGAACATCGCGTTGACGTTGCTGCGGAGCTTGGACTCCTCGCCGGCCAGGCGCACCGCTTCGCGGTGGACCTCGTCGAACGCCCGCGCCACTTCACCGATCTCGTCCTTGGAGTTGATCTCGATGGGCGGCACGCGCAGCCTGTCGGGGTCGACGTCGGTGCTGCGCAGCTGGCGGACGAGGTCGGGCAGGGTCTGGCCGGCGATCTTGAGTGCGTCGCCGCGCAGGCGCCGAAGCGGCCGTACGAGCGAGCCGGCCATGACGGCGGTGATCGCGAGCACCAGCACCAGCAGGGCGATGACGATCGCGATGTTGACCGCGGCGAGCTGCCGGTCAGCGCCGGCGAGGTCGGCGCTGCGGGTGGCCACCTGATCGCCGAGCGCCTTCTGGACCTGGTGGAGCCGGTCGACGGTCTCGCTGATGGAGTCGAACCAGCGGTCGGTGTCACTCGTGGTGGAGGTGTCCAGCCTCCGCAGGTAGGAGCTCCTCGCGAGCGTGTTCGACGCGCCGATGGAGGTGTTGTGCAGCAGCACCGCGCGGTCGATGTAGAGCTCGGCGCGGCCGATCTTCACGTTGGCGACGGTGTCGTCGAACATCTGGCGCTGCGCCAGCGTGGCCACGGCCAGGAAGGCGGCGCGCTCGCTGTCCCGCCGGGAGCCGGCGTCGAGGAACGCGCTGAACTCCGGCGCGTCGAAGGACTCTCTGACGAGCGCGACCGTCAGCAGCGCGCGCTGCTTGGACGCCTCTTCCTCGGCTCGGGCGATGGCCCGCAGAGCCGAGCTGGTGGAGATCAGCTCTTCGTCCGTCGCGCCCTGGGCGAGCTCGTTGTAGAGCTGCAACATGTCGGCGATGGTCTCGGAGTACTTCTCCACCGTGGGCAGCGGCGCCAGTTGTGTCTTCGCCACCGTCTCGCGCAGCGAGGCGAGCTGGCCGAGCCGGGTCTCGATGCGGTCGAGGCTCCTGCGGCCGATGTCGGACAGGGACGACCCGGTCTCCCGGGCGATCGACCGGACGCGGCCGACGCTGATGTCGACGATGTCCTGCTGACCTTTCAGCCGCTGCGCCTCGGTCGTCCCTCGGCCGGAGGCGACGTAGCGGGCGGCCAGGTCACGTTCGAGTCCGAGGTCGCGGGAGAGCTCGCCGAAGCCCGTGACCAGACGGCCGACCTCACCGATGACCTGGTACTGCTGGGCACTGGAGATCGACGTGGTGACCCGCAGGGCGCCCAGGATGACGGCCACGATCGTGGGAATGGCGATGAGGGCGATGAGGCGGGTGCGTACTCGCCAGTTGCGCAAGGCGAACGAACTGCCCGCCTTGGGCAGCTGCACTTCCGGCACCTCGCCGCCCGCCGGCTGTTCGGGCACGTCCGGAGCCCTACCACGACCGGGGTCGGTCGTTGTTGTCCTCACTGGTGGCAACCTCTCGCCATGGCCTGCTTCAGGGGGGTCTCAGCAGTTTCGTCGCGAGGACGATTGATCGCAGGCAGGTTCGAGGCCCAATTTGAGCACAAACCTCATAGTTCAGCCAACGTCTCGGGAGTTTTCAACCGTTCCAAGTCACACATTGTTCACATGGCAAGGTCTCGGACACGGAGCGCAACCAGCACATCAATTCGGACATATAACCACTAATCGGTCGTTATCCACTTATTTACATCTATAGTCTCTTACTGTCATATTTATCAGATAAACCTCCGATACAAGGCATAGCGCTGCCGATCGGATCTCCCCTTCCGGTACGCTTCACGCCCGGTATTCTGTGCCGATCTCCAGACGCTTCCCCCTGGTAGGAGAACCCCCCCATGACACGCAAACTGCGCTGCAACGCCGTCGCACTCGGCGTCGCAGTCGCTCTCGTGCTTACCGGCTGCGGCGGATCCGACAACTCCGCGAACACGTCGGCCAACAGCAAGGGCTTGGAGAAAACCACCATCAAGGTCGGGGCGCTCCCGATCCCCGACCCCGTGGCGCTCTACATCGCCAACGCCAAGGGCTTCTTCAAGGAGGAGGGCCTGACGGTCGAGCCGGTGACCATCACCGGTGGCGCGGCCGCGTTGCCGCAGATCGAGAGCGGCGCGCTGGACATCTCGCAGACCAACTACGTCTCGACGTTCCTGGCCGTCAGCAAGGGCAAGAAGATCAAGCTGGTCGCGGACAGCTACCAGGCCGGTCCCAACACGTTCAACATCATGGTCCCGAAGGACTCGCCCATCAAGACGGTGGCGGACCTGAAGGGCAAGACCATCATGGTCAACAACCTCAACAACATCGCCACGCTCGCCGTGGAGACGCAGCTCAAGGTGGCCGGTCTCACCAAGGCCGACGTCAAGTTCGCGGAGAAGCCGTTCCCCGAGATGGGCGCCGCTGTCAACTCGGGCCAGGCCGACGCGGGCTGGATCACCGAGCCCTTCATCACGGCCACCCAGAGCGGGCTCGGCTTCCGCAAGCTGGTCGACACGATGACCGGCCAGACCGAGAACCTCCCCATCGCCGGCTGGATGGCCACCGAGGAGTGGGCGCAGAAGTACCCGAAGACGCTGGCCGCGTTCCAGCGGGCGATCGCCAAGGCGCAGCAGCTCGCCTCGACTGACCGCAAGGAGATCGAGAAGATGCTGCCCACGTACACGAAGATCGACGCGAAGACCGCGTCCGTGATCACGCTGGGCAGCTACCCCAGCGAGCTGAACGAGAACCGCCTGCAGAAGGTGGCCGACCTCATGCTCGAATACGGCTACATCACGAGCCCGATCGACGTGAAGTCCGTCATCGCGGCGCCCTCGGCCGGATGATCAGTGCTCGACTGCTCCGCGGCGCCGCCGGCGCCGCGGGGCTTCTCGCCGTCGGGGAGCTCTACATCCGCTTCGTCATAGGCGACGACGCGATCTTCCCTGCCCCCTCGGCCATCCTGTACGAAGCCGCACTCCTGCTGATCGATCCGGACTTCCTCGCCGGGCTCGGCACGACCCTCACGAACTGGGCGCTCGGCATGCTGATCGCGATCGGGATCGCCGTTCCCCTGGGCGTGCTGCTCGGCGCGCTGCCGCCGGTGGAGCGGGCCATCAGGCCGGTGCTGGAGTTCATGCGGCCGATCCCCTCCGTCGCCATCATCCCGCTCGCCATCCTGCTGATCCCGGTGGACGAGCTGATGAAGGTCTCGGTCATCGTGTACGCCTGCATGTGGCCGATCCTGATCAACACCCTCTATGGCATGCACGACGTGGACCCGCTGGCCAAGGAGTCGCTGCGCAGCTTCGGCTTCGGCCCGCTGGCCGTGCTGGCCAGGGTGAGCCTGCCAAGCGCCGCCCCCTTCGTCGCGACGGGGGTGCGGATCGCCGCGGGCATCGCGCTGATCCTGGCCGTCAGCGCCGAGCTGCTGGCCGGCGGCACCGCCGGCATCGGCGTCTACGTGGTCCAGGCGAGCAGCGGCAACCGGATGGACCTCATGATGGCGGCGACGTTCTGGGCCGGGATCTTCGGCGTGCTCGCCAACCTGGTCCTGCAGTCCGGAGAGCGCCGCCTGTTCCACTGGCACCGCGTGCGGACGGGAGCGCAGGAGTCGTGAAATCCCTCTTGAACACCGGCGCCAGACTTTGGATCATCCCCGTCGTGCTCGTCGCCTGGGAGGTCATCGCACGTGGGCTGGAGGACAGCGACTTCCCCCCGCCCACGACGATCGTCGCCCGCATGTACGAGCTGTGGTTCTCCGGCCCCGTCTCGCGAGTCTTCCTCACCGACGGCGCGGTGGAGAACCTGCTGCCGAGCCTGGGCCGCATGTTCGGAGGGTGGATCCTGGCCGCCGTGCTCGGCATCGTGCTGGGCGTCCTGCTCGGGCGCTCGCGGACGGCGACCGACTACGTGGACCCGCTGATCGAGTTCGGCCGGGCCGTCCCGCCGCCGCTGCTGCTGCCGCTTTTCCTCGTGCTGTTCCACGCGGGGCTGACCATGCAGCTGGCCACGATCGTGTTCGGCGTGATCTGGCCGGTGCTGCTCAACACGATCGACGGGGTCAGGGCGGTGGACCGCACGTACACCGAGACCGCGACGGTCTTCAACCTGTCCAAGGCACAGTACCTGCGGGTGGTGCTGCTCCCGGCGGCCTCGCCGAAGATCTTCGCCGGGCTGCGGCTGAGCCTGTCGCTCGCGCTGATCCTCATGGTGATCTCGGAGCTGTTCGGCAGCACCGACGGCATCGGCTACCAGCTGCTGCAGGCGCAGCGCAGCTTCGACGGCGCCGGCGTGTGGGCCACGATCGCCCTGCTCGGCGTCCTCGGTTATCTCGTGAACTCCCTGTTCGTGCTGGCCGAGCGGCGCCTGCTCGTCTGGCACCGGCAGGCCACCCGTAACGCGTGATCCCGCTGGAAGGACTCATGCCGCATTCCGACGACCTCCTCTGGGGCGCCATCAGCGACCTCTCCCGTTTCTCGGCCCTGCTGACCATGGCCGAGCTGGGACTGGCCGACCATCTGGCGCCCGGCCCGCTCGACAGCGCCGAGCTGGCCCGGCGCTGTGGCGCGCACGCGCCGGCACTACGCCGGGTGCTGCGCGAGCTGGCGAGCCAGGATCTGGTCCGCCCCAGCGGTCCTGACTCCTACGGCCTCACCGAGCGGGGCGCCGCGCTGCGTTCCGACGCGCCCGACTCCGTCCGCTCCTCGATCCGCATGCTCGGCGAGGAGGGCTTCTGGTACGCCATGGGCATGCTCCCCGCCACGGTGCGGGACGGCAGCTCCGCCTTCGTGAAGCGTTACGGCCACCTCTACGACCACCTGGCCAAGAACCCGTCATCGAGCGGCATGTTCGACGACTACATGAGGCGCCGGGCCATCCCCCTCACCGAGGGCCTGGCCAAGCGGTACGCCTTCCCGGCCACCGCGACCATGGTCGACGTGGCCGGCGGCAAGGGCCACATCCTGGCCACGGTCCTGCACGCCAACCCGCGGATGCGGGGCATCCTGTTCGACCTGGAGCACGTGACCGACCACGCCGCGCGGACGCTGGCCGCGGAGGGCCTGTCAGACCGGGCGGAGGTCGTCGCGGGCGACTTCTTCGCCGCGGTCCCGGCCGGCGGGGACGTCTACCTGCTGGCCAGCGTGCTGCACAACTGGGACGACGAGGACGCGGTCAAGATCCTGCGCAACGTCCGCCAGGCCATGAACCCCGACGGCCGCGTTCTGATCCTCGAAGTGGTGCTGCCCGACGACGAGGCGCCGCATCTGGGCAAGGACATCGACCTGCGGATGCTGGCGATCTTCAACGGTGGCGCGGAGCGCAGCCGCGACGAGTACGCGGCGCTGCTCGGCCGGGCGGATCTGACGCTCGGCGAGGTCATCGAGATGGGCGCAGGAGCGAGCCTCATCGAGGCCCGGCCCAGTGACGCGCCCGGATGACCCAGGGCCGTCCGGCGGGTCGTCAGGGTGTCGGCCCTGGCGCCGCCCCGGGGGCTAACCGCCCCAGCCCGGAACGGCCATCCGGACCGTGAGCGCGTGCTCGACGAGGTTGATCAGCGTGCTCTTCACGGAGTCCTTCTTGCGGGCGTCCAGGCGTACCAGCGGGATGTGCGGCGCCAGTGTCAGGGCGTCGCGCACCTCGCCGTCGCTGTGCGGGTATTGGCCGTCCCAGCCGTTGACGCCCACGATGAACGGCAGCTGCGCCTCCTCGAAATAGTCGATCGCCGGGAAACTGTCGGCAAGCCGGCGGGTGTCCACCAGCACGACGGCGCCGATCGCGCCGCGTACCAGGTCGTCCCACATGAACCAGAACCGGTGCTGTCCAGGCGTGCCGAACAGATAGAGGATCAGGTCACGGTCGAGGGACACCCGGCCGAAGTCCATGGCCACGGTCGTCGTCGACTTCAGCGGCGTCATGCCCAGGTCGTCGATCCCCGCCGAGGCGTCGGTCATCACCGCCTCCGTGGTCAACGGCATGATCTCCGACACCGCACCGACGAACGTCGTCTTGCCCACCCCGAAACCTCCAGCCACCACGATCTTCGTCGAGGTGAGGCCGGGGCTAGAGCCTGCGAAGTCCACTGAGCACCCTTTCGAGCAGATTAACGTCGGGCCGTCCGGCGTCCAGCTGTGGCTGGTGCACGCGGACCAGGCCTTCGGCCGCCATGTCAGCGATCAGCACGCGCACCACGCCGAGGGGGATCCGCAGCAGGGCCGACACCTCCGCCACGGACCGGACCTGCCGGCACAGCTGGCTGATCGCCTCGTACTCCGGCGTGATATGCGAGAACTCCCGGTGCTCGGCCGTGGCCGAGGACACCAGCGCCTCCATCGCCAGTTTGACCCGCGGCGCCGTCCGTCCACCTGTCACCGCGTACGGACGGACGGGCGAAGCGGGGTCTGGGTTCAGCTGCGACTGGGACTGTGGTTCTGGCGGGGACGCCCATTCGCGGCTGGTCCATCGTGGGTCTGTCACGTTCTCATCACCTGGTCTGGCTGGCACGCAGCTCCGCGCGCACAGCCGGGGTCAGCACCTGACCGGCGCGATCGACCATCAGTGTCATCTGGTACGCCACCAGACCCATGTCGCAGTCCGGGGCGGCCAGCACCGCCAAGCACGAGCCGTCGCTGATCGACATGATCAGCATGAGCCCGCGCTGCATCTCCACGATCGTCTGATTGACCGCACCGCCCTCGAACACCCTGGCCGCCCCCTGCGTCAGGCTCACCAGCCCCGACGCGATGGCGGCCAGCTGATCAGCCCGGTCAGCCGGGAAGCCCGACGAAGCCGCCAGTGGCAGCCCGTCAGATGAGACGACCACCGCGTGCGCGACGCCCGGGACCGTACTGACGAAATCGGTGATCAGCCAGTCGACCCCGCGCGCCGCGTGGCTCAGGTCATTCATACGCCCTCCTCCCTGTCGTCGCTCCGCGGGCCGGAGGTGAACGCGGCCCTGCCCTCGGTGATGTCGTCGCGCGCCGCCCGGAAGCCCTGCTGGAAGCTGGAGAGCCGGTTGCGCACCCGGTCCGGGGACACCGACGGCATCGGCGTGACGCCCTTGGGCGCCGACGACATGTCCGCCGAGCCCGGCACCAGATTGGCCTTGGGCACCCGCTTGGGTAGGCCGGCCGCCGTCGATTCACCACGTACCGGCTCCACAACCGCCTCCGCAGCGCTCCAGCCCTCGTCCGCCTTGGAGGAGCTCCAGCTCTTGTCCCGCCCGAACCAGGCGGACTCCACAGCGGCGAAGATCGGCAGGTAGTCGTCGCCCGCGGACGCGGGCGGAGCGGGCGGCATGGGCCCGGTGGCCCCATGCTCGCCGTCGGTGAACTCGAACCCCGGTCGCTGCGGCGGCATGGTGTCGCCGCCGCCGTTCCAGCCGCCGCGCGGCGGCTCGGTGGGCACGGGGCGCTTGGGCAGGCTGCTGCCGTTCCAGCCCGCGTTGCGTGGCGGGGACCAGACGTCCGCGCTGTCGTAGCCGCCGAGGCCACGCGGCCCGGCGGACCAGGCGCCCGGGTCGGGCTGCCACTGGGTCGGCGGCGCCGGCCAGCCGCCCGGCTCGGCGTTCGACGGGAAGGACGGGTGGCCGGGGCCTATCTGGTACGGGGCCTGCGGCCAGTCTGTGGCGGGCGGTGCCGGATGCGGCCCCGAGTAGGGCTCGTCCCTGCCGCTCCCCGCGCCCGAGAAGGCGAGGGGCGGGTCGCCCGCGAAGGCCGGCGGCTGGTCGCCCGCGAAAGTTGGCGGCTGGTCGCCCGCGAAGGCGGTCGGCTGAGCGAGCGGCGAAGGCGGGTCGCTCGCGAAGACGGGCGGCGGGTTGAACGACGGCGGCTGGTTGCCCGAGTAGGACGGCTGGCCGGGGAAGGTCGGCGCCTGGGAGCCGAGCATGTTCTCCGGGATGAGCACCATCGCGGTCAGCCCGCCCGAGCTGTGCGGGCGCAGTTGAACGCGGATGCCGTGCCGGTGCGCCAGCCTGGCGACCACGAACAGGCCCATCCGCCGCGACACCGACACGTCCACGCTCGGCGCGTCGGTCAACCGCTCGTTGGCCTGGACCAGCTCCTCCTGCGTCATCCCGATGCCGGAGTCGGTGATCGACAACATCACGCCGCCGCCGTCGATCCTGCTGCCGGACACCGTCACCCGGGTCTCGCGCGGCGAGAACGACAGAGCGTTCTCCACCAGCTCGGCGAGCAGGTGGATGACGTCGTTGACGGCCTGCCCCGCGACCGAGACACCGTCGGGCACCTGGAGGACGACCCGCTCGTAGTTCTCGACCTCCGACAGCGAGGCCCGCGCCACGTCGACCAGCTTCACCGGCTGGCTCCACCGGCGCGGCGGGTCCTGACCGGCCAGCACCAGAAGGTTCTCGCTGTTGCGCCGCATGCGGGTGGCCAGGTGGTCCAGCTTGAACAGGTTCCCCAGCCGCTGCTCGTCCTGCTCGCCCTGCTCCAGCCCGTCGATCAGGGTGATCTGCCGCTCCACCAGGGTCTGGCTGCGCCGCGACAGGTTCACGAACATCGCGTTGACGTTGCTGCGCAGCCGCGCCTCCTCGCCGGCCAGGCGCACCGCTTCGCGGTGCACCTCGTCGAACGCCCGCGCCACCTCGCCGATCTCGTCGTGGGTGTCCACGCCGATCGGGACGACGGGGCCGACCGTGCCGTCACCGCTCTCCCGCAGCTGCTGCACGGTCTCGGGCAGGCGGTGCCCGGCGATGTTGAGTGCCTCGTGGCGCAGCCTGCGCAGCGGCCTGATGAGCGAGCGGGCGATGAGCGAGATGATCGCGACCACCACGAGCAGCAGAACCAGGATGAGACCCCCGGAGATCAGCGCCGAGCGATTGGCGCCTTCCTCCAGGGTGCGGGCGCGCAGGATCACCGAGGAGGCCAGCTCCTTCTCCACGACACGCAGCGCGTCGATCTTGCCGGTGCTGACCTCGAACCACGTGGCCACGTCCTTGTTGGACGGCACGCCGATGCTCAGCTCCTTGCCCTCGGCCGACTGCGCCATGGCCCGCAGCCGGAACAGGTCCGTCTGGTCCACGTCCCGCCCGACGACGGTGTTGCGGTAGAGCTCCAGCTGGTCGAGGTTGGCCAGCGTGGCGAAGAGCGTCTCCTCGCTCTCCTCACGCGACTTGGCGTCGGTGAGCGCGTCGAACTCGCCGCTGTCGAAGCCCTTCTTGTCCAGCGCGCTGGCCAGGATGCCGCGCTGCTTGGACGCCTGCTCCTTGGCGCGGGCGATCGCGGCCATGGCACTGGCGCTGTCGGAGACCTGGTCGTCGACCGCGACCTGGCCGACCTGGTCGTGGAACTGCAGAAGAGCCGCGACGATCTCCGAGTACTTCCGGATCATCGGCAGCGGCTGGATCTTCCCGTCGACGGCCGTGTCCCGCAGCGTCGGGATCTCCTCCAGGCGCCGCAGCACCGGCCGTACGGCCTCGGCGTGGGTGTCGGTGATCGCCCGCGCCCGCTGCTTGGCCTCGTCGATCAGCGCGTTCACCCCGCTGTACGTGGTGCGCAGCTGGGCCTCGCGGTTCTCGGGGCGGCCTTGGGCGATGTAGAGAGCGGTCTCGTCCCGTTCGAAGGACAGCCCGTGGGTGACCGCCCCGAGCTGCTCGCTGACCTCGGCGACCTCGCGGAGGGTCTGGTAGGTCCTGGCGTCGTTGAGCGAGGTGATCACGTTCAGCCCGCCTAGGCCCACGGCCACGGCCGTGGGAACGACGATCAGCGCGATGAGGCGCGACCGCACGTGCCAGTTGCCCAGCCCGAATCTGCCAGACGACGATTTGGGCGGCCGTCGCTTCTGGTGCGCGTGCGGCTCGCGGTCGGCGGAAGCTTCAGCGCTCTGCGTTCTCACTTGCCTTCGCAACCTCTCGCCCCGGGAGGGGAATTCTCGGGTGACCCTGCAGGTAAATGCACGTGGGGCAATATGTACATCGAGATAAGCGCCATTTGAGCACACGGGTTAGCTAGGGCCAACCACCAATAGTGCCCCGATGAGGCGTTTATCCCTGATTGTCCGAAAAATACGACAGAATCGGTAGACCACCGCTGATCTGGGGAAACAGGCAATAAACGACCGTCCCATGAGCCCCTCCAGGCTCAGAGAGAGCAGCGTAAATCCCGTCCCAGCAGCAACTCGAGCCCCGGCGACACCACCTTTCCCAAAAAGGACAAACACTCAGTTTCTTACCGGTCATCAAATTTTCACGATATAGCGACAAACGGACATTGCAACCACAAGTGTTATCTTCGCGATAATGACCACCAATTTGGTGCTACGGTCAATCCCTGTTGTGCGTCAGGCACACAACCCCGGCAGCAGAAACCGCCCGGTCCCCCACCCCCCGGCTCCATCTGAAGGGAGTCCCTGACATGAGGCTTGGCCATCCCGCCAGGGCCGCCATCATCGGATTAGCTTTGACACTCGGCGCCGTCGCGTGCAGCATGGGCGGCTCCACGACTGCCAGCGCGCCACCATCCGCCACCGCCGGCGGCCTGGAGAAGACGAAGATCAAGATCGCTACCCTGCCGGCGATCGACAGCGCGGCCCTCTACGTCGCGATCGACCAGAAGCTCTTCGAGAAGGAGGGGCTGGAGGTCACCCCGCAGGTGGTCCAGGCGGCGCCCGAGGCCATCCCCATGTTGCTGAACGGCGAGATCGACGCCATGTTCGGCAACTACGTGTCCATGTTCGCCGCCCACGACAAGGGGGCGCTCAAACTGCGGATCCTGGCCGAGGGCTCGCGCGCCGCGCCCGACTCGCTGAGCATCATGGCCCTGCCCGACTCGCCCATCAAGACGGCCAAGGACCTCGAAGGCAAGACGATCAATGTGAACGTCCTGCAGAACTTCCAGGAGCTGGCCCTCACCCAGGTGCTGAAGGCCAACAACGTCGACCCGGCCTCGATCAAATACGTCCAGGTGACGTTCCAGAACATCATGCCGTCGTGGAAGAGCGGCCAGATCGACGCCGCCTACCTGGGTGAACCCATGGTGACGGCGGCCACGGCCTCGATGGGCGCCCGCAAGATCCTCGACCCCGCCTCCGGCCCCGCGGCGGAGTTCCCGATCTCCGGGTACGTCAGCACCCAAGAGTGGTACGACAAGAACCCGAAGGTCGCGGCGGCGTTCCAGCGAGCCATCCACAACGCGGCCAAGTTGATGGAGAACAACCGCGAGGCGGTGGCCAAGGTGCTGCCGACCTTCACCCAGATCGACGCGGCCACCGCGGCCACCGTCACGTTCCCGTACTTCTCCAGCAACGACAACCCGGTCAGGCTGCAACGAGTGGCCGACTGGATGCTGGAGGCCAAGTGGCTGGGCAAGCCGATCGAGGTCAAGACGCTCATGTCACCCACGACCTCCGGGTGAGCGCCCAAACCTTGGCCCGCGCCCGCCCGGTCGGGACCGCCACACGGTGGTCGCGCCGGGCGGCCGGAGCCGTCGCCTTCGTCGCGCTGATCGAGCTGCTCAGCCGGACGGGCCTGGTCGACCCCGAGTCCCTGCCACCCGCGACGGAGATCGCCGCGCGGGGCGTGACGCTGGTGTCCGACCCGGCCTTCCGCGCGCACGCCCTGACGAGCATGCTCGCCTGGGCCATCGGGCTCGGCCTCGCGGCGCTGATCGCGGTGCCGCTGGGCCTGCTGCTCGGCAGTGTGCCGATCATCGACGCCGCGAGCCGCTCGGTCGTGGAGTTCCTGCGGCCGATCCCCTCCGTGGCGCTGATCCCGCTGGTGGCCCTCCTCATCGGCACCGGCCTGCAGTTACGTGTCACGCTCGTGGTCTACGCCGCGTTGTGGCCGATCCTCTACAACACGATGTACGGCCTGCGCGGCGTCGACCCCCTGGCCAAGGAGTCGCTCAGGTCGTACGGCTTCGGCCCCCTGTCCGTGCTGCTGCGCGTCTCGCTGCCGTCGTCGGCGCCCTTCATCATGACCGGCTTCAGGCTGGCCGCCGGGGTGGCGCTGATCCTGACCGTCAGCACCGAGATCGTGGCCGGGCAGGGCGAGGGCATCGGCGTGTTCATCTACTTGGCCGGCCTGGCCGTGCCCGCGCGGATGACGGACATCCTGGCCGGGGTGTGCTGGGTCGGGCTGTTCGGGGTCGTGGTGAACGCCTTGCTGGTCGCGGCCGAGCGGCGGGCGTTCCGCTGGCATCACGCGCGGTTGGGAGAGCCGGGATGAAAGCCACGGCAGAGGTCGCCACGAGAGCGGCGATCGCGAGAAGGGACAGCGTCGCGCGGAGGAAGGGCGTGCGGACGGCGGCGTTCCGCTGGCTGGTGCTCGTCGTGCTCATCCTGGTGTGGGAGACGGTCACCAGAGTGCTCGGCAGCGCGTTCTTCCCGCCGCCGAGCATGATCGTGGTGCGGATGTACACGATGTGGTTCTCCGGGCCGCCCAGCACGTTGTTCCTGACCGACCCGGCCATCGAGCACATCCTGCCCAGCCTCGGCCGGATGGCCGCGGGGTTCGCCGGGGGCGCGCTGGCCGGGGTCGTGCTCGGGCTGGCGGTGGGGCTGTCCGCGCGGGCGTACGACTATCTCGACGGGGTGCTGCAGTTCCTGCGGGCGATCCCGCCACCGGCGCTGATCACGGTGTTCCTGGTCGTGTTCGGGTTCGGCCTGAAGGCGCAGCTGGCGTTCATCATGTTCAGCATCGTGTGGCCGGTGTTGCTCAACACCGCCGACGGCGCCCGCTCGGTGGAGCCGCTGCACCTGCAGACGTGCCAGGTGTTCCGGCTGACGCGGGCCGAGCGGCTGCGCCGGGTGATCCTGCCGTCGACGCTGCCCAAGATGTTCGCCGGGCTGCGGCTGGCGGTGTCGCTGTCGTTGATCGTCATGGTGTTCTCCGAGCTGCTGCCCGGCACGACCGACGGGATCGGGTTCCAGCTCACGTTCGCGAAGTCTCAGTCCGATCTGACCGCCATGTGGGCCGGGATCGTGCTCCTCGGGGTGCTCGGCTATCTGCTCAACGAGTTGTTCCTGGTCGTGGAGCGCCGAGTGCTCGGCTGGCACCACGCCGCGCAGCAGCTCACGGAGTAAGATCAGCGCCCTGAGCACGTTTACCTGACCGACATGTCCAACTTTCCGTGCTTCGCTACAGTCTTGTGCTGACTCAGGTCTCCCCCCAAGGAATTCCATTGCTCGAGATAACGAATCTCTCCCACGTCTACGGCGGCGGTAGCCCGAACGCGCACCACGCCATCGAAGGCCTCAACCTGAGCGTCGCCGCGGGCGAGCTGCTGTGCATCGTCGGGCCGTCGGGCTGCGGGAAGTCGACGCTGCTGCGCTCGATCGCGGGCCTGATCACGCCGACGGGCGGCCAGATCAAGGTCGAGGGCGACCTCGTGCGCCAGACGCCGGACAACCTGGCCGTGGTCTTCCAGGACTACAGCCGCTCGTTGTTCCCGTGGATGTCGGTGGCGGACAACGTGGCGCTGCCGCTGCGCCGCAAGAACATGGACAAGAAGGCGCGCCGCGAGGCCGCACACGAGGCGCTGGAGTCGGTGGGGCTGGCGGGCGCCGAACGCAAATACCCGTTCCAGTTGTCGGGCGGCATGCAGCAGCGGGTGGCGATCGCGCGGGCGCTGGCGTACCGGCCGTCGCTGATGCTCATGGACGAGCCGTTCGGCTCCGTGGACGCCCAGACCCGGGAGGACCTGGAAGACCTGGTGCTCAAGGTACGCGGCCACCACCGGATGACGATCGTGCTCATCACGCACGACATCGACGAGAGCGTCTACGTCGGCGACCGCGTGGTGGTGTTGTCCAAGGCCCCCGCTCACGTGGTCGGCGACCTCAAGGTGGACCTGCCCGGGCCGCGCGACCAGATCACCACCCGTGAGCACCCGGACTTCGTGCACCTCCGCGCCGAGGTCGGCCGCCTGGTCCGCGGCCACGCCGCGGCGGCCTGACCCTCCTCCGGGCGCGGAGGTCGCCGAACTCGGATCAGGCGGGCCCAACGCCGTGACCCAGCAGCGCCGCGAGCGGCGCGCGGATGTCGCCTGGATGCAGATTCAGCTCGTCGAACTCGTCGGCGGTCACCCACATGAGCTCGAAGCTGTTGTCCGCCCCGTGCTCCGCGGTCTCCGCCCCGGACAGGACGGGCGTGCCCGTGACGTCCGCCATCAGGAAATATGAGGCAGGACGCCGGTTGTGCCAACCCGTCCACAGCAGCCGATCGACCCTGCCCTCGAGCGTCGTCTCCTCGTGCAACTCGCGCAGCGCCGCCGCCGCGGCGGTCTCGCCCTCCTCGACATGGCCGCCGGGCAGTACGGCGTAGTGGTGACCGGGGCACATCGGCCCCCGCTCACCGTAGGCCTCGCACATGGGGCACGCCTCTGAGCGCCCCAGTCTGAGAAAGCGTTTGATGATCAGCACTCGTGGTCCGTCGACGACCACGGCGACCGCTCGGGGAATCGGCATGTGCTCGATCATGACATTCCCGGGCCGGGCCATGGCCGCCACCACCCGCCTCCTCCTGCTCCTCGAACGCCACAGGTGAGCCCGGGAAAACGTGTTGCGGACGCCGAGAAGATGGACGGCATGGACCGACAGTTGCTCAGCGCCATCGCCCACCGCGACCACCCGATCGCCGGCCCCATCTCGGACGACACGCTCGACAGGTTGGTGCGCCGGGCCGCGCTGCCGGACAGGGCCCGCATCCTCGACCTCGGCTGCGGCGAGGCCGCATGGTCGCTGCGGGCGCTCGAGCTTGTCCCGTCGGCCGTCGCCGACGGCGTGGACGTTTCCCCGCACGCTATCGCCGCCGCCCAACGTGCCGCGGACGCGCGCGGTCTGTCCGACCGCTTGTCGCTGCATCTGACGCCCGCCGCGGACTTCCCCGCCACCCAGCCGTACGACCTGGTGCTCTGCGTCGGCTCCACCCACGCCTTCGGCGGGCTGAAAGGGACCATGGACGCCGTCTCCCGTTTCGTCCGCCCGGGCGGGCTGGCGCTGGTCGGCGAGGGATTCTGGGAACGCACTCCCGATCGCGCGCTCGCCGAGGCCATCGGCACGTACCCCGGCCTCGCGGGCACCATCGCGGCGGCCGAGTCCGATGGCTGGCTGACCGTCTACGGCCACGTGAGCGACCTGGCCGAATGGGACGACTACGAGCTGTCGTGGACCGGCACGCTGGCCCGCTGGGCCGCCGCCAACCCCGGCCCCGACGGCGAGCACGCCCTGGCCGTCATGCGGGAGCACCGCGACATGTGGCTCACCGGCTACCGCGGCGTGCTCGGCTTCGTCAGCCTGCTGCTCCAGCGGGTGTGAGCAGGCCGGGAGACGCCGTTGATCAGGGCCGTGGACGGCTCAGGGGGTGAACATGCCGTTCCGACCACAGCGACGAAGGGAATGCCCGTACGCATTTCTATCAAATGATTGACAGCTCCATGGCCGCCGCCTAGTTTTCTATCAGTTGATAGAAATGGAGGGCGGGCAGTATGACTGCCAAGCGCGCGAAACCCGGGCCACGCGCCGAGGAACGCCGTGAGCGCCTGATCGCCGCGGGCTACCGCGCCATGGTGCGCTCCGGCCTGGAGGGGGCCCGCACCCGCGATATCGCCGCCGAGGCCGGCATCACGGTCGCCACCCTGCACTACTACTTCCCCACCAAGAACGACCTGGTCCGAGCCGTGCTGGAGCACACGATCCGTGAGCAGATGCTGGCTCCCCTCCGGCTGGACGCCGACTGGGAGGACGGGGTGGCCGCGCTGCGAACAATGCTCACCGGGCTGTCCTACCAGGCCGAGGCGGAGCCCGGACGCTTCCGGCTGCTCAACGAGATGACCTGGGCCGCACGAGAGGACACGGCGCTGCTGGCCATGCTCGCCACCTGGCACGAGGCTTGGCACGAGACCATCGTCGAATGGTTGCGGTCCGGGCAGCGCGACGGACGCGTACGCGGCGATCTCGACGCGGAGGCCGCCGCCACGATGATCGTCTACCTCGTGCTCGGCATGGTGATGCGCCCTCCGCTGCCCGCCGACGCCCCCGGCCGCGTCAGTGACGAGCTCCACCGGCTACTGGCCGCCGTCGAACCTCCCGCCTCCGGAAAGGAATGACGACATGTCCCAGGAACGCACGCACGTGCTGATCGCCGGCGGAAGCCTGGTCGGCCTGTCCGCCGCCTTGTTCCTCCGCCGGCACGGCGTGGACGTGGTGCTGGCCGAACGCCATCCCGGCACGTCCATCCACCCGCGCACGCCCGGCTACAACGCACGCACCATGGAACTGTTCCGGGCCGCGGGCGTGGAGGAGGCCGTCCGCGCCGCCGGCCCCTGGAAGCTGACCGACTCGGGACTGCTGTGGGCCGAAAGCCTGACCAGTCCCGATCACCACTGGCTCAGCCCGCCGAACGCCCGCGGCGCGCACGAAGGCTTCTCCGACGTCAGTCCCTGCGACGACGCGGTCCTGTCCCAGGACGTGCTCGAGCCGGTGCTGCGCCGGCACGCGGGAGCGCTCGGCGCCGACCTGCGCTTCGGTACCGAACTCCAGTCGTTCGAGGACGGGTCGGACGGGATCTCCGCGATCCTGACCGACCGGGCGACCGGCGCCCGGACCGCCGTGCACGCCGACTACCTGATCGCCGCCGACGGCGCGAACAGCGGCATCCGCGCCCGGCTCGGCATCGGCCGAAGCGGTGTGGGAGTGCTGGAGCACGTCGCCGGCATCATGGTGCGCGCCGACCTCGGCGACGCACTCGGCGACAAGAGCTTCGCGATCTGCCAGATCAACAATCCTGGGTTCGCCGGTATGGTCCGCGTCATCGGCGACAAGATGGCGCTGCACGTCACGTACCGTCCCGACCTCGGGGAGAGCCCCGACCAGTTCACGCCGGAGAGGTGCGTGGAGCTGGCCAGGGCGGCCGCGGGGATTCCCGGCCTGGCGGTCGAACCGCTCGACGTCCTGCCGTGGCAGACCACCGCCGCCGTGGCCGATCGGCTCGCGGCGGGCCGGGTGTTCCTGGCCGGGGACGCCGCCCATGTCATGCCTCCCGCGGGAGCGTACGGGGCCAACACCGGCATCCAGGACGCCGCGAACCTCGCCTGGAAACTCGCCTACGTCCTGCGCGGTTGGGCGAGCCCTGCCCTCCTCGACACCTACGACGTCGAACGGCGGCCCGTCGCCCAGCTGACCGTGGACCAGGCACTGGCCACGGGCAGGGAGTGGTTCGGCGCCGACCTGCCCCCGGAGGCCGGCGCGGTCGAGCTTCTCGACGAGGTGACGCTCAAGTTCGGCTACCGGTACGGCCCCGGCGATCCTTTCGAGGACCCACGCCACCCCAGCGGAGCTCCCGGCAGCCGGGCGGCCCACGTGTGGCTGGAGCGGGACGGCAAACAGGTATCCACCGTGGACCTGTGGGCAGGCGGGCTGGTTCTCTTGGCGGGCATGGGCGGCGCCGCCTGGATCGAGGCCGCCACCCGCATCGCCGAACGCGACGGACTGCCGCTGACCCCGTACCGGCTGGCAGCGGGCGACTTGCCGGACGGGACGCCCTTTGTCGTCGACCGCGAGAATCGTTGCGCGGCGGCGTTCGCAATCACCGGCACCGGCGCCGTGCTGATCCGGCCGGACGGGTTCATCGCCTGGCGTGCGACGGAGACGGCCGGGCCCCGCTGCGGCGCCGTGCTCGACGATGCCTGCCGCCGGCTGCTCGGCACGGAGTGATGACTCACTCCCCCGTCATCGCAGCGTGGAGCCGCAGGTACGGCTCGGCCTCCTCAGGCCTGTTCCGGCGCTGCAGCGTACGGCCGAGCAGCAGGCAGGCGTACCCCTCGGCCGGGTCGCGCTCCAGCACCAGCCGGAGCTCGGCCTCGGCCCGGCCGAGCTGGGCAGAGTGGTAGTAGGCGCGGGCCAGCAGCAGCCGGGCCGCCAGGTTCTCCGGGGCCGCCTCGACCACCCCGGCCAGGATGCCGGCGGCACCGATGTAGTCCTCGGAGT
Organism: Nonomuraea turkmeniaca; assembly: GCF_005889735.1. Taxonomy (GTDB): domain Bacteria; phylum Actinomycetota; class Actinomycetes; order Streptosporangiales; family Streptosporangiaceae; genus Nonomuraea; species Nonomuraea turkmeniaca. The sequence continues at coordinate 31,360 of NZ_VCKY01000049.1, forward strand.
CGAAGTACAGGCGGCCGCGCTCGTACTCCGCGGCCAGGTTCACGATCGGCATGTCACTCCTTTCCCGGGACGGGCCCGTCGGCGTGCGGAACGCGTTCGGCGGGGACGACGCCCAGGCGGCCGGCCTGGTAGTCCTCCATCGCCTGGATGATCTCGGCGCGGGTGTTCATCACGAAGGGGCCGTAGTGCACGACCGGCTCGCGGATCGGCTGCCCGCCGAGCAGCAGCACCTCCAGGTTGGGCTCGGCCTGGGGCTGGGCGGTGTCGGCGGTGACGGTCAGCGCCCCGCCCTGACCGAAGACGGCCAGTTGCCCCTTGCGCACCGGCCGACGCTCGTCGCCGGCGAAGCCCTGCCCGGCCAGCACGTACGCGAGGGCGTTGAAGCCGGGGTTCCACGGCAGCTCCAGGCGCGCGCCGGGGCTCACGGTCGCGTGCACCATCGTGATCGGGGTGAACGTGACGCCCGGCCCGGCATGCCCGTCCAGGTCACCGGCGATCACCCGCAGCAGCGCGCCACCGTCGGCGGAGGCGAGCAGCGCGGCCTGGCGACCGCGGATGTCCTGGTAGCGCGGCAGGTGGAACTTGTGGGCGCGCGGCAGGTTGACCCACAGCTGGACACCGTGGAACAACCCGCCGGACACCACCAGGTGCTCCGGCGGCTTCTCGATGTGCAGCAGCCCGGACCCCGCGGTCATCCACTGGGTGTCGCCGTCGGTGATCGTGCCACCGCCGCCGTTGGAGTCCTGGTGCTCGAAGATGCCGTCCATGATGTAGGTGACGGTCTCGAAGCCGCGGTGCGGGTGCCAGGGGGTGCCCTTGGGCTCGCCGGGCGCGTACTCGACCTCGCCCATCTGGTCCATGTGGATGAACGGGTCCAGCGCGGACTGGGGCACGCCGGCGAACGCCCGCCGTACCGGGAAGCCCTCGCCCTCGAACCCGCTGGGCGCGGTCGTCACCGACCGCACGGGGCGGCGTGCGACGACGGCCGGATCGGGTGCGGCGACGCGCGGCAGCGTCAGGGTGTCGGCGGTGATGGCGGGCATGGCCCCTCCTAGCTGTTTAATATTCAACTACTGACCGCCTCAACACGGGGCCGCGGTCCTGCATTCCCACTCCGCGAGAAGCCACGTGGCCGGAGCTGCCGGGCGCGGTGGGCAGGTGGCAGGCCCTCGGGTGCGAGAGGGCGACCGGCGCCTCGTGGTGACCCTACTGGCCTGGGCGCTCCTGCTCGGCCAGGAAGTCCTCCCAGGTCCGGTGGCCGACGGCGTGCTCGGGGGCGAGGTTGGCACCGGCACGGAACGCGGACGCGGCCTTGCCGGGCGACCGGACCGGCAGGATCAACCGGCGCTTCCCGGCGGCCTTGAGGTAGTCGCGGGCCAGCTCCTCCATCCTGTACACGCGCGGCCCGGCGATGTCCGGCACGAGCCCGGCCGGCTTGTCCAAGGCGAGCTCGGCCAGCCGGGCCGCCACCTCACCGGTGTCGACCGGCTGGAACCGGACACCACCCCACGTCATCAAGACCGGCAGCTTGGCCATCAGCCCCAGCGTCAGCCAGATCCAGTCGTGGAACTGGGTGGCCCGCAGCGTGGTCCACGGCAGGCCGGACTCGGCGATGATCTGCTCGGCCTCTCGCTTGGCCGCGAAGTAGCCGAACATGGCGCGGTCGACGGCACTGACGACCGGCACCCGGTCGACGCCGACGACCGAGATGTACACCACATGCGGGGCACCCGCCCGCGCCGCCGCCTCCACCAGGTTCCGAGCCTTGACCTCATCGCCCTTGGCGCTGCCCGCGCAGTGCACGATCGTCTCCACCCCGTCCACTGCGGCCTGGAGCCCCTCGCCGGTGGACACGTCGCCGGTCACGTACTCGATGCCCTTCTCAGGTCCGTGGCCGCCTCGGCTGAGCACCCGTACGGCGCACCCGGCCTCCTGCAGCATCGGCGCCAGCAGGCGCCCCAGCGTGCCCGTCCCACCGGTCACCAGAATCGTCGACGTCATCGCCTTCTCCAAACTCGTTTCGTGGGTCACTGCTGAGGTGACCCCGGGCGAGAGAGGAATGTGACGGGGGCGTGGGTTTCCAGGATCGGGCGGCTTCAGGAATAGCATCGGTTGTCGAGGCCGTTGGGCACGGGGGTGGCACGAAGGCCACGATGGATCCGGATGCCGCGGCATATGCCCTCCCGGGGGAGGCGCCACCGACCGCCTGACTCAGGGAGCAGCGTTTGTCTCGCAACTCGGCCGATTTACGCCCGAAGACCGCGTCCGCCATCTATCCCGCCGGCCTCCTGGCGCCGCCACCGCGCACGTTGCTCGACATCCTCGACGAGACCACGCGCCTTCATCCGGAGGCGCTCGCGCTGGACGACGGCGCCGTGCGCCTGGACTACCGCTCGTTGCGGGCGGAGGTGGACCGGGTCGCCGCCGAGCTCGCCGAAGCCGGCATCGGCCGCGGTGCCAGGGTCGGCGTGCGCATCGCGTCGGGCACCGCCGGGTTGTACGTCTCCATCCTCGCCGTCCTCGCGACCGGCGCCGCTTACGTGCCCGTCGACGCCGACGACCCGGACGAGCGGGCCGAACTGGTCTTCGCCGAGGCCGGGGTGGACGCCGTCATCGCCGGCAAGCTGACGGTCGACGGGGGCGCGCCGCTCGGAAGCGGGCGTGGGGTGACGCCGCCGCTCCCGGACGACGACGCGTGGATCATCTTCACGTCCGGGTCCACCGGCAAGCCGAAGGGCGTCGCGGTGACGCACCGGTCCGCGGCCGCGTTCGCCGACGCGGAAGCGGGACTCTTCCTGCGGGAGCGGCCGCTGGGCCCCGGCGACCGGGTGCTGGCCGGGCTCTCCGTGGCCTTCGACGCCTCCTGCGAGGAGATGTGGCTGGCCTGGCGGCACGGCGCCTGCCTCGTGCCCGCGCCCAGAGCCCTCGTACGCACCGGAATGGACCTGGGACCCTGGCTGGAGGCCCAGCGCATCACGGCCGTCTCGACCGTGCCGACGCTGGCCGCGCTCTGGCCCGTCGAGCATCTCGGCGGGATCCGGCTGCTCATCTTCGGCGGGGAGGCGTGCCCTCCCGAGCTGGCGGAGCGGCTCGCCGTACCGGGGCGAGAGGTGTGGAACACCTACGGGCCCACCGAGGCGACGGTGGTCGCGTCCGCGGCCCGGCTCACGGGCGACGGGCCCGTACGCATCGGGCTGCCCCTCGACGGCTGGGACCTGGCGGTGGTCGGCGACTCGGGCGAGCCGGTGGCCATGGGCGAGAGCGGCGAGCTGGTCATCGGGGGCGTCGGCCTGGCACGCTACCTGGACCCGGTGAAGGACGCCGAGAAGTACGCGCCGCTGCCGTCGCTGGGCTGGGAACGCGCCTACCGCAGCGGTGACCTGGTACGTGCCGACCCCGAGGGCCTCGTCTTCATCGGCCGGGCCGACGACCAGGTGAAGCTCGGCGGGCGCCGGATCGAGCTGGGCGAGGTGGACGCCGCGTTACAGGCGTTGCCCGGCGTCACCGGCGCGGCCTCCGCCGTCCGCACCGCGGGCGGCGGGCACCAGGTGCTCGTGGGGTACGTCGTCACCGGGCCCGGCTTCGACACCGGCGAGGCGCGCGAGCTGCTCGCCGACTCGCTGCCCGCCGCCCTGGTGCCGCGCCTGGCGCCGGTCGGCTCGCTCCCGACCAGGACCTCCGGCAAGATCGATCGGGATGCGCTGCCCTGGCCGCTGGCCGAGCCGACCACGGCCGAGGCCGAGTGGAGCCCGGCCGAGGCGCTGCTGGCGGAGCGGTGGGCCGGCATCCTCGGCGTGGCGCCTGAAGGGCCCGGCGCGGACTTCTTCGCCGACGGCGGCACCAGTCTGGCCGCGGCCAGGCTGGTGTCCGTGCTGCGCCCCGACTACCCGGACGTGGCGGTCGGCGACGTGTACGCGCGGCCGACGCTCGCCGGGCTGGCGCGGCTCCTGGTCGCGAGCAGCGAGCAAGAGCCCGCGCGGCCGCCCGTCGTGCCCATGCCCCGGCGGGCCGCCCTGGTGCAGTCCCTGCTCATGGTTCCGCTGCTCACCGTCGGCGCGATGCGCTGGATCGTGCTGCTCGCCGCACTCAACAACCTGCTCGCGCCGGCGTGGGCGCCGGCTCTGTCATGGTGGTGGGTGGCCCTGGGCGGGCTGGCGTTCGTCACCCCCATGGGACGGATGGGCCTGTCCGCGGCGCTGGCGCGGCTGCTGCTGCGCGGCGTACGGCCGGGCAGCCACCCGCGCGGTGGCGACGTCCATCTGAGGCTGTGGTTCGCCGAGCAGTTCGCGGCCAGGCTCGGTGTGCCCGACCTGGCCAGTGCGCCGTGGATGGCGTGGTACGCCCGGCTGCTCGGCGCCAAGGTGGGCCCGGACGCCGACCTGCACTCACCCCCGCCCGTCACAGGACTGCTCAGGCTGGGCCGGGGCGCGTCGGTCGAGCAGGAGGTCGACCTCACCGGCCATTGGTACGACGGCGACCTGCTGCACATCGGCGAGATCCGGATCGGCGCGGGCGCCACCGTCGGCTCCCGCTCGACGCTGCTGCCCGGTGCGAGGATCGGGAAGAACTCCCGGGTAGCCCCGGGGTCGGCGGTCACCGGCACCGTACCCTCAGGCGAGTTGTGGGCAGGCGCGCCGGCGTTCAGGCAGGGCAAGGCACGCAAGCCAGGAGAGCGGGCCGGCCGGTCCCGCTTCTGGGCGTCGCTGTACGGCTTGACCGCCATCGTGCTCAGCCTGCTGCCGGCGGTCGCGACGGGAGCCGGTCTCGCGGTGCTGGCCGCGTTCGCCGGGGACGCCCGCACGCTCGGCGCGGCCCTCACCGCCGCCCTGGCCGGCGTGCCGCTGGCGACGATCACCGGCATGGCGGCCTTCGCCCTGATCACGCTGGTCAGCGTGCGGCTGCTCGGGCTGCGCCTGCGCCCGGGTCAACACCCGGTGCACAGCCGCCAGGCGTGGCAGGCCTGGGCGACGGGACGGCTGATGGCCTCGGCGCGCGTCTGGCTCTTCCCGCTGTACGCGAGCGTCCTGACCCCCGCGTGGCTGCGGGCCCTCGGTATGAAGGTGGGCCGCGGCGTCGAGCTGTCCACGGTCCTCGCGCTGCCCACGATGACCTCGGTCGGCGATGGCGCCTTCCTGGCGGACGACACCATGGTCGCCCCGTACGAGCTCGACGGCGGCTGGATGCGCATCGCGTCCGCCCGGATCGGCAAGCGTGCCTTCCTCGGCAATTCCGGGATGACCGCACCGGGCCGCAAGGTGCCCAAGGACGGCCTGGTCGGGGTGCTGTCGGCGGCGCCGAAGAAGGCCAAGTCCGGCTCGTCGTACGTGGGCATGCCGCCCATGGAGCTGCGCCGCACCGCCGAAGAGGCCGACAGGAGCCGGACCTACGACCCACCGGCGCGGTTCAAGGCGGCGCGAGCGCTCGTCGAGGGGTTCCGCGTGGTGCCCGCGATGTGCGCGGTCGCGCTCGCCGTCCTCGTCGCGGCCGCCTTCGAAGGGCTCGCGGCACGGTACGGCTTCGCCGCGGCGGCCGCCCTGTCCGGCGTGGTCATGCTGGTCGCCGGGGTGGTCGCGGCGGCGGTCGCGACGGCCGCCAAGTGGGCGCTGGTCGGCCGGATCCCGGCCGGGAACCAGCCGCTGTGGAGCTCGTTCGTGTGGCTCAACGAGCTGGCGGACAACTTCGTGGAGGTCCTGGCCGCGCCCTGGTTCGCGCAGCCGTGGCTGGGCACGGCGCCGCTCAACGTGTGGCTGCGCTCGCTCGGGGCACGCATTGGACATGGGGTCACGTGTGACACGTACTGGCTGCCCGAGGCGGATCTGGTGACACTCGGCGACGGCGCGTGCGTCAACCGGGGCTGCGTCCTGCAGACGCATCTCTTCCATGACCGGGTCATGAGCATGGACACGGTGACGCTCGAGGCCGGCGCGACGCTGGGCCCGCACGGCGTGGTCCTGCCGGCCGCACGGGTGGGCGCCGACACCACGATCGGTCCCGCCTCGCTGGTCATGCGCGGGGAGACCGTGCCGAGCCGGGCCAGGTGGTTCGGCAACCCCATCGCGGCGTGGCGATGACGTCGTACTTCCCTGAGCACGGCGACCACCGGTACGGCGTTTCGCACTACGACCTGACGCTGAAGTACCGGGTCGCGGCCAATCGGCTCGATGGCACGGCCCGGCTCACGGTGTCCGCCGCCGAACCCCTCAGCGCCCTCGACCTGGACCTCGGCAGGTTCCGGATCTCGGGCGTCACCGTGGACGGCCGCTCCGCCCGCTACGTGCACGGCAAGGGCAAGCTGCGCGTGACCCTGCCCAGGCCGCTGCCCGCGGGAGCGCGCGCCGGCATCGAGGTGCGCTACTCGGGCAGCCCCGTACCGGTGCCGAGCCTTTGGGGCGGCCTGGGCTGGGAGGAGCTGACCGACGGCGCGCTCGTCGCCGGCCAGCCGATCGGCGCGCCTTCGTGGTTCCCGTGCAACGACCGGCCCGGCGACAAGGCGTCCTACCGGATCTCCGTGACCACCGCGTCGCCGTACCAGGTCATCGCGAACGGGGTGCTCGTCGCCAAGCGCCGCACGGCCGGGAACACGACGTGGATCTACGACCAGACCGAGCCCATGGCGACCTACCTGGCGAGCGTGCAGATCGGGCGCTACCAGCTCTCCGAGATCGCCGGCACCCGGCTCGCCCACCCGGCGCGCCTCGCCACGCGCGTACGACGCGACTTCGGCCGGCAGGGCGAGATGATGGCGCTGTTCACCGACCGGTTCGGGCCCTATCCGTTCACCGGCTACACCGTCGTGGTGACCGACGACGACCTGGACATCCCGGTCGAGGCCCAGGCCATGTCGATCTTCGGCAGGAACCATGTGGACGGCATGCGCGGGTTCGAACGCCTCATCGCGCACGAGCTGGCGCACCAGTGGTTCGGCAACAGCCTCACCGTGGCCTGCTGGCGCGACATCTGGCTGCAGGAGGGCTTCGCCGCCTACGCCGAGTGGCTCTGGTCGGAGGCGTCAGGCGGCCCGCCCGCCGCCGACCACGCCCAGCGCTGGCACCACCGGCTCACCCAGCTCCCGCAGGACTTCGTCCTGGCCGATCCCGGCGCGGCCATGTTGTTCGACGACCGCGTCTACAAGCGCGGCGCGCTGGCCCTGCACGCGTTGCGCCAAGCCCTGGGCGACGAGATCTTCTTTCCGGTCCTGCGCGCCTGGACGACCGAGCACCGGCACGGGAGCGTCACCACGCAGGAGTTCGCCGGACACGTCCAGCGGCACACCTCGCGACCGGTCGGGCCGCTGCTGTCCGCCTGGCTGCACGACAAACCGCTGCCTCCCGTGGCGCCACTGCCACGCCGGTGAACCCGGCGGCGTTCAGCCGCCCTTGGTGGTGGACAGTGGTCGCGCCGGTGGGGCGGGCTCCCTTCAGCCCACGGTCCAGTGGGGCAAGGGGTGGGTGCCGCCGGGCAGGCTGCTCCAGGCGGCACCCGGTGCACGTCTTATACGGGCGTGTGCATGTGGCGGGTCAGAGCATGCTCCACCAAGGTGATCAAGGTTGACTTGACGGAGTCGCGTTGCCTCGCGTCCAGGCGCACGATCGGGATGTGGCCGCCGATCGACAGGGCCTCGCGGATCTCCTCCTCCGCGTGCCCGAACTGGCCGTCCCAGCCGTTGATGCCGATCACGAACGGCAGTTTCGCCTCTTCGAAGTAGTCGATGGCCGGGAAGCTGTCGGCCAGGCGGCGGGTGTCCACCAGGACGACCGCGCCGATCGCCCCACGTACCAGGTCGTCCCACATGAACCAGAACCGGTGCTGTCCGGGCGTGCCGAACAGGTACAGGATCAGGTCACGGTCGAGTGAGACGCGGCCGAAGTCCATGGCGACGGTCGTGGTCGTCTTGTTCGGCGTGAGCGAGACGTCGTCGACGTGCGCGGAGGCGTCCGTCATGACCGCCTCCGTGGTGAGCGGGAGGATTTCCGACACCGCACCCACGAACGTCGTCTTGCCCACGCCGAAGCCCCCCGCCACGACGATCTTCGTCGAGGTCAGGCCGGGGCTAGAGCCTGCGAAGTCCACTGAGCACCCTTTCGAGCAGGTTGAGGTCCGGCTTTCCCGCGTCCAGCGCAGGCTGGTGCACGCGGATCAGGCCCTCCGACGCCATGTCGGCGATCAGCACCCGGACCACGCCAAGGGGCTGGCGTAAAAGGGCAGAGATCTCAGCAACCGACCGGACGTTCCGGGTCAACTGAATGATCGCCTGATACTCCGGACTTAGTAGGGAAATGTCTTGGTATTCCGACGTCACGGAGGACACCAGTGCCTCCATGGCGAACTTCATCCGCGGCGCGGTGCGCCCCCCGGTCACGGCATACGGCCGTACCAGGGAGCTCGGCTTCTGCGGACGGGGAGCCGCCGGATGCGGCGGAGTACTATCACCAGCCCAACCCTGACCTGTCACCATGATCTCCTGTCACCCACCCCCGCTAGCGGGGGCGGGCCGCTTGCAGCTCTGCGCGTACGGCCGGGGTCAGCACCTGCCCCGCACGCTCGACCAGCAGGGTCATCTGGTAAGCCACCAGGCCCATGTCACAGTCGGGCGCGGCCAGGACCGCCAAGCAGGATCCATCACTGATGGACATGATCATCAATAGCCCGCGCTGCATCTCGATGACAGTCTGCGTCACCATGCCGCCCTCGAAGACCCGCGCGGCGCCCTGGGTCAAACTGATCACACCAGAGGCGACCGCCGCGAGCTGGTCGGCCCGGTCCTTGGGAAAACCCTCGGAGAAGGCCAGCGGCAAACCATCGGACGAGACCACGACCGTGTGCGCGACGCCTGGCACATTGTTCACGAAGTCCGTGATCAGCCAGCTAATGCCGCGTGCTCCCTGGCTCATCTCTCTCATTTGTCCTCCTCATTCTCTTCGCCCCGGGTGAACGCCCGGCCTTGCCGGACACCCTGCTGGAAGCTGGAGAGCCGGTTGCGCAGCCGCTCGGGCGAGATCTGCGGCGCCGGTGACGTGGGCTGGGGCTCGGCGAGGCTGGCCGTACCGGGCACCAGGTTGGCCTTGGGCACGCGGCGCGGCAGCCCCGAGGGCGTCGTACCGCCCTGCGCGGGCTGGGCGGCCGCCTGCGCGGCCTGGAAGCCGGAGTCCGCGGGCGACGACCAGGACGCGCCTGCCCCCGACTGACCCGGCTTGCGCTGCGGCAACCCCGACCTCCCCGTAGGCGCCGGCGCGTCCGTGGGGATGGCCGGGTGCACGGCGGTGGTCTCGGACTCTTCCTCGTACGAGGGCCCGGCGGCCGCCTGCGGCTCGGATGGGAACGGTGGCTCGGAGCGCGGCCTCAGCTGCTCGGGCTCCGGCCGGCGGAACCAGTCCGAGCCGACCGACGAGAAGATCGGCAGGAACTCCTCGCCCTGTTCTTCCATGGGCGAGTTGCGCACCACCGGCAGCGGGCCGGTCATGTCCTGGGACGAGTACCGGCCGGGCCCGAACCGATCGAAGTCGGAGTGCCCGTTCTGCTCGAACCTGTCGGCGGGCTTGGGCTCCTCACCGAAGGGGACGCGGTAGTCGTCGCCGAACTGCGGCCGCGGCCGGTCCTCCGACTCGAACATCGACCTGCGCGGCAGCGGGTCGGCGAAGGGCGACCACGGGTCGGGGTCGCCCTGGTCCTTCGGCGGCTCCGTGGCGAACGAGGGCCAGCGCGGCTCCTCCTCCTCCAGGGGAGGCGGCTGCTCGGCGAACGACGGCCACCGGTTCTCGGCGAACGACGTCGGCTGCGCGGGCGCGGGGGGCTGCGCGGGCACGGACGGCTGCTCCTCCGCGAACGACGGCCAGCGGGGTTCCTCGAACCAACGCTGCTCGTCCTGCGGCCGGGCAGCGGGCGGCTCATCGGCGAACGACGGCCAGCGCGGCTCGCCACCCGGTACACCGCCCGGCATCCCGCCAGGCGGCTGCTCCCCGAACGCGGCGGGCTCTCCAAAAGCCGCAGGCTGGTCCCCGAACGCGCCCGGCTGCTCGCCGAACGCCGCCGGCTGGTCCCGGAACACCCCCGGCTGCTCGCCGAACGCCGCAGGCTGCTCGCCGAAGGACGGCCAGGCGCCGGTCCCCGGCGCAGGCACCGAGCCCGGCCACTCCGTGTCCACCACCTGGTGGGACGGATCCGCGGAGGGCATCGAGTGCCGCGGTCCCGACCCGTTCGTCGACGGCTGCCCGAACATGCTCGGGTCGAACGACGTGAACGCCTCGTACTGCCCACCCTGCTGCGGCACCCCGGCCGCGCTGGTGATCAGCATGTCGGGCAGCATGACCAGCGCGCTCAGGCCACCGGCCTCCCGCATGCTGAGCTGGACCCTGATGCCGTGCCGCAGCGCCAGGCGGCCGACCACGAACAGGCCCATGCGGCGCGACACCGACACGTCCACCACCGGTGGATTGGCCAGCCGCCAGTTCGCCTCGCCCAGCTCCTCCTGGCTCATGCCGATGCCCAGGTCGTTGATGGTGACCAGTACGCCGCCCTCGGCCGGCGCACTGGTGACGGTGACCTTGCTCTCGCGCGGGGAGAACGAGATCGCGTTCTCGATCAGCTCGGCCAGCAGGTGGACGGCGTCGGTGACGGCCGGGCCGACGATCAGCGTGCCGGACGGGATCTGGATCTGGACGCGCTCGTAGTTCTCGACCTCCGACAGCGAGGCGCGGGCGATGTCGACCAGCGGCACCGGCTCGCTCCACTTGCGCGCGGCCTCCTGGCCGGCGAGGACCAGGAGGTTCTCGCTGTTGCGGCGCATGCGGGTGGCCAGGTGGTCGAGGCGGAAGAAGTTCGCGAGCCGCTGCTCGTCCTCCTCGCCCTGCTCCAGGCCCTCGATGAGCTGCAGCTGCCGCTCGACGAGCGTCTGGCTGCGGCGGGAGAGGTTGACGAACATGGCGTTGACGTTGGCGCGCAGCTTGGCCTCGTCGCTGGCCAGCCGGATCGCCTCGCGGTGGACCTCGTCGAACGCCCGCGCCACTTCACCGATCTCGTCGCGCGTGTTGACGCCGACCGAGGGGACCTCCGGGACCTGCGCGCCCTCGCCGGACTCGCGCAGCACGCGGACGGTCTCGGGCAGCCGGGTGGTGGCGACCTGGAGCGCCTCTGCCCGCAGCCGCCGCAGCGGGCGGACCAGCGAGCCGGCCACGCGGGTGGTGATGATCAGGACGAGCAGCAGCAGGACGAGGATCATCGCGCCGGAGATGATCGCGTTGCGCTGCTCGGTGTCGCTCAGGTCGCGGGTGGTGGTCACGATCTTCGTGGCCAGGTTGTCCTCGACCTTGCGCATGGCGGTGGTGGTCAGCGTGGTGCTGTCGTACCAGAAGTTCAGGTCCCTGCGGGTGGTGACGTCGAGGTCCCTGATCCGGTTGTACTCGCGCACCTGGGCCAGCGCGCGCTGCCGCATGGCGTCGGCGCGGTCGATCTGCTGCCCCTTGACGCCCTGCTGATATGCCCGCAGGTCCGCGGGCGCGGCCTCCTGCTCGAAGGCGGCCTGCTCGGCCTGCTGCTTGTTCCAGGAGCCCAGGAAGTCAGTGAGGGCCTCGTTGTCCAGCTCGCGCTCGACGAGCGCGATGATCAGGATGATCTGCTGGCGCGAGACCTCCTCCTTCATGCGCTCCAGCGAGCCGAGCGCGGCCACGTCCCGCTGGAGGCCGTCGTCGTTGACGCCGTCTCCGAGGCCGTCCTGGACCGACGTGAAGACGCCGATCATGGTGCTGTACGTGCCGATGGCGGCGCGTGCCGGCACGTTGCTCACCATGGACTCGCGGAGGCTGTCGAGGCCTTCGAGCCAGCGGCGCAGGTTCTCGACGCCGTCCTGGACGCGGGTGGAGTGCGTCTCGTCGATGGCCGACGCGGCGCTCAGGACTCGCGCCTTGACCTTGTCGGTGGCTTCTCGCTGGGTCTTGAGCTGGACGAAGCGCCCGGCCCTGTCGCGGTCGGCGACGTACCACGCGGTGAGCGTGCGTTCCTTGCCGAGCTCGTGGTTGAGCGCGCCGATGCGCTGGACCAGCTCGGCGACCTGGGTCAGGCGCCGGTACTCGGCACTGGTCCCGATGGCGTTGGCCAGCTGGACGCCGGCGAGGAGCACGCCCACGACGGTGGGGATGAGGATGAGCGCGACCAGCCTCGAGCGCACACGCCAGTTAGCCAGCCGGAATCTTCCGCCTGTGTACTCCCCTGACCGCGTGTGCCTGGGGTCTTTCGTCCTCACTGACTCTCGCAACCTCTCGCCGGTACGTGCTCGAAAGAAAATCAGTCACGCGTGGGGCGCATGGGATTCCGTCCGGCTGGGTAATTGGAACACAACCCGTACCAGATCGGCCAACCGAACATATCCCATCAAGTGCGCCCATAGCAGCGCTTCAGGGCGCATAGCTCCGTACGTGTTTTTCAGGCGGGCCGGAACGAGTCCCGTTCGGCCGGTGCCGCGTGCTTGACCATCAGGTGCCGCGTCACCGAGTACTCCAGCACCGCCTCCTGGCTCATGTCCTTGCCGAACCCGCTGCCCTTCACCCCGCCGTGCGGCGCCTCGCTGGCGATGGGAAGATGATCGTTCACCCAGGTCACGCCCACATCGAGCCGGTGCGAGACGCGCATCGCGCGCGACACGTCACGCGACCACACCGACGACGCCAAACCGTACCTGGTGTCGTTGGCCAGCCGGACCGCCTCATCCTCGCCGTCGAAGGGCAACACGACCAGGACCGGCCCGAACAGCTCTCCTTGTACGATCTCACTGTCTTGTGCGACATCGGTCACAAGTGTGGGCGGATAGAAGAAGCCGGGCCCGTCGAGCGGGACACCGCCGTGCAGCACCCGCCCGCCCGAGCGGGCGACGAAGCCGTGCACCCGATCCCGGTGAGCGGCCGAGATCAGCGGACCGATGTCCGTAGCCGGATCCCAGGGGTCACCGACGGAAATTTCAGCAAGAATTGCCCGCATTGCCTCCACCGCGTCGGCATAGACGTCTCTCGCCACGTAGACGCGGGTCGCGGCCGTGCAGTCCTGCCCGGTGTTGTAGGTCGCCCCCATGGCCACCCCGCGGGCCATCTCCGCCAGGTCGGCGTCCGCGAACACCAGCGCCGGGGCTTTGCCGCCGAGCTCCAGGTGCACCCGCTTGAGCGTGGCCGCGGCACCGGACATCACGGCCCTGCCGGTCTCCGTGGAGCCCGTGACGCTGACCATGTCCACGCCGGGATCGGTGACCAGCGCCTGGCCGACCTCGGCGTCGCCGGTGACCGCCTGGACGAGCCCCTCAGGGGCGCCTGCCTTGGCGAACAGCTCGGCCAGCCGCAACGTCGTCCGCGGCGTCTGCGGCGCCGGCTTGATCACCACCGCGTTGCCGGCCGCCACTGCCGGACCGACCTTCCAGACGGCCATGACGAACGGGAAGTTCCACGGCGCGATCGACCCCACCACCCCGACGGGACGGCGCAGCATGACCGAGGTGTAGCCAGGGCTGAACACCCCGGCGCCCGAGCCGTCGAGCGATCGGGCGGCACCGGCGAAGAAGCGCAGGTTGTCCACGGCGAACGGCAGCTCGCCGTCCCTGAACACCGCCGCCGGCTTGCCCGTCTCCTCCACTTCGAGCCTGGTCAGCTCCTCGGCGTCGGCCTCCACGAGGTCGGCCAGCCGCAGCAGCAGCCGCGCGCGCTCGGCGGGGGTGGTCTGCGACCACTCCTCGTACGCGGCACGCGCGGTACGTACGGCCGACGCCACACCCTCCACCGGCGTGTCCGGAACTTCGGCACACGGGAGTCCGGTGGCGGGGTTGATCAGTTCACGCATGGAAGGTCATGTCCTTACTGGCCGAGCTGCTCGATCAGGTCCGCGGCCCGGCGCAGGCCGTCGCGACCCCGGATCTCCTCGCCCGCGGCGGCGAGCCGCGCCCGCAGCTCGGTGTCGCCGAGCAGCCGCGCGATCGCCCCGGTCAGTTCCTCGTCGGTGAAGGTGTAGGTCGAAAGCCTGACACCATAGCCCAATTCATCGACCCGCTGGGCGTTGTCGTACTGGTCCCAGAAGAGCGGCAGCAGGATCATCGGCTTGCCGAAGTGCAGCGCCTCGGTGGTGGTGTTGTTGCCGCCGTGGGTGATGACCAGGTCACACTGTGGGATGATCTTGGTCTGCGGGAGGAACTCCGCGCCCCACATGTTGTCGGCGAGCTTGATCTCCTCGTGCAGCGGGCCCTTGGAGACGATGTACTGGTGCGGCGTGGTGGCCAGCACGTCGATCACCCGCTGCATGAGCTCCACGTCGGAGGAGCCGAGCGAGCCGAGCGAGAAGTAGATCAGCGAGCCGTTGTCACGCTGGAAGGGGAGCGTGAAGTCCTCGTCGGTCTCACGGACCGAGGAGTCGAGCCGGTGCCAGGTCGGGCCGAGCGGGCGGGCGTCGGTGTAGTCGAGGAGCTCCGGATAGACGTAGAGGTTCAGGTCGCCCTCGTGGATGAAGTCGAGGTCGGGCAGCGGCTCGGCGCCCTGCTCGACGGACCACTCGTTGAAGGCGCTCCACAGCTCGCGGTGGGTGCGGTCGTACTCGGCGCGGAAGGCGTCCCACTGCGAGCGGTCGTCCGCGGGCAGTCCGGAGAAGACCGGCGCGATGTTCTCACCGCGCACCTCCAGCGGGTTGCAGGAGACGATGCGGACGAACTTCTTGCCCGCCGTGAGCAGCGCCGGGAACGTGATCACGTTGTCCTCGACGATCACGTCCGGGTTCACCCGGTCGATGATGGCCTTGAGCTGCGGCTCGCAGTACTTCGCGCCCTCGATCAACTCGGCCCAGATGGGCGCGGTAACGGTCTCCAGCTGCTCCTGCGTGCTCTTGCGGTATTCGGGCGCGGTCTCGCGGATGAAGTCCTTCCAGAACTGCCCCGGGTCCTGCTCCTCGGCGTTCTCGGGCGGCGGCGCCAGGTCGACCAGGTCTTCCTCGAAGCCGAGCGCCTCCAGCTTGCCCTTCCACGACGCCTCGGCGGCGAAGACGACGCGGTGGCCGCGGCGGCGCAGGATGTCGCCGATGCCGATGGAGTTGTTGGTCGGGCCGTACGCGCTTTCCGGCATGAACAGGATCGTGAGAGACATCGACACTCCGGGGATCTTCAGCGAATTGAAGGGGAATTCAAAACTTGTCTAGCGTGAAGGTCAAGTTAAGTGCACTATGGTCACGGCTAACTGAACGGTAGCCGAACACGTGAAGGTGGTGAGGGTGACCAAGCGCAAGAGCCGAAGCGACCGCCGTCTCGACTTGATCGAGGCCGCGCGCAAGGCCATCGTCCGCCACGGCATCGATGGTGTACAGCTCTCGCACGTCGCCGAGGAGGCCGGGCTGACCTCCGGAGCCGTCCTCTACCACTACCCCGACCTCGGCGAGTTGCTGGTCGAGGCGCAGCACGCGGGGATGGAGCGCTTCTACGAGCAGCGGATGCGCCGGCTGGCCGACTTCACCGACCCGGCCGAGAAGCTGGTCGTCACGATCAGGTCGGGGCTGCCGACCGGGCCGCTCGACCCGGACGTGCGCCTCCTCAACGAGCTGGGCGGGGCCGCCGGCCGCAACCGCGTCTACGGCGTCCTGCTCACCTCGCTCTACGACCGCCAGGTCTCGATGTACCAGGCGATCCTCGACACGGGGGCCGCGCTCGGCGTCTTCCGGCTGAGCTCGGACTCGCTGACGATCGCGCGCAACCTGGTCGCCCTGGAGGATGCGTACGGTTACCGCATCACGGCCAGGCACCCGGTGATCGGCCCGGATGAGGCGGCCGCGCTGATCCTGTCGTACGCCCGTGCGGCCACGGGCCACGACCTGGCATTCTGACCCCCGCCTCATGCTCTTCATGGCCTCGCGGCTCATCGGTCGACCGCCATGATCACGGCGTCCTGGGCCTTCCAGCGCACCTTGACCTTGGCGCCCGCCTGCACGGTGCTCGCGCCCTGCACGGCCACCAGCAGCGGCTTGGGATGCCCGGGCACGTCCACGGAGATGTGGGACACACCGCCGTAGAAGCTGACGTCCAGGACGTTGCCCGCGAGGCCCCTGACGGCGCTCTCGTCGGCGAGCTCCACCTTTTCTGGCCGTACCGCCAGAAGGGCCGCGGAGCCCGCTACGAGCTCCGTCAGCGGCGCGCCCGGCAACATGCCGAATTCGTCGCTCTTGAGCGCCTCCATGCCGCTCGCGGTGCCGCGGAAGAGGTTGTTGGCACCCACGAAGTCGGCCACGAACGGCGAACGCGGCCGCTCGTAGAGCGCGACAGGCTCGTCCACCTGGCGCACCTTGCCGCTGTCGAAGACCGCGATGCGGTCCGCCAGCGACATGGCCTCCTCCTGGTCGTGGGTGACGACCACGAACGTGATGCCGACCTCGTGCTGCAGCCGCTTGAGCTCCAGCTGCATGTCCGCGCGGACCTTCTTGTCCAGGGCCGACAGCGGCTCGTCGAGCAGGAGCAGGCGGGGCCGTTTGACGATGGAGCGGGCCAGCGCGACCCGCTGCCGCTGCCCGCCGGACAACTGCGCGGGCTTGCGGGAGGCGTGCTGCGACAGCCCGACGGTCTCCAGCACCTCGCCGACGCGCTGCTTGATCTCCTGGCGGGACAGCCGCTCGCGCTCCAGCCCGTACGCGACGTTCTTGGCCACGGTCATGTGCGGGAAGAGCGCGTACGACTGGAACATGAGGCTGATCGGCCGCCGGTTGGGCGCCTTGGCCAGCAGGTCGTCCCCGTCGAGCGTCACCTTGCCCGCGTCGGGTGTCTCGAACCCGGCGACGATGCGCAGCAGCGTCGTCTTGCCGCACCCGGAGGGCCCCAGCAGGGCGAAGAACTCGCCCTGCTCGATCTGGAGGGAGACGTCGTCGAGCGCGGTGACGTTCCCGAACGTGCGGGACACGCCGTCAATCTTGAGCACGAGACCCTCTCTCCCCGATCTTGGTCATCCGCTGCCCGGCGATCACCGCCGTGAAGCTCACCAGGAGCAGGATCGCGGCCAGCGCGTTGATCTTCGGGGTCACCCCGAAACGAATCATTGAGTAGATGACGATCGGCAGCGTCGGCTCGGCGTTCCCGATCGTGAAGAAGGCGATCACGAACTCGTCCAGAGACAACGTGAACGCCAGCAGCGCCCCCGCGAGAATGCCGGGCGCGAGCTGCGGCAGCGTGATCTTCATGAAGGTGATCACCGGTCCGGCGCCCAGGTCGCGCGAGGCCTCTTCCAGCGAGGCGTCGGCGTTGGAGAGCCGGGTCCGCACCACCGCTGCCACGAACGCCATGGAGAAGAGCGCGTGCGAGAGGGTCACCGAGTACAGACCGAGCGTCAGCTGGATCATCCCGTAGAAGACCAGCAACCCGATCGCCAGCACCAGGTCCGGTAGCACGGCGGGCATGAGTGCGAGCGCGTCGAGGGTCTTGGAGCGGGTGTACCTGGCCAGCCCGACGGCCAGCAGCGTGCCCAGCACGGTGGCGATGGCGGTCGAGCCGGTGGCCACGATCAACGTGTTCACCAGCCCCGTGGCGACCCGCTCGTCCGCGGCCAGCTCGCCGTACCACTTGAGGCTGAACCCCTCGTACGTGTACGGCGACCTGCCCGCGTTGAACGACATGACCACCAGCACGGCGATCGGCAGGTAGAGGAAGACGTAGGTGGCCCAGAACGGGACGTACAGGAACTTGGACCTACGCACGGCGGGCCGCCCATGCCTGCGCGATCAGCAGCACGATCAGCACGGCGATGAGCGCCAGCGTCAGCGTCGCGCCGAACGGCCAGTCGCGCGCCTTGAGGAACTGGTCGCGGATGAGGTTGCCGACCATGATCGACTTGTTGCCGCCGAGGATCTCGGGGATGACGAAGTTGCCGAAGCTGGGCACGAACACGAACAGGCACCCGGTCAGCACACCCGGAACCGTGAGCGGCAGCGTGATCTTCCTGAAGGTGGTGAATCCGGAAGCCCCGAGGTTCGCCGACGCCTCCCGCAGCTGCGGGTCGAGCCGCTCGATCGCCGAGTACAGCGGCAGCACCATCAGCGGCAGGTACGAGTACAGCAGGCCGGTGACGATCGCGCCCTGGTTGTAGAGCAGCTCGTACGGCCCCAGCCCCAACGCCTCCAGCCCGCTGTTGACCAGCCCAGGACCGCTGAGCAGGATGATCCAGGCGTAGACGCGGATGATGAAGTTCGTCCAGAACGGCAGCACGACCGCGACCAGCGCGATCGTCTTCCACTTGGGCGGCAGCTGCGCGATCACGTACGCCGTCGGATAGCCGACCAGCAACGCGATCAGCGTGGTCAGGCCCGCGATCTTCAACGAGCCGGCGACCACGCCCAGGTAGAGCGGGTCGATCAAGCGGGTGAAGTTCTCCGTCGTGAACTCGTACACGACGCCGCCGAAGCGCCCGCGCTGGAAGACGCCGTAGCTCAGCACCAGCGCCAGCGGCGCCAGCAGCAACACGACCAGGTAGGTCAGGCCGGGCGAAAGGAAAACGAACGCGCCCAGCCGGCGTCCCCTAGGGCGGGGCGCCGGCCGGGCCTTAGCCTCTGACTTCACCGCAATTACGACTGCGCCGTGATTTCGGTCGACAGGCGGGTGTACTTGGTCGACGCCTGGCCCAGGTCGATGATCGACTCACCGTTGAGCAGCTCGGCCGGCTTGATGCCGAGCAGCGAGCCCTCGGGGACCTGCACCTTCTCCATGGCGGGCTTGTTGGGGACCTTGTAGTTGATGTTCGCGGCGGCCCAGCTGTGGATCTCGGGGTCGAGGATGTAGTTGATCAGGGCGTGCGCCGCCTCCTTGTTCTTGGAGGTCTTCATGATCACCATGGTGTCCACCCAGAGGTCGCTGCCCTCCTTCGGCACCACGAACTTGACGTTCTTCTCCGAGGTCGGGCACCAGCCGTCCCATGCCTCGACCATGGCGGCCTCACCGGACTTCAGCTTCTCGCCGAACGTCGTGTCGTCGTAGCCGAGCAGGTGCGGCTTGGCTGCGAGCAGCAGCTCCTTGGCCTTGGCGATCTCGTCGTCCTTGTCGGTGTTGACCGAGTAGCCGAGCGCCTTGAGCGCGGGCAGGGCCAGCCAGCGCTCCGTGGTCATCATGGTGACCTTCTTGTCGGCCCAGGCCGGCGGCTTGAGGAGATCGTTCCAACTCGTCACCGGGGTCTTCGCCAGGTCGCTGCGGTAGCAGATGCCGGTGGTGCCCCAGGTGTAGGGCACGGAGTACTTGTTGCCCTTGTCGTAGGAGAGCTGGGTGGCCTCCGGGTAGAGGTTGGCCAGGTTGGGGATCAGCTCGGCGTGGATGGGCTCCAGCAGGCCCTGCTCGTTGAGCGCCTGGGCATACTGGCCGGACACGAAGGCCACGTCGATGCCGCTGTCGCCGGAGGCGGTGAGCTTCTGCATCGCCTCCTCGTTGGTGGCGTGCAGGGCGATCTTCATGTCCTTGACCTTGAGCTTCTCCTTGACCTTCTCGGGAAGCTCCTTGGGCGTGTAGCCGTCCCAGACGGTGACCTGGAGCGACTGCTGCGACAGGTCCGCGTTGGGCTTGAGGTCGTCGGCCTTCGCCGCGGTCGTGCCTGCTGAGCTGGTCGACGACTCACCGCCGCACGCCGCGACGGCAAGCGCGAGGCCGGCCACCGCGACGGCGGCCGGAAGACGACGGGTGAACCGGATACGGGACACGGCCGCTACTCCTTCTGAATGTGCGATGTACGAGGGGTCGCGCGACCTTACCGGACACAGCAGACCAGACCAGGAGTGTTGCAGCAGAAATCAACATGAGCAAGACTTTTCCCCACATTGCCACCAGGAAGTTCGCTACTCGTGTTGAATTGGCATTCAATAGCTCAGAGATTGATCTCTCTCGGTGAGAAACCCCTTACCGCCCGAGACCGCGGGTTCACGGCCGCCCTTCTGGCGGTGTTGGAGGGGGACGCGCCCCCGCCGTTCGCCGTACGCCGCTTCCTTCCGTTGCCAACCCTCTCGTACGAACGCGGGGATCTCCACACTGGGGTCCCAGCTGAGCGTGATTTCGGCGCCCACGTGGACCAGACGAACTACTCGGTCGTGGTGGACGAGCAGGTCGTCGTGAAGTGGCTGACGCCGCCGGTGCCGCTTCCCCATCCCGCTCCCGAGATCTTCGCCCACCTCGTTGAGGCGGGGTTCAACGACACCGCCCCTCCTTACGCCGCCCTGACCGGCCCGGTGGACGGACGCGACTGTCTCCTGGCCCTGGTGACCGGGTACCTGCCGGAGGCTCGGGACGGCTGGGAATGGTGCGTCGACGAAGCCGAAGCCGGCACGACCACCTTCGCGGCCGACCTCGGCCGCCTCACCGCCGACCTCCACCTCGCCCTCGCCCTCGCC
>NZ_VCKY01000004.1 GCF_005889735.1 Nonomuraea turkmeniaca
CCACCCCGCCCAGCAGCGGCCCGGTGAGCTGGCCCACCCCCGCCAGAGCGGACACCTTGCCCCGCTGGAGGATCGGCACCTGGTCGGGAACGGTGGCGATGGCGGTGGCCAGCGCGGCGGTGAACGACAGCTGGGCGGCCGCCCAGCCGATGACCAGCCCGGCCAGGGAGTCCTGCAGGGACAGGAAGGCCAGCGACGCGGCGCAGACCAGCGCGCCCCCGATGATCCAGGGCCGCCGCCTGCCCAGCCGGGCACGGGTCCGGTCGGACAGGGCACCGAACAGCGGGTTCGCGATCATCGTGCAGACGGCGCCGACGGCGAACACCACCGCCAGGGACGCCTCCTTGTGCGCCGGATCGAGGCGCGCCACATGGGAGGGCAGCAGGATCTGGTTCCCGACGGTCATCGCCATGATGACCCCCATCTGGGCCAGCGCCAGCAGGGACATCCAACCGGCGGATACCCGGGTGACGGGCGTGATGCCCACGTCGGTCATGCGTGTCCCTCCCGAAGGGCCCGAAACATGAGAGGGTGCCACGTTAGAACATGACAGGGTGTTATGTTAAGGCGCGTGGACAATCCAGGCCTCCGGCGGCGGCCGGTCCAGAAACGCAGCATCGACCGGGTCGAACGCATCCTCGACTCCTGCGCGCAGCTTCTGGACGAAGTGGGCCTCGACGCGCTCACCACGCTCGAGGTGGCCAGGCGCGCCGGCGTGCCCAACAGCACCATCTACCAGTTCTTCGACGGCAAATCCGGCGTCCTGCGCGAGCTGGCGCTGCGTAATCTCGAGCTGCTGCTGGTGCGGCTGCGCCGCAGGATGGCGGAGGAGGACACCCTCACGTGGCCGCGTGCGGTGGAAATCGTGCTGGCGGAGACGGTCGAGATGCGCAGGACCGTCCCCGGCTTCACCGTGGTCGACTTCGCCGACACCCGGCCCGGCGGGGCGTCGTTCCTGCCGCCCGGCGAGGCGAAGGAGGGCGGGGACGTGCTGGCCGAGCGGCTCTACCACTTCGCGCTGGACGAGGCCGGGCTGCCGCCGTTGCCCGACCCGTACCGCGTCATGCGGCTGGCCATCCAGGCCACGGGGGCGGCACTCCGGCTCGCCTTCACCGACTGCCGGGAGGGCGACCCCGCCATGATCGAGCAAGGCCGCAGGCTGCTGCGCGCCTACTTCGCCGACCTGGCCTGACCCGGCCGGAGAACGCGTCGCCGTTCACGTGGTCGGGCGTGGCGCCCGGGAAACAGGACGCGCCCCGCTCGACATCGAGCAGTGTGGCCCACGCCGGGTCGGGCGGTCGGCGAGGCCGTGTGGTGCCCGTGCGCGAGCCCTCGAATACGTGAACATCACCGATGCCGTCCACCGCCCGGCCGCGGGAGCCTCAGGGCGTGAACGAACTGTCGGAGCGGTCCGAGATCGTGATGTGGGTGCGGCGGGCGGACGGCTCGTGGTCGAGCAGGCCCATTTGGGTGGTGGTGACCGGCGGCGACGCGTACGTACGCGCCGCCTTCGGGGCCCGCAGCGCCTGGCACCGGGAGGTACGCGGCGGCGCGCAGGTGGCGGTCCAGGTCGACGGGGCGATCCTCCCCGCCCGCCTGGAGGCCGTCAGCGACCCCGAGCTGGTCGAGCGGGTCTCCGCGTGTTACCGCGCCAAATATGCCCTGAGCTGGCCCGGCCCCGTGGAGGCGATCGTGATCAGCGAGATCGCGGCCACGACGATGCGGCTGCGGGTCGAGACCGCGTCACAGATCGAGATCCCGGAGCTGCCTGCGTGAGGTGATGCCGAGCTTCCTGAAGATGTTGCGCAGGTGCGCGTCGACCGTGCGCGGGCTGATGAACAGCCGGGCGGCGACCTCCCTGGACGTCTCGCCGCCGGCCACCAGCCGGGCGATGTGCGCCTCCTGCAGGGTGAGCTCGTCGTCGGCCGCGTTGGCGCGGCTGCGTACGTGCTCGCCGGTCGCGCGCAGCTCCGTCGCCGCGCGGGTCGCGAACGCCTCCATGCCGATGTCGGAGAACATCTCATACGACGCGCGCAGCCGCTCGCGGGCCTCGCGCCGCCTGCCCTCGCGCCGCAGCCACTCCCCGTAGACGAGGTGCGCCCGCGCGCGGGAGACGGTCGCGGGGCAGCCGTCCAGGTGCTCGACGGCCGCACGGTACGAGTCCTCGTCGCCGGTGACCATGCCCCGCGCGTACGCCTCGACGCCGAGCCCCCAGGAGGTGCCGGCGGCCTGCGTGCGCTCGGTCAGGGAGCGCAGCGCCGAGGCGGCCTGCTCCTCCTCGCCGCACCGCATCGCCGCCTCGATCAGCTCGGGCAGCGCGAGCCCGGCGTTGGCCAGGTCACGCGAGGCGACGGCCCGCTGGGCGGCGGCCAGCGCGGCGGGGTAGTCGGCCAGGCCGTTGTTCAATGCCGCGGTCGCCCAGTGCACGCTGATCGTCATGAGCTGGCTCGCCGCGAGCACGCGCTCGAACAGCTCCATGGCCTCCTGCTTGCGCCCGCGCAGGGCGGCCAGGTGGATGCTGGGGTAGACCAGCGGCGACGCGCCGGTCGCCTCGACGATCGCGGTGCCTTCCGAGATCATCTCCATGGCCGCGCGGAAGTCGCCCGCGTGCACGCCGGCCGTGGCCGCCATGGACAGCCCGATCGGCAGGGTGAAGAACGAGCCCTGCCGGCGGCCCAGCTCCACGATCCGGCTGGCGATGCCGCGCATGGAGTCGAAGTCCCAGAGCTCCGCCGCGAGGATCAGGGCCAGCGACGGGCGGCGCGTCCACTCCTCGCCGTCCACGTCGGAGATGAGGGGCCGCAACACGGGCACGGCCGCCCGGTGGCCCTCGGTGACCAGGCTGACGATGGCGTCCAGGAGCACGTCGGTCCCGTCGCCGGGGGGCGTGTCCCTGGCCGCCGCGACGATCTCGTCGAGGCCGCCGGTCAGGATGCCCATCTCGATCGCGTCGAGATAGCGGGCCCGCGACCACGCCGGATCCACGTCGGCCAGCCGTCGTGCCGCGCCGAGCAGGTAGGAGGCGGCGCCCTCGGCGCCCCGGTGGCGGACGAACGACAGCCGGCCGCGCAGCACGTCGGCCCGCGCCATTTGGTGCGGCGAGCCGGTCGCCACGGTGCTCAGCAGCCCGGCCGTACGCTCGTAGTCGCCGACCTCCAGCTTGGCCTGCGCCGCAGCGAGGACACGCTCGATCCGGCGCTCGGGGTCGGTCGAGAGCTCCGCCGCACGTTCGAGAAAGGCCGCTGTGGCCGCCACGCCGCCGCGCGACTGGGCGCGAGCCGCGGAGCCGTCGAGCTCGGCCGCGATCCCTTCGTCCGGCCCCACGCTGGCCTGGGCGTGGTGCCAGGCCAGCCGGTCGGGGTCCGTCGCCGGGTCGGTGGCCGCGGCCAGCGCCTGGTGCGCCCGCCGCCGGTCTCCCGGGTCGGCGGAGTTGTAGGCCGCCGAGCGGGCGAGGGGATGGCAGAAGCGAATCCGGGTGCCGAACTCGATCAGCCCGGCCCCGGCCGCCGTCTCCGCGCTGCCGGGCTCGACGCCCAGCTGCTCGGCCGCCTTCCACAGCAGCACCGGGTCGCCGACGGTGTCGGCGGCGGCGACCGTCAGGAGCAGCCGTACGCCGGCGGGCAGGCGCTCCAGCCGGGCCTGATAGCTGCGCTCGATGCGACTGGACAGCGGCGAGGCACCCGGGAGCGCGAACCCGCCCGCCATGCCGCCGAGTCCTGCGCTTCGGGGTAGTTCGAGCAGCGCGAGCGGGTTGCCGCGGGCCTCCGCCAGGATGCGATCGCGGACCCGCTCGTCCAGGGGCGCGCGTACCTCCGCCTTCAGCAGGGCACGCGCGTCGGCCTCCGCCAGCCCGCCGAGGGCGAGGGCGGGCAGCCGATCGAGCTCGGGCAGCCGGCCCTGCTCGGACGAGGGCTCACCCGGCTGCTCGCGGAGCGCGAACAGCACGGCGACCGGCTCGGCGGCGACCCGGCGGGCGACGAACGCCAGCGCCTTGGCCGAGGCGTGGTCGAGCCACTGCGCGTCGTCCACCACGCACAGCAGCGGCCGCTCCCGTACGGTCTCGGCCAGCAGGCCGAGCGTGGCGATGCCGACCAGCAACGGGCTCGGCGTGCCGGTGTCAAGGCCGAACGCGATCTCCAGTGCCTGGCGATGCGGCCCCGCCAGACCGACGAGGTGGTCCAGGACGGGCGCGCAGAGCTGGTGCAGCGCGGCGAACGGCAGCTCCATCTCGAATTCGGCCCCGGCGGCCTCCATGACCTGGAAACCGGACGCCGCCTGCCGCGCGTAGCCCAGCAGCGTGCTCTTGCCGATGCCGGGCTCGCCCCGCAGGACCATGGCCCCGCCCTTACCCTGTCTGGCCGCGTCGATCAGGGCGTCGATCTGACGGATCTCGGCGTGCCTGCCCATGAGGGAGCCGCCCGGGGACATCTGAATCACCGCACAAGGCTAGTGGTGTCGTGCCTGGTGGGAGGGGGCGGGCTAGGCATTGCGGCGACTGCCGCCGTTCGCCGATGCGGCGGCGGAGGGCGGATCGGCGATTTCTACCGACGCGAAGGCTTCGGCGCCGGTGGGAGCGTGGCGGCAGCGGGGAGAACCCGAGCCCTCTCGCTGAAGGAGCAGTCACCGTGGACACGTTGGACACCGCCGCCCCGGCGGGCCGGAGCACGACGAGCTCGCCCGGGCGGGCTCTGGCGGTGCTGGCCACGGCGCAGTTCCTCGCCGTGCTCACCACGTCGATCGTCAACGTCGCGCTGCCGCAGATCCGCGGCGGGCTCAACCTGTCGGCGACCGGCCTGTCGTGGGTGGTCAACGCCTACGTGCTCGTCTTCGGCGCCCTGCTGCTGCTCGGAGGCAGGCTGGGAGACGCGTACGGGCTGCGGCGCGTGTTCCTGTCCGGCACGGCGTTGTTCGCGGCGGCCACGCTGGTGGCCGGCCTGGCTCCCGGCGCGGCCGTCCTGATCGCCGCCCGCAGCGTGCAGGGCGTCGGTGCGGCGCTGCTCGCCCCGACGGCCCTCGCGCTGCTGCTCGCCCTGTACCCGGCCGGGCCGGGCCGTGGGCGGGCGCTCGGCGTATGGGGCTCGGTGTCCGGGGCAGGGGGCGCGGCAGGAGTGCTGCTCGGCGGCCTGCTCAGCGGCGCGTACGGCTGGCGCGCGGTCTTCCTCGTCACCGTCCCCGCCGCCGTCGCCGTCCTGGCGGCCGGCTGGCTCCTCCTCCCCGCAGACCGGCCACGCGGCGGGCGCCTCGATGTGGCCGGCGCACTGACCTCGGCCGCCGGGCTCATAGCGGTCACCTATTCCCTCTCGTCCCTGTCCTCCCTGCCGGAAGGGGGCGGCGTGAGCGCCTGGGCGACCCTGGTCGCCGGGGCGGCGATGCTGGCGGTCTTCGCGGCCGTGCAGCGGCGTGCCGCCGAGCCGCTGGTGCCGCCCCGGTTGCTGCGGGCCGGCCTGGTGCGGGCGGCCAACGTGCTGATGAGCCTGGTGGGCGCGGTCTGGATCGGCCTGTTCTTCTTCCTGCCGCTCTACCAGCAGCGCGTGCTGGGATACACGCCTCTGGAGGCGGGTCTCACCCAGCTCCCCCTGGCTCTATCGATCATCGTCTCCTCCTGGGCCGCACCACGTCTGGACCGGCGGCTGCCGGGCCGGGCCGTCCTGGCCGGCGGGCTGGCCGCGCTGACGGCCGGCCTGGCCTGGTTGTCACGCGCCCCAGCCGACGGCACGTTCCTCGCCGACCTGCTCGGCCCCTCGCTCCTCATCGGAGCGGGCCTCGGCGTGGCCTTCGTCCGGCTCACCGCCCTGTCGTCGACGGGTGTCGCCCCGGCCGACAGCGGCGTGGCCGGCGGCCTGGTCAACGCCACCCGCCAGATCGGCGGCGCGGTCGGGCTGGCGGTCCTCACCGCCGTGTCGGGCGGCAGCGCGTACGGCGCCGCCTTCGCCGCCGCCGCGGTGATCGCCGCCCTGACCACATTGCTCTCCCTCGTCCTTTGACCACCACAGAAAGGTTCGCCATGAGTTCCGACAAGATGAGCATCGACTTGGCCAAGCCGTACCTCACAGGCCACTACGAGCCGGTCGCCGACGAGACGACCGCCCGTGAGCTGACCGTGCACGGCGCGATCCCGCCCGAGCTGGAGGGCCGTTACCTCCGCAACGGCCACAATCCCAAGCCCGGCGTCACCCCGAGCCACTGGTTCAAGGGCACCGGCATGATCCACGGCGTGCGGCTGAGCGGCGGGCAGGCCGAGTGGTACCGCAACCGGTGGGTACGCACCCCCTACCTGGAAGGTGTCCCGTTCACCGGCACGAACCCCGAGGTCAGCGCCGCCGGGACCAACATCATCCACCACGGCGGCCGGTACCTCGCGCTCCAGGAGGCCAACCTTCCGTGGGAGGTCACCGCCGAGCTGGAGACCGTGGGTCCGTACGACTTCGGCGGCAAGCTCACCACCGCGATGACCGCCCACCCCAAGGAGGACCCGGTCACCGGTGAGCTGTTCTTCTTCGGCTACAGCCCGTTTCCGCCGTACCTGACCTTCTACGTCGCCTCCCCCGCCGGACAGATCACCCGCGCCGAGGTCATCGACGGGGCCGGGCCGTCGCTGATGCACGACTTCGCCATCACCGCCGACCACGTCATCTGGCTGGACCTGCCCGTGGTGTTCGACATGTCCGAGCAGTCCGGCATCCCGTACCGGTGGAGCGATGCGTACCAGCCGCGCATCGGCGTGATGCCCCGCTCAGGGCCGGCCCAGGTCACCTGGTTCGAGGTCGAGCCCGGCGCGCTCCTGCACGTCTCCAACGCCTACACCGATCAGCACGGCCGCGTCGTCGTCGAGGGCCCCCGGTACGACCGGCCGGCGTGGGAGTCGTCGTGGAAGTGGTGGATCGGCGCACCCGGCCACGGCGTCACCCCCGAAGCCGGTTCGGTGCACCACCGCTGGATTCTCGACCTGGCCACCGGCCGCGCCTCCGAGGAGCCCCTGGACGGCCTGGTCACCGAGTTCCCCACCATCAACGAGACCGTGCTGGGGCGGCCCAGCCGCTACAGCTACGCCGTCGCCTTCCCCGGCGCGGGCCTGGATCGTTTCGCCGTCGTCAAGTACGACACGTCGACCGGCGAACGCCACCTCCACCCCTTCGCCCCGGACCAGATGCCGGGCGAGGCCGTCTTCGTCCCCGCCGAAGGCGGCACGGCGGAGGACGACGGCTATCTGCTCACCATCACCAGCGACCTGCGGGCGAACGCCTCCCAGCTTCTCATCCTCGACGCCTCCGACCTGCGCGGCGGCCCCGTCGCGACGGTCGAGCTGCCCCGCCGCGTACCGGCGGGCATCCACGGCAACTGGCTCCCCGACAACCACTAAGGAGACTTTGAAATGATCACTGGAATCGACACCGAGGCCGCCGTCGTCGTGCGCGTCGACACCACCGTCGACGCCCCCATCGAACGGGTCTGGAGCCTGCACACCGACGTCACCGCGTGGCCGACCTGGCAGACGGACATCACCACCGCCAGCGCCCCCGGCCCCCTCGCCCCCGGCGAGACCTTCCACTGGACGACGTTCGGCCTGGACATCGCCTCCACCGTGCACACCGTCGACGCGCCCCACCGGATCCTGTGGGGCGGCCCGGCCCACGGCATCACGGGCATCCACCAGTGGACGTTCGAGGAGCGTGACGGCACGACGTACGTACGCACCGAGGAGTCCTGGGACGGGGACCCGGTCCGCGCCGACGCCGAGAACATGCGCGCCGCCTTGGAGCAGTCGCTCACCACCTGGCTCGCGCTCCTCAAGAAGACCGCCGAAGCCTGATCGCCCACCAGGGGCGGCCCGCGAGCCGGGCCGCCCCTTTGTCATGCCCAAACCTGGCCAGGCCTGCGCGCGACGGCAGTCGCGCGCAGGCCTTCCGCCGTACCGACCGCTCGTCCCACGCCGTGGTGTTCCCGGCAGAGCCGTGTGGACGGCCCCCAGCACTCCAGGTAGACGCCATGACGATCCAAGGCGCACACCCACCGTGGTGAGTGAGGGGCCACACCCGACGATCGTGTTGTTGTGGCGTGGCTTGCGGCGAGGATCGAGACCCACCCGGACTTTCACTGTGCGCATTTGGCGCGAACCAGTCGTGGCCGGTTGCAGCCCTGAGCCGGACGGAGGACGTCCACTCCGCGCCCAGCAATGCCCGGCGCGACGGTGGCGGCCCTCGCGGTCTGCCGGCCGCAGGTCGCCGGCCAGGAGGATGCCCGACCCGCCCACGCGAAAGCGGGCGCGCGCCGGTTCAGTGGCGCGCGCCCGCTCGGGTGGGCGTTTCAGTGACGGTCGTCGGCGGAGCCTCGGGCACGATTGCGGAGAAGCAGGCTCACCAGCGCGGTGACGACGGATATCAAGGACAGTCTGACGGCCCATTCCGCCCACGCTCCCCCACCGACCGGCCCCATGACGCCGAAGAGCCAGGTGCTGATCGGATAGGTGACCAGAGCGACGACAAGGACGACCCAGAACGGCGGGTCATGCCGGATGCTCAACAGCAACGCGGCGACCCCTGCGGCACTGATCAGTCCCACGATGATCAATGACATTTCCATCACTCAAGCTCCATTCAGACAAGACGCGTCACTCGGGGATGCGGTCCTCGGTGTACGGGGTGGTGACGCCCGCGTAGCCGAGGTGCATGACCATGCCCTCCGAGCCGTGCTTGAAGTTGTGGCAGTGGTCCATCCAGATGCCCGGATTGTCGGCCGTGAAGGCGACCTCGAACACCTCGCCCGGCGCCACGTTCAGCGTGTCGGTCCACCAGGGGCTGCCGGTGGCCGGCACGCCGTTGCGGGACAGGACGCGTACACGGTGGCCGTGCAGGTGCATCGGGTGGTCGATGAGGCTGCGGTTGGCCATGCGCATCTTGACCCGGTCTCCCTCGCTCACCATCAACATGGGGACTGCGGGGTAGAGCCGCCCGTTGATCGAGCTGCTGACGTAGTTGAACCGGCCCATGGCAAAGCCGAATCCGTCGTCCGTCCCGATGTCGAAGGTCCGGTCGTAGCGCCCTTCCCCGGCCGGGGTCGCGGTGCCGTACGTGAGGGGGTCGAACAGCGGACCCGTGCCGAGTGTGGCGGGCGGGGCGGTGCCGTCGGGGCTGAAGGCCAGTGCGGCGGTGTTGGGGATCTCGTTGACGTCGATGGACAGGGTCACCGAGCCGCCGGGCATGGTGAAGGCGATGTCGTACCGACCGCCTGCCGCCAGCAGGAGGTCGGTCCCGGCGGTCAGCGGTGTCGCTCCCTGGACCGGGTTGCCGTCGATGGCGGTCACGGTGTACGTCGTGCCGCCGACGTGGATGCGATGCGGCTCCTCCGAGCTGTTGATCAGCCTGAGCAGCACCGGCTCGCCCACGGCGACGGCCTCGCGGGCCGGCCGGTCGGCGGTGCCGAAGGCGGCGATCGGATCCTCCGCGCCGGGCCACAGGTGGGTGAACACCGTCTTGTCCACCCCCGCGTGGGTGTCCTCCACGATCAGAGCGCCGAACAACCCACGCTCGACGGTCTCCGCGGCGTCCCGGTGGGTGTGGTACCAGAACGTGCCCGGACGGTCGGGGACGAAGCGGTAGACGTGCCGGCCGCCCGGCATGACGGCCTCCTGGGTGACGCCGGGCACGCCGTCCTCGGCGTTGGGCACGTCGACGCCGTGCCAGTGCAGCGTCACGCCCTCCTCGACATCGGTGTTGATCAGGGTCACCTCGACGAGCGACCCCAGCCGTACGCGGAGCTCGGGGCCGGGCGCGTGGCCGTTGAAGGTGAGGGCGTCGATCTGCCGGCCAGAGCCGAGCAGGACCTTGCCCCGCGCCGCGGTGAGTGTGAAGCGCGCGTCAGGCGCTTTGTCGCGCGGGCCGGTGAGCTGGTCGACGGTACGGGCCTGGGGAGGGTGGTGTGGCATGGCGCCGGTCCCCCAGTCCATCGTCCCGCCGTGGTGACCGGCGTGCGCCGCGGCGACATTGGACTGGTACGCCATGCCCAAGACCACGGCAGGCGAGAGCACGAACACCACGGCCGCCCAAGGCAGGCGCGCCAGCCGCGCACCACCGGTGCGCCACCTTCCCACGAGGGCGGCCAGCCCGACCGCCGGCATCGAGACGATCAGCTGGATGACCGGGTCGAAGGGGATGAACAACCACACGGCCGACAGCAGGACGCCGCCCGCGGCGGCGTGGGCGGCCACAACGGGGGTGTGACGGCGAAGCATGATCAGGGCCCAGGCGACCGGCAGCACCGCCAGCGGAACCTGCACGATCAGCCGGGACCCGGCGAGGGGCAGGCCACCGGTGAGGACGAGGCCGGCCACCGCCAGGCGCAGGACGACCAGGGCAGCGGTGCAGTACAACGCGAAGCGCAGGGGCCGCGCGGCGGCGGGACGCCGTGCCAGGCGTCCCGCCAGCCCTCCGGTGGCCGCTGCCGCGACGATCGCGGCGATGGCCAACAACATGTCGATGAGGAAGAGGGGCTCGAACATCGGCGTCAGTCCCACAGCGCCAGTGCGAGCACGAGCGCCGCCATCGGCAGCAGCAACCACGGCTCGGCCAGCACCAGCAGTGCGGTGACGATCAGGGCGAACCAGGCCAGGCCCTTGGCCGCCAGCCGCTTGGCCTTACGCTTCCCGCGCTTCTCCTTCGCCTGCTCTCCGGTCACGTTCTCTGCGGTCATGGACTCGTCAGCCGGAGCGTCCTGAGGGACTTCGGCGAGGATCTCCTGCGGAGTGGACATCGTTTCCTCCCAAGCTCGTTTCGTGCCACCACAGTGGCGAAGGAGCGGGAGGACTCGCGTCGGCGACAATCGCCTACTCTCCGCGTATCGGCAGGCTCGGTGGCCTGCCGGCGCTACTCGTTCTCGGAGTCGCGGAGCCGGGCCGCCGGCACCGGTATGGCGGGGAACGGGTTGTCCGGCAGGAGGATGACCCGGCGTGCCTGGCGCGGCTGCAGGGCGGCGTCGAGGTGCAGCAGGGCCGCGCCGATGCCGGCCGCGCCGACCATGTAGCCGGTGTCCGCGCTCACCTCGCCGGGACGCAGCCGACGGTATGCCTGGTACCAGCGCAGTCCACGGCCGTCGTGGTCGGTGGCGGCGCCGATGAGGTGCTCGGCGAGCCCCTGGGCGAAGGTCAGGTAGGCGTCGTCCCCGGTGTCCGCCCACAACCCGACGAACAACTCCAGCAGCCCGGCGGTGCCGCAGCACTGGCAGGCCACATTCCAGAACCCGTCCGTGCGCCGCGCCGGGACGCCGCTCTGCACGATGCCGCGGGCCAGCCGCTCCACCCAGTCCAGGTGCCCCCGGTCGCCGGTCACCCGGTACAGCTCGTAGAACATCCGCGCCACGCCTGCCGAGCCCGAGCAGAACCCGAGGTAGTGCAGCCCGCGCCCGTGCGGCACGTGGTGCGGGACGGCGGCGCACTTGCCGGCCACGACGCTGACCTCGCGGACGAAACCGGCGCCCCGGCCGGCCGCGTCCAGGAAGCGCCGGTCACCGGTGGTCCCGTACAGGCGGGCCAGGAGGAAGGCGGTGCCGGCCGTGCCGGCGAGGAAGCCAGGGGTGACCGCGTCCATGGGCAGATCGGGGCAGTCGCCGAAGCGGTGGCCGGGAACGGCCAGGCCGGCGATGCGCTCGCCCGCCGCCATTGCCGCCTCCTCCAGACCGGGCACGCCCAGGGCGGTAGCGGCCCGGAGCAGCCCGAGCACGATCCCGCCGTCGCCGCGCTGCGCGGGGTCGCCCGTCCAGCCGGGGCCGCCCTCCAGCGGCCGGGCCGCCTGGACGATCCGCTCGGCGGCCGCCCTGGCCTGCTCCTCCAGGCTGTCGTCGCCGAGTGCCCAGCCTGCCTCGACGAGCGCCACGACGGTGCCGGTCAGGCCGTGATAGAGGGACAGGTCGGCCTGCTCACGCCAGGTGGCCGCGAGCCGGCGCGCCCCTTGCCTGGCGTCCTCCAGATAGGCCTCGTGCCCGGTCGCCGCGGCCAGCTCCACGAAGAACAGCACGATCCCGGCCGCGCCTGCGTAGAGGGAGGCGGGCTCGGCCGCGGTGAGCGCGGAGCGCCCGCGGGCGTCGGGGTTGGCGAGCCAGGTACGCCCGCGCGCGTCGTCCACGGCGGCGGCGCGGATCCACTGTCCGGCCAGGATGGCGGCGGTCAGGGGCGTCTCGGCGCGGTCGCTCGGTGAGCGGGTGGTGTCCAAGCCCATACTCCAGTGTCCCACACTTCTGGTAGGGAAATAGGTCAATCTGCCCATCCGCTGAACCCGGCAACCTACTCGTCCGGGTGGCCGTCACCTCGGGGTTGCGGTGCGGGGCAGCGCGAAACGCGGGTGCGGGCCGGCCTGGCCGAGTGCCAGGTCGGCGGCCATCCGGCCGATGAGCGGGGCGAACTTGGCGCCGTGCCCGGAACAGGGCGAGACCACCACGACGGGACCGACCCGGTCCAGGATGAAGTCCTCCGTCGGCGTGATGGTGTAAAGGCAGCTGGCCTCGGCGACGGGCACAGGGTCGAGCCCGGGCAGCCACTTCTCCACCCACGCCGAGACGGCCCCCCGCGAGGCGGGATTCACGACGCCGTCGCGGGTGCTCGCGGTGGCAGGCGTGCCGCGGTCGTGCTCCGCGACCTTGACGGCGGGCGCCGTTCCCCCGTCGCCTCCCGACGGCAGGCCGTAGATTTCCAGGTCGTCCGTCGCGACCAGGGTCGGCCACGAGTGGCCGGGGTCGCGCTGGCGGAAGTGGAACACCTGCTGCTGGGTGACCCGCAGCCGCGGCAGGCCGAGCGGCACCCCGATGCCGTCCGCCAGCTCCGGCAACCACGGTCCGGCCGCCACCACGACCGTGTCCGCCGCGAGCTCCGCGCCGTCGTCCGTGCGCACCCGCACGCCGTCGCGTACGTCGATGCCGGTCACGCGGGTGTTCGTGCGCACGTCGGCACCGAGTTCGGCGGCCCGCCGCACGCAGGCCGCCACCGTCGCGTCGGCGTCCACCACCCCGGCCTCGGGGTGGAACAACACCGGACCGTCGAACCTGAAGTACGGCCAGCGCTCCGCGGCCGCGCTCGCGGGCAGCAGCTCGTGCGGCACTCCGGCGCCGGCGAGCAGCCGCGCCAGGCCCTCGGGGTCGCGACGCACGCCGAAGTCGAGGCCACCGGTCATGCGGAGCAACGCGGTGCCGGTGTCCGCTTCCAGTTCGCGCCAGCACTCCCCCGCCCGCCCGGTCAGCTCGACGTAGAGGGCGTCGCCGTAGGCGCGGCGGAAGATCCGCGAGGTGCCGTGCGAGCTGCCGTTGCGGTGCCCGATCTCGTACGCCTCGATCAGCATGACCTCGACGCCGCGCCGGGCCAGCTCCCAGGCGGTGGCCGCGCCCATCAGCCCAGCACCGACGATGACGATCATTGAGGGCTCCAGGGATGAAATCGGTGCCCGCGAAGGGACGCGGGCCATGGCCGCGGACTCGACGGTCGGCGCGACCAGGTCTTCGGGTCGGGGTGGTGCGGGTGTGACATGTCGCAGCCGCGAGTGACGGTCTGCGCCTCCATCGTAAGCACCCGCAGGTAGTTGGCAAGGCGGCGTGGGCCGGGATGACCGCGGCAAGGTCGTCGTGGACACCGGCGGCTGCGTCCGGCGAGTCCTGAGGACGCGGAGACCGCTCTGGACAACATGGCCTATACGTGATCTGACGGAAGGAGAGCGTCGACGATCACGAACAGGAGCTCCTGCAAATGAGCGAACGACTGCACACCGCCGGCACCACCATGCTGGACAGAGCCCGCGACCTGCGCCCGCTGATCGAGCGGGAGGCGGACACGGCCGAAGCGCAAGGCAAGCTCACTACGCCCGTCGTTGACGCCCTCCACGAGGCGGGACTTTTCGGGATAAACGTGCCCGTGCCGCTCGGTGGCGCCGAGCTGTCCCCCAGGGAGCTCCTGGCCGTCTTCGAAGAGCTCTCGTACGCCGACCCCTCGACCGGCTGGGTCGTCATGGCCACCACACTGGAGAACGGCACGGCCGGCGCCTACCTGGGCGACGACGCCGTCGAGCGTATCTTCACGGGCCCGCGCATGCCGCTCTTCGCCGGCCAGGGCACCCGGCCGGGCACCGCCGTCCGGGAGAACGGCGGCTTCCGCCTCAGCGGCCAGTGGAGCTTCGCCTCGGGCATGCTGCACGCCCAGTACGTCCACAGCCTGGGCGCCATCGAGGGCACCGACGACGTCCGGATCTTCATCACCCCCATCGAGGACGCCAAGATGCTCGGCAACTGGGACGTCCTGGGCCTGCGGGCGACCGGCAGCATCGACTACTCCATCGACGGAGCCTACGTACCGGAGTCGCAGACGCACGTCTTCACGGCGAACGAGCCGCTGCGCGGCGGCGCGATCTACCGGCTCGGCGTGCTCGACCAGGCGCTGATCTGCCACTCCGGCTGGGCCATCGGCGTCGGCCGCCGGCTGCTGGACGAGCTGAGCCGCCACGCCGTGGCGCGGGCCGGGCGGACCGGCCAGATCGCCGGCAGCGACGCCTTCCACGCCGGCTTCGCCCGCGCCGAGGCGGCGTTCCGCGCGGCGAAGGCCCTGGTTCACGAGACGTGGGAGGGCGCCGAGCGCACGCTCGACTCGGGCCGGGTGCTCGACGTACGCGAGGAGACGATGGTGCGGCTGGCGCTCAACCACGTCACGTGGACGGTCGCCGACGTGGCCCGGTTCGTCTACGCGTCCGGCGGCACGTCGGCGCTGCGCGACGGCCTGATCCAGCGGCTGTTCAGGGACGTCAACACCGGGACGCAGCACATCACGTCGAGCCCGCAGGTGCTCCATGAGTGCGGCCGCGAACTGGCCGGCCTCGCTCTGGACCAGTCGTGGGTGATCTTCGCTCTGGAGGGGTGAGCCTTCCGGGCACGGCACACCTTCCCCCTCGCCGAGGAGCCCGCCCACGTCATCGACCCCCTCCTCGACGTCGAACGGATCGCCGCCCGGCATGCCGGGCGGCCGCCTGCCCGGTCGCGCCGGCGACGCGTACGAGGGAGAGGTCGACGAGGGAGAGGTCAAGGGCGTCAGCACACGCGCACCCATCAGGAGGAACCGCCGCCCGAAGCACCGGTCGGCCCCCTTGTCGGGGTCCGTCCAGAGGCGCGGCGGAGGGCGATGGCGAGCAACATCGCGCCGGCGCCGGAGGGAGGTTCCTCCGGACGCCACACCGCGCGGAACCATCGGCGCAGCAGCGCCGGCTCGGCGAGCGGCACCGCGACGAGCCGGCCGTCGTCGAGCTCGCCGCGGACCACGAGGCGGCTGAGCACCGCCGGTGCCTCCCCCGCGGCCACCGCGGCCTTGATCGCGGCCGTGGAGCCGAGCTCGGCGGCGGGGGACACCGGCTCCCGTACGCGGCTCAGCACGTCCCACACCGCGTCACGTGTCCCCGAGCCCGGCTCTCGCATGATCAGGGGTGTGCCGGCCAACGTCGCCATGGACAGCCGGCCGCGCCGTCGCGCCCACGGGTGCCCCGGGGCCACCACCGCGACCAGCTCGTCGGACTCGACCACCCGGCTACGCAGCCCGCGCGGGGCGTGCGGCCCCTCGACGAAGCCGAGCTCCGCCGAGCCCGCTTGCACCAGGGACGCGACCTGCTGCGAGTTCCCGACCTCGAGCGCGACCCGCACGTCGGGTGAGCGGGCACGCAACGCGACGAGCCAGCCGGGCACGCGATGATCGGCGATCGTCAGCGACGCGGCCACCCGCAGCCTGCCCTTGCCCTCCGCGTGCAGCGCGGTGACCCCGTCGACGAGCGCCCGCGCCGCGTCCAGGACCGGCAGCGCCCAGTTCACGACGGCCGCGCCCGCGGTGGTCAGGCGCGAGCCGGTCGGGCCGCGTTCCAGCAGCACCAGCCGGAGCCGGCGTTCCAGGGCAGTGATCCGCATGCTGGCCGCCGGCTGGCTGATCCCATGCCGCTGCGCGGCCTGGCCGAGGCTGCCGGTCTCCGCGACCGATACCAGGAGGTCGAGGACGTCCAGGTCGGGTGTGCCCGGCGGCAGAGGCATAAGTGGAGCTTATGAGGTCCTCTCGACTACGTCTCTACCGGGGGCGACCCGCCACCGCGAAGGTGGGTTGCGGGAAGGAGGCGGCATGGGACACCAAGGTGTGGTTCCCGGTCTCGCGCTCGCCGGCGCCCTTGCGGCCCTCGCGATCGGGCTCGGCTCGCTCGTCCCGGTGGTCGGCGGGCCGGTCTTCGGGATCATGGCCGGGGTGGCCGCGGCATGGGCGCTACGCCGCTCGGCGCCGGCGCTTCTCGATCGCTGCCGTCCGGGGTCGGCCGTGGCCGGCCGGCACGTTCTGCAGGCGGCGATCGTGGTCATGGGCCTTGGGCTGCCGCTGACCGAGGTGCTGGGAGTGAGCGGTACGACGCTTCCCGTCATGCTGGGCACACTCG
Organism: Nonomuraea turkmeniaca; assembly: GCF_005889735.1. Taxonomy (GTDB): domain Bacteria; phylum Actinomycetota; class Actinomycetes; order Streptosporangiales; family Streptosporangiaceae; genus Nonomuraea; species Nonomuraea turkmeniaca. The sequence continues at coordinate 16,419 of NZ_VCKY01000004.1, forward strand.
GCATCGCCCTCGCGGGGGCGTGGCTGCTCGGTGGGCTGTTGCGCCTGCACCCCGAGACGCGTCTGCTCATCGGCGTGGGCACCGGGATCTGCGGCGCCTCCGCGATCGCGGCCGTCGCGGCCGTCGCGCGGCCGGCGCAGGAGCGGGTGGCCCAGGCCATGGGCACGATCTTCCTGTTCAACGTGCTCGCCGTACTGGCCTATCCGCTGTTCGGCCGCCTGCTCGGACTGTCGCCGCAGGGCTTCGGGTTGTGGGCGGGCACGGCGATCAATGACACCTCCTCGGTCGTGGCGGCCGCCTACTCGTTCGGGACCGAGGCCGGCCGGCACGCCGTGGTGGTCAAGCTGGCACGCAGCCTGATGATCGTCCCGATCTGCCTGGCCGTGCACGCATGGCGGCGCGGACGCCGCGGCCCCGGCCCGGGGGTGCGAAGCGCCGGGGTGCTGCGTGCGTTCCCGCTGTTCATCGTGGCGTTCCTGGCCGCGTCCGCACTCGCCGCCGGCGGCGCGATCCCGTCGTCCTGGGCTCCGGTCCTGTCGTGGCTCGGCAGTTCTTTGATCACCGTGGCGCTCACCGGGATCGGTATCACCCTCGACCCCGCCGGAGTCCGCCGCTCGGGCCCGCGATCCCTCCTGCTGGGCGGCTTGCTCGGCATCGCCGTCGGTGCGACCTCCCTGCTCCTGCAGGCCTGCACCGGACGGCTCTGACAGCAGACGTACTGCCCTGCCCTTGCCGCGGCCCGCCGCCCTGGTGCTCGCGGGCCGCACGGCCGCGGGTCATCGTGGGAGCGCTCGCCACCCGCTCCCGGCGGCGCCGATGCGCTCACGGATTGCCCGGGCCAGCTCCTCGCCGTGGGTGAGCTGGGGGTGGTGGCCAGCCCCGCTGATCGTGGTCACCGTCGCCCGCGTGCCGAGCGCGTCGACCAGCTCCTGGCCCTCGGCCGACAGCGGATCCGCACTTCCCACGATCACGTGGACGGGGCCCGGGTAGCGCGCGAGTCCGGCCCGGAGGTCCTGGCGCCGTCGTTCGCGTCCGGCAGCGGACAGCAGCTCCGCCACGTGGCCGGCGACGCGGCCCCGGCGCAGGTCTTCGGCGCTGGACGCGAGCTCATCCGCATGGGACGTATCGCCGGTGAGCAGCCGCGACAAGGCGTCGGGACGTATCCGGCGGAGGTACAGGCGGGTCAGCGCAGCCAGTCGCGTGGCGACTCCGGCGCGAGCCTGGAGGAAGAACGGCGACACCAGCGTGAGCCGCTCGACCCGATCCGGATGCGCCAGGCCCGCCTCGACGGCGGCGGCGGCCCCGATGGAGTGGCCGACCAGGTGCACGGGGCCGGTCTCCTCGACAAGAGCGGCCAGCCAGGCGGTCAAGTCCCAGGGGCGACCGGCGCTCAGGCCGAGGCCGGGAAGGTCCAGGACCCGGGTGTGACCGAGCGCGGCGGCGACCGGAGCCCAGGTGTCGGCGTTGACGGGAAGACCGGGCAGCACCAGGGCCTGCGCGTCCGGTTCGCCGATCCCGAACGTCCGTACACCCGCGTGCGAGGTGAACCGCCGTGCCGGCCCCTGGTCGGGAGCGGACCCGAACCGGTGGGCCGCGAGGTGGTCGGCCCATCGCAGGATCGACCCGACGGTGTCGGGGAAGGCGAGCCCGCGACGTCCGGCGAACTCACGGGCCGGACCCGTGGGGTAACGATCTGACGACATGAACGTCAGCGTCTCCGGGTCCGCCTTGGTCAGCGCGGACGGCAGGCGCCGTACCACCGGCACGGGGACCCTCAGCCGCGGGACCTTGACCTGGTAGTGCCGCCCCACCAGCGAGAGAAGATCCGGCAGCGGCGGGGTGTCGTCGTCCAGGATCCAGAACGCGGTGCGCGCGGCGGCCGGATCCTCCGGGAGCAGCGTCATGAACCGGGCCAGGTAGTCCACGGGGATCACGGGGACGAACGTCCCCGCGTTCCCCGGCAGGGCCGCGAGCGACCCTCGCCAGAGCTCCTTGAGGTTCGCGGCCAGGCCAAGCTGCTGGTCGGACTCGCCACTGGTGCTGACCCCGATGACGCTGGCGGGATTGACGATGGACCAGGGCACGCCCAGCCGGTCGGCGGTGACCCGCAGGACGGCGTCCGAGGAGCCAAAATAGACCGGTCTATATATTTTTGCAACCGGAGCTGGCGTCCTCTATAGATACCCGGAGGGGTATTCTGGAGGCATGGAGTTGACCGAAGGCATGGTGGGTGACGCGCTGATCCGGCTGAAGCGCGCGCACGGCCAGCTGGCCGGGGTGATCGCGATGATCGAGGCGGGTGAGGACTGCTCGAAGGTGCTCACCCAGCTGGCGGCGGTCTCCAAGGCGCTGGACCGCGCCGGATTCAAGATCGTGGCCACCGGGTTGCGGCACTGCCAGGACGCGCAGGATCGCGGCGAGCAGCCGCCGATGAGCGTGGCCGAGCTGGAGAAGCTCTTCCTCGCCCTCGCCTAGACCAGCGGCCGCGGCTACCCGGTCGCCGTCGCCGGGGTCAGCGGCGGGACCGCGTTCTTCGCCCGTTCGAGGGCCTGGTCGGGCCACCACTGACCGGCGGCCGGGGTGACGACGCCGTACGCCGGGTCCGCCGGCCCCGGCGTGCCGCGGGTGCACTGACCGTTGGACGACCCTGGGCTGTTGAGCCACAACAACGCGTCGGCCAATGGGCTCCCCGCGTCGGCGGTCGGCCGGGCGCCCGCGCCTCTGCCAGGCGGATTGCACCATTCGTCCGGCACGCGGAACCGCCCGGCCGGCGGTTCCCACTCCCCCGCCCCGTGGCAGTGCTCAGCAATATACCCCTAGTCGGTATCAGCGGCCGTGGCGGACTGGGGAAGGATCGTCGTCAGCCCAGGCGCGGTCGGGCGTGGCTGCCACTCCTTCGGGTAGCCGAGCGAGACCTCGTGGTGCGGCACCCCGTCCTGGACGATCAGCCTGGGGATGTGCAGGTGCCCGTAGACCGTGGCGGCCACGCGGTGGCGCCGCAGCCAGGCGGCGGTGGCGTCCGTGCCGCACCACAGGGCGAACTCCGGATATGTCAGGATCTCGGTGGGCTCACGGATGAGCGGGAAGTGGTTCACCAGGATGATCGGCAGGTCTCCGGGGAGCTCAGCCAGCCGTGCCTCGGTGATCTTCAGCCGGGCTCGGCACCACGCCTCCCGGCTCGGGTACGGGTCCGGATGCAGGAGGAACTCGTCCGTGCACACCACGCCCGACTCGTAGGCCGCTTCCAGCGCGGCCTCCTTGGTCAGGTGCCCGGTCCTGAAGGTGTAGTCGTACAACACGAAGAGCGGCGCGATGGCCACGGGGCCGCCGTCCCCGCGCCAGATCGGATAGGGGTCCTCCGGAGTCACGACCCCGTACCGGCGGCACGTCTCCACCAGGAGCCGGTAGCGCTCCTCGCCGCGGAGCCGCACCGGGTCGCGTGGATGGGTCCACAGCTCGTGGTTCCCCGGCGCCCACACCACCGTCGCGAACCTCTCGCTGAGCAGTTTCAACGCCCACTCGACGTCAGAGACCATCTCGCCGACGTCGCCGGGAATGAGCAGCCAGTCGCCGTCAGACTCCGGCCGCAACGCCTCGACGACGCGCCTGTTGTCCTCGTAGTGAACGTGCAGATCGCTGATGGCCAGCAGCTTCGCCGTCATAGACCACCGAGTCTCGCAACCTTGCCGACTTCCGGACAACCCCTACCAGGACTGGCGAACTCCATCATCCCCCCGCCAACCCGGAACCCGGCCCTTGACAGTCCTGGCTGTATCGATAAAGTTGCCTCGCTTTACCGATCCATTTATCGATAAAGTCACCCACTTGATCGCAAGGGATTCATCCATGAGCAACGCCGTCGTGCCTGCCATCATCAACGTCGACGTCGAGGGTCCGCTGATCAGCCGGCATCTCTACGGCCACTTCGCCGAGCACCTGGGCCGCTGCATCTACGGCGGGTTCTACGTGGGCGAGGACAGCGACCTGCCGAACGCGGGCGGCATCCGGCTGGACGTCGTAGAGGCGCTGCGGGCCCTGAACATCCCGAACCTGCGCTGGCCGGGCGGCTGTTTCGCCGACGAGTACCACTGGATGGACGGCATCGGGCCGAAGGACCAGCGTCCGGCGATGGTCAACACCCACTGGGGCAACGTCGAGGAGAACAACCACTTCGGCACCCATGAGTTCATGGCCCTGTGCGAGCTGCTCGGCGCCGAGCCGTACATCAGCGGCAACGTCGGCTCGGGCACCGTCAAGGAGATGAGCGACTGGGTCGAGTACCTCACCCGGGACGGCGACTCCCCGATGGTGCGCCTGCGCAAGGCCAACGGCCGCGAGGAGCCCTGGCAGCTGCGCTTCTGGGGGCTGGGCAACGAGGCATGGGGCTGCGGCGGCAACATGACCGCCCAGCACTACGCCGACGAGGCCCGCAGGTACGGCACGTACTGCCGCGACCACGGCGACAACCGCCTCTACCGCATCGCCGCCGGCGCGAACACCGACGACTACGCCTGGACCGAAACGCTCATGAAGACGCTCGGCGACTTGGGCTGCGCCTATCGCCCCCAGCCGTTCTACCAGGCACTGTCCCTGCACTACTACACCATCCCAGGCACCTGGCAGGACAAGGGCGACGCCACCGTGTTCGGCACCGACGACTACTACGCCACGATGGTCAAGGCCGCCCGCATCGACGAACTGCTCACCGGCCACTCCAACGTCATGGACTGCTACGACCCGGGCAAGACCGTGGGCCTGGTGCTGGACGAGTGGGGCACCTGGTGGAACGTCGAGCCGGGCACCAACCCCGGCTTCCTCTACCAGCAGAACACCCTCAGGGACGCGCTGGTGGCCGGCCTGCACTTCGACGTCTTCCACCGCCACTCCGACAGGCTGGTGATGGCCAACATCGCCCAGACCGTCAACGTGCTGCAGGCCATGATCCTCACCGACCCCGATTCCGGCGCCCTCGTGCTCACCCCCACCTACCACGTCTTCGAGATGAACAAGGGCCACCACGATGCCGCCTCGCTGCGCGTCGACATCCCCTCCGGCGTGCCCACCCGCCAGGTCGGGGAGCAGACGCTGGCGACGGTCTCGGTGTCGGCCAGCCGCAAGGACGGCAAGGTGCTGGTGTCGCTGTCCAACCTGGACGCCGCCGAGCCGGTCGACGTCGAGCTGGACCTGCGCGGCGGCACCGTGACCGGCGCGCGCTCCCGGATCCTCACCGCCGAGAAGCTGCAGAGCCACAACACCCCAGAGACGCCCGACGCCGTCGCCCCCCGCGCCCACGAGCAGGTCACGGCCACCGCGACCGGGCTGCGGGTGCACCTGCCCGCCCACTCCTTCGTCACGGTGGAAGCCCGCCTCGCATGACCGGCCAGGGCCGCCGAGCACACCGCGATAGGCTCGGTGGGACGGCGGCGGCCCGCCTTGATCCGACCCGCATGACAGAACGTGGGGCACGCATGGTGACGATGAGCGACGTCGCCCGGCTGGCCGGGGTGTCGAAAATGACGGTCTCCAACGTGGTCAACAACCGCGCCGGAGTCAGCGACCCCGTCCGCCGCCGCGTGCTCGACGCCATCCAGCAGTCGGGCTACCGCGTCAACCTCTCCGCCCGGACGCTCAAGTCCGGGCGGACCGGCATCATCGGCCTGGCCGTGCCGGAGATCCACAGCCCCTACTTCGGCCACCTCGCCGCCCACGTGATCGCCCGGGCCGCCCAGCAGGGCTTCCACGTCGCGATCGAGCAGACCGGCGCCGCCGCCGCCGGAGAGATCGACGCGATCGCCCATTCGCACACGCTGCACTTCGACGGCCTGATCCTCAGCGCGGTCGAGCTCGACCGCGCTGATCCCCGGCTGGCCGGCGCCGCCTACCCCATCGTGATGCTCGGCGAGCAGGACTTCGGCGGCCGCTTCGACCACGTCGCCATGCCCAACGAGGACGGCACGTACGCGGCGACCACGCACCTGATCGACCGCGGATGCCGCGACATCGCGATCGTCACCGGCAACGCCCTCGAAGGCGTGAACGTGGTGACCCGCCGCTACCAGGGCTACCTCGCCGCCCTCGCCGAACGCGGACTCCAGCCCGACCCCGCACTGCTCGTCACCGTCGACACCATGACCATGGACTCGGGCCGCGCCGCCGGCCACCGCCTGGCCGACTCCCGCCACAAGGTCGACGGCGTGGTCGCGGTCACCGACACCGTCGCCCAAGGTGTGCTCCGCGGCCTCGCCGACCGCGGCCTCCGCGTCCCCGGCGACATCCGCCTCATCGGCTTCGACGACATCCCCCAGGCCGAGTTCATGGTCCCCTCCCTGTCCACCGTGGCGCCGGACCACCAGTGGATGGCCGCGAAGGCCGTCGAGCTGCTGACCGGCCGCATCGGCGCACCCGCACGCGAGACCACCGAGTACACCGCTCCCTTCGAGCTCATGGTCCGCGAATCCACCACCTGAGCATCTCTCCACGCTAGAGTGTCGTAACATCGTGAATCTGTAGCACGTTCTGAGGAGCGTCCGCTGAGCGACACACTGAGGATCGAGGACGGGCGGGATCGAGTGCTGATCCGGCTCGACCGCCCGCACGTGCGTAACGCGATCGACGCGGCGATGGTGGCCGACCTGCACGAGGTGTGTGCCGAGCTGGAGCGCCGGCCCCGGATCATGGTGATCACCGGGACCGGCGGCGTGTTCGCCGCGGGCGCCGACATCCGGGAGCTGCGCGAGCGCCGCCGCGAGGACGCCCTCGCCGGCATCAACAGCGGCCTGTTCGACCGGATCGCCCGGCTGCCGATGCCCACGATCGCCGCCATCGACGGGCCCGCCCTCGGCGGCGGCGCGGAGCTGGCCTACGCCTGCGACTTCCGCCTCGCGACCCCGCGGGCCAGGTTCGGCAATCCGGAGGCGGGGCTCGGCATCATGGCCGCCGCGGGCGCGTGCTGGCGGCTGCGCGAGTTGGTCGGCGAGCCGCTCGCCAAGGAGATCCTGCTCGCGGGGAGGGTCGTGTCCGCCGAGGAGGCGCTGGCCGTCCGGCTGGTCAACGAGGTGGTCCCCGAGGACGAGCTACCGGCCGCGGCGGACCGGCTGGCCGCCCGCATCGCCAAGAACGCGCCGCTGGCGCTGCGCCTGACCAAGCTCGCCCTGGCCGCGCCTCCCGGCGCGCATCCGCGCTTCGACGACGTGGCGCAGGCCGTGTTGTTCGAGACGGAGGAGAAGCACGCGCGGATGACCGCGTTCCTGGAGAAGCGCCGCTAGCGGTTCAGCCTGCGTGGCTCGTGCCATGGGACCGGCCGGAATCTCCAGTCCGTCCGGTACGAGCGCATCGGTCACTCCCCGGCCGGCAGCCCGGCGTAGACCTTCATGGCGTTGCCCGCGAGCACGGCCGCCGCCACCTCGGCGGGCAGCAGTCCCGCGACGGCACGCGCGTTGGCGGCGATGCCGGGCACGCCTGGCCAGTCGGTGCCGAAGATCCACTTCCGTGCCAGCCGGGTGAGGTCGTACCGCGCGTAGTACTCGGGCAGCCGCTTGGGCGGCAGGCCGGACAACTCCAGCCACACCGTGTCGTTCGACAGCGCCAGGAAGGCCGCAGCGTCGTACCACCAGCCGCGCCCGCCGTGCGCGAGCACGACGTTGAGTCCGGGGAAGTCGCGCACGACCGGTACGAGGAAGCGCGGATCGGCGTTCTCGTTCATCGAACCGGGGAAGGAGCTGGTGCCACAGTGCACGACGAGCGGCACGCCCCGCTCCTCGAGCACCTGGTACGCCGGGTACAGGGCGGCGTCGTCGCAGCGGAATCCGCCGTGCACGGGATGCAGCTTCAGCGCGGCGGCCCCGAGGTCGAGCTGCCGACGTACCTCGGCGGCGATCGGGAAGTGCAGGTGCGGGTTGACGTTCGCGACCGGGCGGAACCTGGACGGGTTGTGCTCGACGATCGGCAGCAGGTCGTCGAACTCCTGCATGCCGGTCGACTTGGGGCTGTACTCGCAGAACAACAACGCCACGTCCACGCCCTGAGCGGCGAAGATCTCATCCAGGCGGTCCGGGCGCGGCCTGCCGTCCGCGTCCCAGGCGTCCTCGATGAGGCCGTCCTCGCCGAAGTCGCGGGCCCACGTCAGCCAAGCCGGCTTGAGGGTGCCGAGCACCGGGATGTGCACGTGCGCGTCGATGAGTCGCATGCCATCGATCATGACCGGTCCGCCACCATGGGGGTGTCGACGCCGATGCGGCCCGTCTTCCCGGAACCGCCGGGCGCGCCGATCGGCGCCTCGCGTCCCGGCAGCACCTCGGCGAAGAAGCGGCGGTTGTCCTCGACGAAGCCGGCGTGCTCGGGATCGACCCGCCGGTCCTGGCTGATCGCCTCGACGGGACACACGGGCTCGCAGGCGCCGCAGTCGATGCACTCCTTGGGGTTGATGTACAGCTTGCGGTCCCCCTCGTAGATGCAGTCGACCGGGCACTCCTCGACGCAGGATTTGTCCATGACGTCGATGCAGGGTGCGGCGATGACGTACGGCATGTGAGAACTCCTGATCAGGCCGTGACTAGACCGGGGCCGGATGGTCGGTCGAGTGCCCCGGGAAGAGCTGGGCGGCGGGGTCGATGTGCACGGCGGCGTTGTTGACGGCCGTCGCCACCTCGCCGAACCCGACCGCGATCAGCCGGACTTTGCCGTCGTAGTCGGCGATGTCGCCGGCGGCGAAGATGCCGGGCACGTTGGTGCGCATCGCCGAGTCGACGACCAGGTGCCGGTTGTCGTGCAGATCGAGCCCCCATTCGCGCAGCGGCCCCAGGTTGGCGGTGAAGCCGAGGGCCGCGACGAGCCGCTGGCACGGGAGGGTGGCCCCCGTGCTGAGCTCGACGCGTTCCAGCCGGTGGCCGCCGTGGGCGGCGGTGACCTGGGCGTTCGTGATGATCTCGACCGGCGCGGCCTTGAGCCGCTCGACCGAGCCGTGGTGGGCGCGGAACGCGGCACGCCGGTGCACCAGCGTGACGCTGCTCGCGATGGGGTGGAGCATGAGCGCCCAGTCCACGGCGCTGTCGCCGCCGCCGACGACGACCACGTCCCTGCCCGCGTAGTCCGCGCCGTCCGGCACGAAGTACTCCAGGCCCCTGCCCAGGAACTCCTCGCCCGCGGGGAGCGGGCGCGGTGTGAAGGTGCCGATGCCGCCCGTCACGACGACCGCACGGGCGGTGATCTCGGTCCCGCCGCCGGTCTTCACCACGAGCAGGCCCCCGGGCACGTGCTCGAGCCGCTGGGCCTCCTCCCCGAGGACATACGCCGGCCGGTACGGCGCCGCCTGCTCCACCAGGCCGGCGATGAGGCGGCGCCCGGAGACGGCGGGGAACCCGGCGATGTCGTAGATCTCCTTCTCCGGGTACATCGCGCTGACCTGCCCGCCGACCTGGCTCAGCGCGTCGACGATCGCGGTGCGCAGCCCGCGCGCTCCCGCGTAGTAGGCGCCGAAGAGCCCGACGGGCCCCGCTCCGACGATCAGCACGTCGACGTCGAGCACGCTCATCCCCCCACCTCCTGGGCGAGCAGCTCGCGGACCTTGAACCTCTGGATCTTGCCGGTCGCGGTCTTGGGCAACTGGTCGAGGAAGACCACCTGCCGGGGACGCTTGAACGCGGCCAGCCCGTCCCGGCACCACTGGACGAGCTCCTCGGCGGTGACGTCGCCCCGGGTGACGACGCAGGCGACCGGCTTGTCGAGCCCGTGCTCGTCGGCCACGCCCACCACGGCCGCCTCCTCGACCCGGGGGTGCTCCAGCAGGCGGCTCTCCACCTCGGCCGGCGAGACCCAGATGCCGCCCGCCTTGAGCAGGTCGTTGCTGCGGCCCAGGCAGGTGTAGTAGCCGTCCGGCGCGCGGACGTACGTGTCGCCGGTGTTGAGCCACTCGCCCGCGAACACGGTGCGGCTGGCGCCGGTGCGCCGCCAGTAGCCCAGGGCGATGGACTCGCCGCGCACGTGCAGGGCGCCCGGCACCCCGTCGGGCACCCGCGCCCCTTCGGCGTCACGCAACTCAATGTCGTAGCCGGGCACCGGGACGCCCGTCGTGCCGGGGCGTACCTCGCCCGGCCGGTTCGACAGGAAGATGTGCAGCGCCTCGGTGGAGCCGATGCCGTCGATGACCTCGACGCCGAAGCGGCCGGTGAACCGCTCCTGCAGCGGCGCGGGCAGCGCCTCCCCTGCCGAGGCGGCCAGGCGTACCGACGCGAAGGTGTCCTGCGGCAGGTCGGCGGCGAGCAGCGCGGCGTAGAACGTGGGGACGGCGAAGAACAACGTCGGCTGGTCCGCGGCCATACGCCCGGCCGTCACGGCGGGGGTGGGACGGCGTGGCTCCAGCACGGTCGCGGCCCCGGCCGAGAGCGGGAAGAACATCGAGTTGCCGATGCCGTACGCGAAGAAGAGCTTGGCGACGGAGAAGCAGACGTCGCCGGGGCCGATGCCGAGCACCTGGTCGCCGTAGGTCTGGCAGACGTGCCGGATGTTGGCGTGGCGGTGCATGGCGCCCTTGGGGATGCCGGTGGTTCCGGAGGTGTAGAGCCACAGGGCCCAGGAGTCCTCCAGCGTGACGGCCGGCTCGCGGGGCTGCCCGTCGCCTCCTTTGAGCAGCTCCGCCCAGGTCAGGGACGTGCTCTCCGGCGGCGCTTCGCCGTCCCACACCAGGTGGCGCACTTCGGGCGCCAGGGTGAGCGCCTCTTGGACCTGGGGGGCGTAGCCGGCGCTCGCCACGACCACGGCGGCGCCGGAGTCGGCGATGATCGCGCCGAGCTCCTTCGCCCCCAGCATGGTCGAGACCGGCACGGCCACGAACCCGCCGCAGAAGGCGGCGAGGATCCCGGCGAACATGGGCACGTCGTCGTTGGTGACGAACACGACGCGGTCGTCGCGCCGCAGGCCGAGGGCGCGCAGGCCGGCGGTGACGGTCCCGACGAGGTCCGCGAGCTCGGCGTACGTGAGCGTGGCGGCGCCGCGCACGGCGACCCGGTCGCCGTTGCCTTCCCGCACGTGGCGGTGGAGGAGCCACGTTCCCGCGTTGAACTCGGTCATGGTCAGATCCGCTCGAGGTCGTAGTCGCCCTTGCGGCCGGTGCCGTAGCGGCGCAGGGCGCCGTCGGGGCCGGAGGCGTTCGGGCGGATGAAGATCCAGTTCTGCCAGGCGGTGAGCCGGCCGAAGATCTTCGTCTCCAGCGTCTCGGGGCCGACGAAGCGGTGGTTGGCCTCCATGCCGGTCAGCGCGTCGGGCGAGAGCGAGGCACGTTCCTCCAGGACGATCCGCAATTCCTCGTCGAAGTCGATGTCGTCCAGTGCCAGGGTGACCAGGCCGAGCTCCACGGCGGCGGCGGCGTCCAGCGGCTCGCCGATCCTGGCGCGGACGGCTTCCAGCTCCTCGTCGTGACCCCAGAATCTCGATCGGAGGCGGGACAGGCCGTTGCCCATCGGGTAGTCGCCGTCATTGGCCGGGGTGAGCACGATGGTGGCGGGGACGGCGTCGTCGTCGCGGTCCTCGTAGACGCCTTCCAGCATGTACTGCCGGTCGGCGGCCAGGGCCAGCTCGGCCAGCAGGCCGGCGAAGGCCGTCCCCGGCTCGATGACGGCGAGGAGGCTGCGGCTGGTGACGTCGAGGCGCTTGAGCGTGCGCTTGTAGTAGTGGCGCACCTCGTTGACGAACCAGTCGCCGGCCCGCTCGCGCAGCTGGGCGTCGTGGGCGAGCACCCGCTCGTGGTCGCCCACAGCGCGCAGAACCCAGATGCCCAGGTCCAGCTCGTTGGTGCGCAGATGCAGGATGAGATCGTCCAGCGCCCGGGTCACGGCGAGCGGCCAGTAGTCGGCGCCCTGGGCCGCGGGGTCGGCCGGCGGGGCGTCGTGCGGGCCGGACACGGTGATCTCGACCAGATGCTTGGCCCGGTCGATCCGCGCGGACAGGTACGGGTAGGTGATGGCGTCGCCCTCGTCCTTGCGGTCGAGCGGCGGCAGCGCCACGCCTATCGCGCCCGCGGGCCGCGTGGACGCCGCGGCGGCCTCGGCGGCGCGCCTGGCGACCTCCCCGTCCAGGGAGTTACGCGGTACGGCAGCGTCGACCAGGCCCCACTCCACCGCCGTGCGGCCGCGGAACCCCTCGGACTTGGTGGCGAACACGTCGGCGCGGTCCTTGCGCACGTGTCGCTTGTCCACGACGCGGGTCAGGCCACCGGTGCCGGGGAGCACGCCGAGCAGCGGCACCTCGGGCAGGGACACGGCCGATGAGCCGTCGTCTACGAGGACGATCTGGTCGCAGGCCAGCGCGAGCTCGTAGCCGCCGCCGGCGGCGGTCCCGTTGAGCGCGGCGATCCAGGTCTGGCCGGAGTGCTCGGTCGCGTCCTCGATGCCGTTACGGGTCTCGTTGGTGAACTTGCAGAAGTTGACCTTCCAGGCGTGCGTGGACTGGGCCAGCATCCTGATGTTGGCCCCGGCACAGAACATCCGGTCCAGGCCGCCGGTCATCACGACCGCCTTGACCTCCGGGTGTTCGAAGCGCAGCCGCTGGACGAGGTCGTACAGCTCGATGTCGACGCCGAGGTCGTAGGAGTTCATCTTGAGGTCGTAGCCGGGGACCAGGCCGCCGTGCTCGTCCACGCGCAGCGTGACGGTGGCCACCGCCCCGTCCACCTCGAGCTTCCAGTGACGGTAGCGGTCCGGGGAGGTCGCGAAGCGGACCACCGGCGGCGCCGAATGCGTTGTTTCACTCAATGCGCGCTCCAGGAGGTGCAGGGGGCTTGCGTCTTCAATATTCGACGTTTCTCAGATGTATCGTCAAGTGTTTGTAGCATTAAGGCTCGTGGCGGGCACTACGCACAGGGGTGCCCGACCTGGCAGAATGCGCCTCACCAGTGAGACCGACGACAGGAGGGCGGACGTGGCCCCGCGCGAAGCGCGCACGGAGACCGGCACGGAGACCGGCCGCACGGTGGACCGCCAGCGTGACAAGGCGTCCGCCAGCGCCCGCTCGCTCCTGCTGACGGTCCTCGGCGAGTTCGTGCTGCCCCGTCACGGCGAGGTCTGGACGGGCACCCTCGTCACCGCGCTCGGCGCCCTCGGCGTCGAGGAGAAGTCCGCGCGCCAGGCCCTGTCCCGCACCGCGGCCGAAGGCCTGCTGGCGTCGGTGCGTCACGGCCGCAAGGTGCGCTGGACCCTGACCGAGGCCGGCGACCGGCTGCTGCGCGAGGGCACCGAGCGCATCTACGGCTTCATGCGCGGGCCGCACGGCTGGGACGGCCGCTGGCTCGTCCTCACCGCCGGCGTGCCGGAGACCCAGCGGCAACTGCGCCACCGCCTGCGCACCAAGCTCACCTGGCTGGGGCTCGGCTCGCCCTCCCCCACGCTCTGGGTCGTCCCCGACGCGTCCAAGGAGGCCGCGGTCCGGGACGTCATCCGCGAGCTCGACCTCGCCGACCGGGCCTACGCCTGGACCGGTCCGTCGGCGAGCATCGGCGACACCGCCAAACTGATCAACGCCGCGTGGGACCTCGACGACGTGGAGAAGCGCTACCTGGACTTCATCGAGCACTTCGAGGGTCTCGCGGTCGAGTCCGGCCGCGACGCGTTCGTCAACCAGGTGCTGCTCATCCAGGAGTGGCGGCGCTTCCCGTTCCTCGATCCCGACCTGCCTGCCGAGTTGCTCGAGCACGACTGGCCGGGGCCCCGGGCGGCGGCCGTCTTCCACGACCGGCACAACCGGTGGCACCGGCGTGCCCAGGCCGAGTGGGACCGCATGGACGAGGGCGCCGCCGCCCGTTCCTAGCCGCCGTCCTTTCCTGGCCGCCGTCCCTTCCTGGCCACCGTCCCTTCCTGGCCACCGTCCCTTCCTGGCCGTCGCCCGTTCCTAGAGGAGCCCCTCGTCGGCCAGGTGCACGTAGTCGAACTCGACGGGCTGGTCGTTGATGCCGGTCTTCGGCGGGGCGATCCAGCCGGCGAACTTGCCGTACTCGTACTCGGGGACCATGAGGTCGGCCACGCTCTGGCGATCCTCGGCCGTGGGCAGCCACTCGTCGGCGCGGACCTGCCAGGTGGCCTCGTCGACGACCTCGCCCTGCGGGGTGACGTGGTGTCCGGCGTACACGCCGACCTTGCGGTTGAAGCCCTCGTGCGGCAGGTACAGCCGTTCGCTGAGCCCGGCGTCCTCCAGTGCCTGGTTCCAGCGGCGTACGCCGTTGGCGCAGTCGGCGGCGTACTCGTCACGCAGGTCGAGGTTGAGCGCGCTGAGCATCGGCACGGTCTTGGTCCTGATCTGCCCGTCCTCGACGTACCGCAGCTCGCGGGTGGCGTCGAGCAGGACGTGGTCGTCCTTGCGCCGGGTCTCCATCCACCTGCCCTTCAGGCCGGAGCTGTAGTAGTTGCCGGCGTTGGTCGACTGCTCGGAGCCGAACAGGTCCATCGACACCGAGAACTGGAAGTTCAGGTACTTCTGGATGATGTTCAGGGGGATGCCGCCGTGCGGGAGGATGTCGGCCGTGCCGTGCTCCTTCATGAGCTCGGCGGTGCGCTCCAGGGTCCGCTGCACGCCGGTGGTGCCCACGAACATGTGGTGGGCCTCCTCCTTGAGCATGAACTCACAGGTACGCGCCAGCGGGTCGAACGCCGACTCCTTCAGGGTGCCGAGCTGGTACTTGCCGTCCCGGTCGGTGAAGTAGGTGAACATGAAGAACTGCAGCCAGTCGGTGGTCTGCTCATTGAACGCGCCGAGGATGCGCGGCGCGTCGAGGTCGCCCGAGTTGCGCTTGAGCAGCTGCTCGGCCTCCTCGCGGCCCTCCCTGCCGAAGTAGGCGTGCAGGAGGTAGACCATCGCCCACAGGTGGCGGCCCTCCTCCACGTTGACCTGGAAGAGGTTGCGCAGGTCGTAGATGCTGGGCGCGGTGTTGCCGAGGACACGCTGCTGCTCGACCGAGGCGGGCTCGGTGTCGCCCTGCACGACGATCAGGCGCATCAGGTCGGCGCGGTGTTCGCCCGGCACCTCCTGCCAGGCGGGCTCGCCCTTGTGCTTGCCGAAGTTGACCTTGCGGTCGGGGTCGCGTTCGGCCAGGAAGATGCCCCAGCGGTACTCGTCCATGGGGACGTGCTCGAAGTGCGCCCACCCGTCGCGGCCCACCGCCACGGCGGTGCGCAGGTAGACGTCCTTGGTCGGCAGGGCCGGGCCGAGCGTCTTCCACCAGTCGAGGAACTTCGGCTGCCAGCCTTCGAGCGCACGCTGCAGGCGGCGGTCGCCGGCCAGGTTGACGTTGTTGGGGATGCGCTCGCTGTAGTCGACGCGGCTGAGCGGTCCGCTGGGCGTGGGGGCGGCGCCGGTGCGGGAGTCGGTGGTCATCGCTGCTCTCCTGACTGCATGTCTCTGTTGACGATCGAGTCGAGAATCTCTGGGCCGCCCTGGAGGGCGGTGCGCTGGAGGTGGGCGTGGACGGCGCGCAGCCCGCCCTCCTCCTGGCCGCCGCCGGCGCGGCCGGGTCCGCCGTGGACGAGCTGGGGCATCGGCGTGCCGTGCCCGGTGGACTCGGCGGCGCTGTCGCGGTCGAGCACGAGGAGGCGGCCGTGGCAGGCGGCGGCGCCGAGCACGACCCGCCGGACGAAGTCCCGGTCGGCGGAGACGACCGACCCGGCCAGCGAGCCCTCTCCCCGGGCGATCAGCTCCGTCAGCTCCGCCGGGTCACGGTAGGGCATGAGCGTGCTCACCGGCCCGAACGCCTCCACCTCGTGGGGCTCGGGGCGGTCCACGTCGTCGGCACGCAGCAGCAGCGGCGACAGGAACGCGCCACGCTCGGCGTCGGCCCCTGTCACCTCGACCTTGTCCGGGTCGCCCCACACGATCGACCCCGCTGCCGAGAGCCGGGTGACGGCGGCGCGGACGTCGTCACGCTGCGCGAGGCCGACGAGCGCGCCCATGGTGACGCCCTCCGCGCCAGGCGCGCCGACGACCACGCGCGCGAGCCTGGCCTCGACCGCCTCGGACACCGCGTCGATGAGGTGCGCGGGCACGAACGCGCGCCGGATGGCGGTGCACTTCTGCCCGGCTTTGACCGTCATCTCGGTGACCAGGGCGTCGGCGAACAGGTCGAACTCCGGCTCTCCCGGCACGGCGTCCGGGCCGAGGACCGAGCAGTTGAGCGAGTCGGCCTCGGCGTTGAAGCGCGCCGATCGGCGCGTGACGGCGGGGTCGGCACGCAGCCGGGCGGCCGTGGCCGCGGATCCGGTGAACCCGATGTGGTCCTGGCCACCGAGCAGGTCGAGCAGGCCGGGGACGCCGCCCGCGACGAGCTGGATCGCGCCCGGCGGCAGCGCGTCCGCGATGACGCGCACGGCGTGTGCGGCGATGTACGCGGTCGGCGTGGCCGGCTTGACGATGGTCGGCAGCCCGGCGAGCAGCGCGGGAGCGAGTTTCTCCAGCATGCCCCAGACCGGGAAGTTGTAGGCGTTGATCTGCAGGGAGATCCCGCGTGGTGTGGTGAGGACGTGCCGGCCGGCGAACGTGCCGCCCTTGCCGAGCGGGATCGGGTCGTCCTCGACGATCAGCGTGTGGTCGGGCAGGCCCTTGCGGGCGAGGCTCGCGTAGACCAGAGCCGTGCCGATGCCGCCGTCCACGTCGACGGCCGCGTCCTTGCGCGTGGCTCCGGCCCGCGCCGACAGGTCGTACAGCTCCTGCTTGCGTTCCTGCAACGCCAGCGCGGCGGCCTTGAGCGCGGCGGCCCGCTGCGGGAAGGTCAGCTCGCCGAGCGCGGCCAGGCCGGTGCGGCGCGCGTACGCCACCGCGGCGGCCAGGTCGAGCCCTTCGCTGCTGACCCGGGTGACGAGCTCGCCGGTGACCGCGTCGGCGACGGGCGTTCCTGCGCCGGCGCCGGCGCGCCAGGCGCCTTCGAGGTAGCTCGGCAACGTCATGCGTCACTCCAGTCGTAGAAGCCCTTGCCGGTCTTGCGCCCGAGATGGCCCTGCTCGACAAGCCGGACTAGCAGGTCCGGCGGGGCGAAGCGGGGGCCGAGCTCGCGTTCGAGGTAGCGGGCGATGCCCAGCCGCACGTCCAGGCCGACGAGGTCGGTAAGGCGCAGCGGGCCCGTCGGGTGGCCGTAGCCGAGCGTCATCGCGGCGTCGATGTCCTCGGCCGTGGCGACGCCGGACTCGACCATGCGTATCGCTTCGAGGCCGAGGATGACGCCGAGCCTGCTGCTGGCGAAGCCGGGCGCGTTCCTGACGACCACGGCGGTCTTGCCGATCGCCTCGACCCACGCCACGGCCCGGTCCCGCAGGTCCGGTTCGGTGGCGGCCGCGATGACCACCTCGACGAGCCTGCTCGCCGGGACGGGATTGAAGAAGTGCAGCCCGAGGAGACGGCCGGGCCGGGCGAGCGCCTCGGCGAGGGTGTCGAGCGAGATGCTGCTGGTGTTGGAGGCGAGGACCGCGTCCGGCTCGACCGCGTCCTCGACGGCGCGGAGCGTGACGAGCTTGAGGTCGAGGTCCTCGGGCACCGCCTCGATCACCAGCCCGCATCCGGCCAGGCCGGCGGCGGCGGTGACGGTGCGCAGGCGGGTCATCGGCGCGTCGGCGTCCTCGATCAGGCCGCGCGCGGCGCTGCCCTGGACGGCGCGGGCCACCCGGTCGCGGGCGGCGGCCGCCGCCTCTCCGTCACGCTCCACCAGCGTGACCTCACATCCGGCGAGAAGCAGGGCGTGCGCGATGCCGGCGCCCATGCGCCCACCGCCCACCACGCCGCACCGGTCCGGCAACGTCTCGGTCATCGCAATCCTCCGCTCACATCCCAAACTTGCCACACCTTCATCGCGATGCGAAAGACATATGTAGCAAATCGACCTGCCGCCAATGTGCGTCGCACCTGCGTGACCTGCGCCGATCTGCCAAGGTAGACCTCACCGCAGGACGGGCCTGCTCCCCGCATGTGCCCGCGCATGACACCTGACGCGTCAACGAGGTATCGATTTGTTACAGACTCTTGACGACACAACACACGTCTGTGGATTCTGTGCGGACCGTGTCAGCGCAATGACGCCGACGTCATCCCCCGGGAGTCGCACATGGGTGTTCTTTCCACTGTCCTCCACACGCTACGACCCGGCGCCGCCGTCGTCCTGCTCGCGCTGTCGGGTTGTGCGGGTTCGAGCCTGACCCAATCCGGCGGCGAGCAGACCGCCGGCCCCGTGAAGATCGGTTTGCTGGTGCCGTTGTCGGGTGTCTACGCGCCCCTCGGCGAGGACATGCGCAATGGTTTCCAGTTCTATCTCGACCAGCACAGCGGCAAGCTCGGCGGACGCACGGTCGAGGTCGTGGCCGCAGACGAGGGCGAAGGACCGCAGACCGGCGTGCCCGCCGCGCAGAAGCTGGTCACCCAGGACCAGGCCACCGCGGTCGTCGGAGTGGTCAACTCCGCCACCGCGCTGGGCATGCGCGACTTCTTCCACGAGTCCAAGAAACTGCTGCTGATCGCCAACGCCGGCGCCGACGCCATCACCGGCGCGAGCAAGTCCGACTACGTCTGGCGCACCAGCTTCTCCAACGGCAAGGTCGCCGCCGCGCTCGGCCCCGCGGTGGCCAAGGAGGCCGACGGGCCCGTCTACCTCATCGCCGCCGACTACGCCGCCGGCAAGGAGATGGTCGCCGGGTTCCGCAAGACGTTCGAGGCGGCCGGCGGCAAGGTCGCCGGCGAGAAGTACACCCCGTTCGGCAAGACCCAGGACTTCCAGCCGTTCCTGTCGGCGATCCGCGGCTCCGGCGCCAAGGCCGTCTACAGCTTCTACGCCGGCGCCGAGGCGGTCAGCTTCGTCAAGCAGTACCGGCAGTTCGGGCTGGCCGACAACACCCCGCTGTACGGCACCGGCTTCCTCACCGAAGGCGGCGTCCTTGATGCCCAGGGCGAGGCTGCGGTCGGGGTGAAGACCTCCCTGCACTACTCCACCGAGCTGGACAGCCCGCGCAACAAGGAGTTCGTGGCCGCCTACCGCAAGGCCTACGACGAAGCGCCCACGGTGTACGCGGTGCAGGCCTACGACGCGGCCGCCGTACTCGACAAGGCCCTGGCCAACGCCCCCGGCGGCACCGGCGACGAACTGGTCAAGGCATTGGGCGCGGTAGGCCCCGTCGACAGCCCCCGCGGCCAGTGGAGCTTCGACGCCAACCACGACCCCCAGCAGGCCTACTACCTGCGCGAGGTTCGATCCAGCGGCGGCGCCGTCGTCAACGCGGTCGCGAGCCAGCTCAGCGCGGCCCAATGACCGGTCACCTGGTGAGCGTGCTCAACGGGCTGGCGATGGGCTCGCTGCTGTTCGCCATCGCGCTGGGGTTGTCCCTGGTGTTCGGCATGATGGACGTGCTCAACCTCGCGCACGGCGCGGTCTACCTGGCCGGCGCCTACGTCGCGGTGGCGCTGGTGGCCGACGGCGCGAGCCTGGCGGCCTTCGTTCTGGCGGTGCTGCTCGCCGCCGTGCTGGGAGCCGTGCTGGGCGGCGTGCTCGCGGGCATGACCCGCACCACGCCGCACCATCTCGACCAGGCCCTGCTCACCCTCGGCGTCTCCCTCGTGGTCGCCGAGACGTTGTCGGTGTTCTTCGGCAACGACGTGCACTCCATCGCCGCGCCCGCCCCGGTCGCCGGGAGCGTCGTCGTGTTCGGCGAGACCTACCCGGTCTACCGGCTGCTGCTGATCGGGTTCGGGGTGGTGCTGGCGGTGGCGGTCTACGTCCTGGTCGAGCGGAGCGTCCTCGGCTCGGTGATCCGCGCGACCGTGGCCGACCGCGGCATGGTGTCGGCGCTGGGCATCAACACCGGACGGGTGCTGGTGGGGGTGTTCGCGGCGGGCGCCGCGCTGGCGGCGGTCGGCGGGGTGCTGGCCGGGCCGGTCCTGGGCGCCCAGCCGGGGCTGGACGAGAAGGTGTTGCTGCTCGCGCTGGTCGTCGTCGTCATCGGCGGTCTGGGCTCGGTCCGGGGCGCGTTGCTCGGCGCCGTGCTGATCGGGCAGGTGCAGGCGCTCGGCGCCTCGCTGCTGCCGGAGTACGCGTCCTTCCTGATCTTCGCCGCGATGGGTCTGGTGCTCCTGCTGCGCCCGGCCGGTCTGCTGCCCGCTCGCGGGGCGGTGCGCGCGTGAAGGTCACGACCATGGAACGGGCGGAAGCCGGGGCCACCGAGGTGACCCGCTCCTCGCCGCGCAGGCTGGTGCTCGCGGGGGCCGTCCTCGCGGTGCTGGTGGCGGTGCCGGTGGTGCTCGGGGCGTACCCGGTGACGACGATGACGCGGATGCTGGCCTTCGCGGTGCTGGTGCTCAGTGTCGACCTGCTGACCGGGGTCGCCGGCCTGCCCACGCTCGGGCAGGCGGCCTACTTCGGCGCCGGCGCCTACACGGCCGTGCTCGTCGGCCTCCACCTCACCTCGGACGCGATGGCGCAGGTGGCCGCCGGGCTCGTGGCCGGGCTGGTCGCCGCCGCGGCCACCGGGTGGGTCGCCGTGCGTGCCCGGGGCATCGTCTTCCTCATGCTGACGCTCGCGATCGGCGAGTCGGTGCATCAGGTCGCCGACACCTGGTCGGCCGTGGGCGGCAGCAACGGCCTGGCGGGCATGCCGCCGATCAGCCTGTTCGGCAGCCCCCTGCTCGCCAGCGGGTTCGTCTACTGGTGGGTGCTGGCGGTGGCGATCGCCGTCTTCGCCGGAGTGGCGCTGGTCGTCCGGTCCCCGTACGGCAGGACGCTGCGTGGCGTCCGCGACAACGAGGCCCGGATGCGGGCGCTCGGGTATCGCCCGGCGCTCGCCAGGTATGGCGTGTTCTGTCTGGCGGGTGCGGTCGCGGGCGCGGGCGGCGCGTTGTGGGTGGCGCAGGCGCGGTTCGTCTCACCCGGGGACCTGGGCTTCGAGGTGGCGGCGCTCGCCCTGCTCAGCGTCGTCATCGGCGGGGCGGGCAGCCTGTGGGGGCCGTGCCTGGGCGCCGCCCTGGTGCTGCTGGTGCGGGACAACCTGTCGGCCTCCATCGGCGGCCACGGGCCGCTGGTGCTGGGCCTGGTGTTCGTCGCCGTCGTCTTCCTCATGCCGCGCGGGCTGGCCGGCGCCGGACGCGGAAAGGGCCCCAGAAGGGGACGCGGCAAGGGACGCGGAAAGGAGCGCCCGTCGTGACGCCTCTCCTGGAGCTGCGCGGGCTCACCCGCGCCTACGGCTCGCTGACCGCCGTCGACCACGTGGACCTGGCGGTGCTGCCGGGCGAGCGGCACGCCCTCATCGGGCCGAACGGCGCGGGCAAGTCGACGTTGTTCGCGACCGTGGCAGGCACGCTGCCGGCCACGGGCGGGAACGTGGTGTTCGACGGCCACGACGTCACGGCCCTGGCCGAGTCCGAGCGGGCCCGGCGCGGGCTGCTGCGGACCTACCAGCATTCCAGTCTCTTCCTGGACTGCTCGGTGCTGGACAACGTCGCGCTCGCCGTCCAGCGTGTCCACCGGGTGGCGCACCGGTTCGACCGGGCCGCGCGGCGCTTCCGGCGGACCGAGGCCGAAGCCTGCCGCCACCTGGAGTCGGTCGGGCTGGCCGGGCGGGCCGGCGACCGGGCCTCCGCCCTGTCCCACGGCGAACGCCGGCAGCTCGAAGTGGCGATGGTGCTCGCCGCGCAGCCGTCGCTCGTCATGTTCGACGAGCCCACCGCCGGCATGTCCGCCGCCGAGACCGAACGCTTCGCCGAGCTGGTGGAACGGCTGCCGGACGACCTGACCCTGCTCATCGTCGAGCACGACCTCGACGTGGTGTTCCGGCTGGCCGATCGGGTCACCGTCCTGCATCTGGGGCGGGTCCTGGCCACCGGGACGCCGCAGGAGATCCAGGCCGACGACGAGGTGCGGCGCGCCTATCTCGGCTCGGCCAGAGCCGAAGAGCTTTTCACGGGAGGTCTCTGATGGCGGACGTGCTGAGCGTGCGCGACCTGCGTGCCGGCTACGCGGGCAGCACGGTGCTCGACGGAGTCGACCTCACCGTGCCCGCCGGCGGTGTCGTGGCGCTGCTGGGCCGCAACGGCGCGGGCAAGAGCACCTTTGTGCACACTGTGATGGGCATGCTCAAGCCGTACTCGGGCAGCATCCGCCTCGGCGACCGCGAGCTCGCGGGGGCGGCCGCGCACACGGTCGCCCGCGCCGGCGTGGCGATCGTCCCCCAGGGCCGCCGCGTGTTCGCGCCGCTCACCGTGGCGGAGAACCTGCGGATCGCCTCCACGCGCGGGCGGGACGGCTGGACGCCTGAGCGGGTCTACGAGCTGATGCCGCGGCTCGCCGAGCGCCGCGACAACCGCGGCGACCAGTTGTCCGGTGGGGAGCAGCAGATGCTGGCGATCGGCCGCGCGCTGCTGCGCGGCCCGCGCCTGCTGCTGCTCGACGAGCCGTCCGACGGCCTCGCGCCCGCGGTCGTCGACCAGGTCGCCGAGCTGCTGGAGGGACTGCGGGGCGAGGGCATCGCGGCCGTGCTCGTCGAGCAGGACCTGCACCTGGCCTTCCGCCTGGCGGACGAGGTGGCGGTCATGCAGAAGGGACGCATCGTGCACCGGAGTTCGACCGCGGACTTCCGGGCGGACCGCGCCCGCGCCCATGCACTTCTCGGCGTCGGCTGACCGACGTCCCCGCGCTTCTCGGCGTCGGCCGGCCCACACGCTTCTCGGCGTCGGCCGACGGCGCCCAGCCGGTCCTGGAGCACCTCGCCGAGCAGCTCGGCGACACAGACCCTCTACCTCTGACACCCCGTGTGTCAGCCGTATTCGGCCTTTCTCGCCACCTCCAGGGTCAGGGCCAACTCGGGTTCCGGTACGAAATGGCCGAAGGTGTCGTTGGCGAAGAAGGAGACGCCGGCCACCGCGGCGGCGTGCGCGGCCAGCACCTCCCGCTGGTAGAGGTACGTGCGCCGGTCGTCGAGGTAGGTGCGGTACCAGTACCACGGGTCGACGAAGTCCAGGCCGAGCAGCGGCCGCGGTCCGCCGAGCGCGGCCTTGCTCAGCAGGTTGGGCACGATCTCGGTACGCTCCACCAGCACGGCGAACGTGCTGACCAGGATCGCGTCGAGCGACCGGTAGGCGGCGTCCGTCATGCCCCAGGCCGACCGCTCCACTTCGGCCCGCCAGTACGTGTCCATCCAGTAGACCAGGCCGTCCCCCATGGCCTCGCGCAGGCGCAGGAAGAACCGTTCGATCCCGGCGGACCGCTGCGGCGTGAGCGGCGGCGCGTTGTCCGGATGCCAGAAGCCGACCAGGCCGAACTGGTTGCCGAGCATGACGCCGTCCAACCCGAAGTCGGCGACGAACGCGGCCGTCTGGGCGGCGACGAAGTCCCCGGCCGGCAATCGGCCCGGGATGCCGCCGGGGAAGGCGGCGTACGGCCGCGGGTCGGCGGAGAGCACGGCCGTCACGTCGATCACGCCCGGGACCAGGTGCCCGCCGGCGTCGGCGGTGCCGGCGGCCACCTCCGGGTGCCGTGCCGTCTTCCACTCGCTGCGGCAGAACTCCGGTCCCGGCTCCAGGTACTCCAGCAGATTCACCTGGAGCCCCCGCCGCGCGGCCTCCGCGCGTACGGCCGCGTAGATCCCGGCCAGCGTGCGGTAGTCCATCGGCTGCTCGGAGAGGATGACCATCGGCCCGGCGGAGTACGGGTTGGCCGAGCGCTCCCCGCCGTCGCGCACCCGGGCCAGCCAGTCCCGGTTGTGTGCCCTGGCACTGGCGGAAGGCCCGCCCGGGGCGAGCGCGAAGCAGTTGTAGCGGGCCCAGTCGAAGCGGTCGTCCCACGACTGGAGGCCCGCGTAGTTCAGCACGTGGTCGCCGTTGCCCGCGCAGAAGACCACCGTGACCGGCCGGTCGGCCAGCCAGTCGGCGTGGTGGTCGAAGAACGCCGATACGCCGGGCGCGGGGTCACGCAGGTCGTCGAAGATCTTGGGCGTGATCCACAGGCATGCCTCCATCGCGGTCATGGCCGAGCCCCCCGAAACGCGCGCGCCGGTCACTTGGCCTCGCCGAACGCCTTGTCCATGCGGCCGAGCAACGTCGGCACGTCCACCGTTCCGTTGAACAACTCCTGGATCGAGGTCAGGTGCTCCTGCTGGACCTTCGGGCTGGGCCAGCCCTGGTCCGGGTAGAGCGTGGACTTCCCGGCCTCGACCGCGTCGAGCACCGGCTGCTGCAGCGCGTCGGCCTTGAAGGAGGGGCTGGAGAGCGCGGGGCTGCTGCCGGACTCGGTCGCGTACAACGCCTGTCCTTCCGGCGAGGCGAGGAACTCCATGAACTTCTTGGCCAGGGCCGGGTTCTTGGCCTTGGCGTTGACCCCGTACACGATGCCGACCGACACCGGCACATAGGTGCCCTCGGCGCTGTCGGTGGCGGGGAACGGGGTCATCGAGAACGTGGTGCCCTGGGGCGCGGAGTTGAGCGCCGACTGCACGGCGGACAGGACGTGCACGGCGCCCAGCGCCTTGCCCTGGCCGAGCAGCTGCATCTGCTCGTCGTACCCGACGCCGTTGGGACTGTCGTTGAAGCAGCCCGAGTCCCGCATCTGCAGGTACTTGTCCATGGCCTGCTTCCACTCCGAGTTCGCGAAGGTGGCCTTGCCGTCCTTCTGCTGCTGGGTGAAGCCGGGGTCGGGGCCGTAGACGAGGGAGGCGGTCAGCGCGTACGGCACCAGCTGGGTGACCCACGCGGACTTGAGGCCGAGCGCGAACGGCACGACGTCCTTGGCCTTGGCGGCCTTGCAGAACGCCAGCACCTCCGGCCACGTGGTGGGCTTGGTGAGGCCGCTCTTGGCCAGCGCCTGGTCGTTCCAGATCGCGCCGATGGCGCCGATCGTCACGGGCACGGCCGTGACCTTGCCCGCCGGGTCGCTGGTGACGGCCTTGAGGTCGGCGCTCAGCCCGCCTGCCCAGCTCTCGCCGGACAGGTCCATCAGCATGCCGTCGGCCCCGAGGTCCCGTACGGCCATGGTGTTGCCGCCGCCCGGCCACATGCGGAACACGTCCGGCGCGGTCCCCGAGGCCAGCTGAGTGCGCAGTTGCTGCTGGTAGGAGGCGTCGTCTTCGGTGAATGTCGTCTTCACCGTGACCCCCGGATTGGCCTTCTCGAACGCCTTCACCGCCGCCTCGGCCGGGCCCTGGCCCGCGGCGGCCAGCGTGAGCACCTGCCCGGTCGGCGCGGCGGCGCCACCGCCGGCCGAGGTCGAGCAGGCGCCGGCCGCCATGGCAAGGCAGCACACGGATGTGAACGTTTTAACAGACTTCATGAGAGCCTCCGAAATGAGTTGAGGGCGGCTAGCCTTTGAGGCCGCCGGCGAAGCCCTTGATGATGTGCTTCTGCAGCGCGAAGTAGACGACGAGGATGGGGATCACGCTGATCACCAGGCCGGCGAAGATGAGCGGCCACTGGGACACGTACTGGCTGACGAAGCCGTAGATCGCCACCGGGGCGGTGGTGGTGTCGCTGCCGCCCAGGTACAGCAGCGGGGTGAAGAACTCGTTCCAGATGCCGACCGCGTTGAGGATCACCACCGTGCCGGTGACCGGGCGCAGCAGGGGGAACACCACGGTCACGAAGGACCGCAGCGGGCCGCACCCGTCGAGCAGCGCGGCCTCCTCGTAGTCGAGGGGCAGCTCGCGCAGGAACATCGTGTAGAGGAACACGGAGAACGGCATCTGCTGCCCGACGTTGATCAGGATCACCGACCAGAGCGAGCCGAGCAGGTCGAGGTCGCGCATGGTGGCGTACAACGGCAGCAGCGCGAGCTGGCCGGGGACGAGCAGGCCGCCGATGACGAAGGAGAACGTGTACCGCGACCAGCCGCGGGTCACGCGGGCCAGCGGGTAGGCGGCCATCGCCGCGAAGGCGATGATCAGGGCGACGCTGAGGGTCGTGATGAGGAAGCTGTTGGCCAGCGCCGCGCCGAGGCCGGCCTGGTTCCAGGCCGCGGCGTAGTTGTCGAAGGTGGGCGGGAAGGCGAAGGCCAGCGCGCCGGTCTGGCTGTCCTGCGGCTTCAGCGACACGTTGACCAGGCCGACGAGCGGCACGAGGAACACCAGCGCGAGCAGGATCAGGCTCACTTCGCGCAGCAGCGTCCGCCAGGTGTAGCGCGCGTGCATCAGGAGACCTTCCTCTGCGTCAGGCGGAACTGGACGGCGGCCAGGACCGCGATGACCACGGTCATGACGACGGCCAGCGCGATCGAGAACGGGAAGTCCCCGAGGGAGAAGGCGCTCTTGTAGATCGCCGTCGAGATCGTCTCGGTCGCGGTGCCCGGCCCGCCGCCGGTCATGGCCATGACCTGGTCGAACTGCTTGAGCCCGCCGATCAGGCAGAGCATCACGTTGATCACGACCGCGCCGTTGAGCAGCGGCAGCACCACGCTGCGGAACTTGCTCCACGGACCGGCCCCGTCGATCGTGGCCGCCTCCAGCACCTCGGCGGGGATCGCCTGCAGCCCCGCCAGGTAGATCACCATGGAGTAGCCGGCGAACTGCCAGACGATCTCCACGACGATCGCGTACAGCGCGGTGTCCGGATCGCCGAGCCAGTCGTGCGCCAGCCCGCCCAGCCCCACGGCACGCAGGGCCTCGTTGATCGCGCCGTTGGGCGAGAGCAGGAAGCTCCACACGTACCCGGCCACCAGCGGTGTCAGCACCACCGGCGCGAAGAAGATCACCCGGAGCACGTAGCGGCTCTTGACCAGGCTGTTCACGCCCAGGGCCAGCAGCAGGCCGGCGACGTTCTGCGCCACCATGGCCACCGCCGCCAGGACCAGGGTGTTGACCAGCGCGTCCCGCGCGGTGCGGTCGGAGAAGACGGAGGCGTAGTTGTCCAGGCCGACGAACGACCAGCCGGGGCGCAGGCCGTTCCAGTCGGTGAAGGAGAACACCGCGCCCCGGGCACTGGGCACGACGACGACGAAGAGATAGATCGAGATCGCCGGCACGACGAACCACCACGGCGCGCGGACCCCGACCTTGCGGCGGGACCCGCCCGCCCCGTCGCGAGGCGGGCGGGTGGCGGGTTCACGCACGTCAGGCGGTGTCGTCGTGGCATGCGGCACAGCCACGGGGGACTCCTCTCGCAGTCGCCGTGATCGCGTCCGCCGGTGTTCTGCCGGACGTGAGGAGGCGGGGTGATCGGCGGCCGTCTTGGGCCATGGCTTCAAGATCGTGAATCGATTCACGGCGTTTCGGGCAGATTACGCGCGCCGTCGAAGGCATGTCAATGGCGTCACCGGCCTGGAGAGCGGTTTCGTGAATCCATTCACGCGTGCGCTAGGCTGACAGGCGCCGACGTACGCAGTGAGGAGCCCGATGACCTCTGGACCCGCGCCGAAGAAGGCCGACGCCGCCGCCGCCACGGTCGGCGACGTCGCGGCGCGCGCCGGGGTTTCTCGAGCGACCGTGTCCTACACCTTCACCCAGCCGAACCGGGTCTCCCCCGACCTTCGCCGGCGCGTCCTCGCGGCGGCCGACGAGCTCGGCTACGTCGGCAACGACGCCGCGCGGCGGCTGCGGGTCGGCCACAGTCTCGCGCTCGGGCTGCTGGTCTCCAACATGAGCAACCCCGTCTACGCGGAGCTCGCGGCGGGCGCGGAGGCGGAGGCCGCGGCGCACGGTCGTTTCATCCTCGTCGCCAACAGCGACGAGAGTCCCGCACGCGAGCGCGCCTACCTCAACTTCTTCGAGTCCCAGCAGGTGAGCGGCATCCTCGCCGCTCCCGTCGGCGACGTGCCCGCGGAGTTGCTCGGGCTGCGGGAGCGCGGCACGCCGTTCGTCCTCGTCGGCGTCGCGCCCGGCCCGCACAGCTATCCGGCGATCTCGGGCGACAACGAGCGGGGCGGCTATCTCGCGGCCTCGCACCTGCTCGCCCAGGGCCGGCGGCGCCTGATCTTCATCGGTGGCGCGCACCCCCACGTCGACCTGCGGCTGGCCGGGGTCAAGAGGGCGGTCGCGGAGTCTCCCGAGCCGGCGGCGCTGGAGATCATCCGCATCGAGGTGCAGACCGCGAAGGTCGGCGAGGCGGTCGCGCGCACGCTGCTCCGGCGCTCGGCGACCGGCTTCCCCGACGGCATCGTCGCCGGCAACGACCTGCTCGCGCTGGGCCTCCTGCACGGGCTGATCGTGGGCGGGATCCGGGTGCCCGAGGATCTCTCGCTGGTCGGCTATGACGACATAGAGTTCGCCGACTTCGCGATCGTGCCGCTCACGACCATCCGCCATCCGTCCGCGGCCCTTGGGGCGAGCGCCGTCCGGATCCTGCTCGGCATGGAGAGCGAGCAGGACACGGAGGGGCGTTTCGAACCGGAGCTCGTGGTCCGCGCGACGTCCCTTCCCGCCCCGGGAGACGACGCGTAACAGGCTGTTGACACGGCCGCAACGGCGTCACTACGCTCCGGCTGTCGTGAATCGATTCACGATCATGAAACTTCGTGGCGGTCCACACCGCGTCCTGGAGGCACGATCATGAGATCGAAACGTCCCCACGCTCATGGCGGCCGCCGGATCGCCTCGGTGGCCGCCACCGCGGCTCTGGCGCTGACCCCCGCCGCCCCCGCCGCCGCGGTCGGCTCCGGCCCGTTGCCCGAAGTCGCCGCCCTCGACCCGAGCACGATCGACCTCGCCGACTTCACCGGCCTGGAGCAGCAGATCGCCCCCTATCTCGCCAACCTGGCCCGGCTCGCCAACAGCGTCAACGACGACAGCACCTCGAACTACGGGTACATCACCTGCAACTGCTGGCGTACCGGGCAGGGGCCCAGCGACGCGCGGGTCATGGAGAACGTCCTCACGCTCGCCTACTTCTACACCGCCGACCGCCCGTGGAACCCGTACCACCGGGACGCGGCCCTGCGCCAGCGTCTCGAAGCGGCCCTGCGGTTCCTGCTCGGCACCCAGAACGCCGACGGATCGTTCCCGCAGGGCGGTGGCGACCTGCATTCACGGGCCGCGACCGGGTTCGCGCTCGAACTGTACGCGATCATGCTGGAGCTCCTCGACGCCGACGGCACGCTGGATCCAGCGCTGGTGTCCGGCCTGACCGGCGCCATGCGCAAGGCGACCACGTGGTTCCTGGAGGACGAGGAGGTCTGGGGGCCGCGCGGCGCGCAGTTCGCCAACCAGGTCGCCGGCGGGCTGGTCGGCATCTCCCGCCTCCTCCGCCGCTTCGACGACGCGGCGTTACGCGCGAGGTTCGAGCAACGCCTCGCCCACCACGAGCGGATTTCGCAGGGGGAAGCCGGTTTCTTCCGCGACGGTACGGTCGCCCACCGCTACAGCCTCGAAGTCGAGGCGGAAGACCTCGCCGGCTGGGCCGACCCCGCGACGCGGGCGACGATCGACCGGATGCAGACGCGTTACCTGGACTGGGCCCAGTACAACCTGCTCTACGACAAGCGGCTCGACGGCTATTTCATCAACACGGCCGCCGACTCGCGGCACCGCGGCTGGAACTACGCGAGCGAGCTGCCGATCGGCTCCAACAACCTCTGGGGTGCGGTGATCCCGCAGGCCCGCGCCTACTCGGCCACCCAGGAGGAGATGGACGAGCGCCGTGCCGCGTTCGCCGCCGCGGGGTGGCAGACATCCGTCGCGCCGCTCATCACCCCCACGTGGGCCTACCTCGATCCGTCGGTCATCCGCGACGTCGCGTTGCGGGAGGAGTACTACCCGGCCGCGGCCGAGCGCCGGGCGGCCATCGGCACGCTGCGCCCCTATGCCGGCGCCCCCTACACCGAGCACCGCGCGGACGCGGCCACGGGCCAGCAGTTCGTCTTCGCCAAGCGGCCCGGCTACGTCGTGGGCATGGGCTTCGGCAAGCACGTCAACACCCAGTACGGCTTCTGGGACAACCAGCGGTTCGGGCTCAGCTACCTCTACGACCCGAAGCTCGGTGTCGTCGTCCAGGGGCAGAACGCCCCGCAGATCGGCGCGCCTCGTACTCGTCCGGTGGACGCGGAATTGTCGTGGGGCACTGGCTGGACCGCGGCGGACGGTGTGCATTTCGACGCCTATGACCAGCCCGTTCCCACGTTCTTCCGCGACGGCTCCCCCGTCGATCCCGCGACCGTGGGCGATCTCGATCCGCTGGAGATCCGTTACACCGCGGCGGGCAGCCCCGTGTCCAAGTCCGTGACCCTCGGGGACCGGCTCGAGGTGCGGGTCGAGGCCGGTTCCGCGCCGTTCTTCGAACGTGTCCCGCTCATCCTGGAGAAGGGGGACACGCTGCAGTGGATCGGCGGCGATCCGGCCGCCGCGCTGGAGGCCGGGTCCCGGGCGACGGCCGAGAACGTCACCGGGCTCGTCGTCAACCGGGACGGCCGGAGCGTGGAGATCCGCTGGTCCGGCGCGGGCACGGCTACGTTGTGGCCGTCGGCCTTCCCCGTCGCGGACGGGAACCGTACCCTGCACATCCTCGACCTCAAGGCCACGGGCCGGCTCGCCTACGACATCCGGATCGTCGACGACACCTGCCCGGGATCGGACGAGCGGGCGACCGTCTTCATCGGCGACCAGGACACCGGTGTCGCCAACCCCGACGACGGCGCCGGCTGCACGGTCGCCGACCTCCTGCGGGCCGGCGAGCAATGGGAGAGCCACGCCGCCTTCGTCGCCCACGCCACGAAGACCGCCGAGACGCTCGCCCGCAAGCGCGTGCTGAGCCGCCGCGACGCCGCGCGCCTGGTGGTCGCCGCGGCCCGCTCCGACGTGGGGCGCGACCTCGTCACCGCCGCACCCAGCCAGGCGAGCGTCGTGGCCGGGCAAGAGCTCGCGGTACGGATCTCGGGGCGGAGCATCGCCGCGGTGACGGTCTCGGGACCGTGCCTCACCGGCGCCGCCACCGCCTCGGGCGCCGGCGAGGTCAAGGTCGCCATCCGGGAGACGATGCTCCCCGGACGCTGCCGGCTCACCGCCGGAACGGTGCGTGACTCCGGGACGACCGAGATCGACGGCTTCGAGGTGGAGATCGTGCCGGATGCCCAGGGTGTGGTGTTCCGCGACAGCTTCTCGTCAGCGGCGGCGACGTCCGAGGCGTGGAGCGCCGTCGACGGCGTCTGGACCGTGGCCGACGGCGTGTATCGCCAGCAGGACACGTCACGGACGGGCTGGAAGTCCGTCGTCGACGACCTGAAGATCGGCGACGGCTCCGTCGAGGCCGGCATGCACTTCCGGACGCTCGCGACCTCGACCGCCTTCGGCGGCATCCAGGTGCGGACGGCGCAGCCCGGCGACGCCTACACGCAGTCCGGGTACATGGTCTATCTCCGCGCCAACGGCTCGGTCGACGTCTTCCGCGCCGGCACGGGCGTCATCGCGACGGGCACAGGGGCGGCGATCACCGGACCGACGACTCTTCGGGTCGAGCTACGCGGGGCCGAGATCCGCGCCTTCGTCGGCACGGACCCGGCACCCCGCGTCACCGTCGCCGACCCGAACCCGATCATCGGGCCCGGATACGTGCAGCTCGTCACGGGCCGCGCGGCCGTCGACTTCGACAACGTCCGCGTGTCCACCCCGCTCCCATGACCGGCCGACCGGCGTTCACGCGGGCGGGAGCCCCCATGGCTGGGCGCTCCCGTTGGCGGGGACGTCGCGCGGCCGTGACGGGCGCTGGCCGCTCCGGGTGACGACGGCCGTCTCGCCTCGGCGCAGCGGGATATCGATCGTGTCCGTTCCCCGGTACGGCAGGGGCCTGCCCTGCTCGTCGCGGACCTCGAAGGGGCCCTCGACGCCGTGCCGGAGCCGCAGCGGCTCCCCGGCCTCGCTCCGCACCCTGACCCAGTCGGTACGCCCCGCGCTCCGCGAGGCGTCCACCAGGAACGCCCCCTGCGTGCGCAGCCGTTCGACCGAGACGTCGGCCCAGGTGGCGGAGACGGCGGGGAACACCTTGACCACCCCGCTGTGGCTCTGGATCAGCATGTCGAGCATCGACTGGGCGGCGGCCAGCGGGCTCTCGATGGCGAGGTTGCTCCCCTCCCTGTACATGGTGTTGGGGGTGATGGCGCAGTTGTCCACGACATTGCCGTCGATGAAGAAGCGCAGGTAGGACAGGGCCTCCTCGGGGTTGCCGAAGAGGGTCTCCATCGAGGAGGCCGCTGCGAAGCTGTAGCCGTGCCACCGGTCGCGCATGCTCGTCCAGTGGTCGAAGCTGCGCCGGTCGAGCGACTCCTGCAGCGGATAGAGCCAGAGCAGGTGCGAGTAGTGCCGGTGCGACTCGGCCAGCGGCACGTTCGCCCCGATCATCACTCCCTGCTCGTTCCTGTGGTACGGCACCAGCCGCGCGAGGATCTCCTGCCACCGGCCCTTGCGCGGGTCGTCGATGCGGAGCCGCTCGGCGCTGTCGAGGAGGGTGCGGCAGCCCCAGCGGATGAGCGACAGGTCGTAGGTGGCGTCGGAGGCGTTCGCGTACTCGGGTGAGCGGGTCTCGGGCAGATGCAGCCGGCCGTCCTGGCCTTCGACGAGGAACCGCTCGTAGTAGGTGATCGCCCCGGTGAGGATCGGGAACAGCACGTCACGGAGCACGCGGTCGTCCATGTTGTGGCGGTACGCGAGCCAGACGTTGTGCATGCCCCAGGTGAGGTTGCCGGTGTGGTCGTTCGGGCTCACGCCGGGCACGCCGACGTACCGCGGCCCCGGCCGGAGCATGCGGTCGCCCGGATGGCACAGCGCGTAGGACTTCCCGTCGCGGTAGGCCGGGTTGACGTTGAGCTCAAGATTCTCGTGATATTTCCGGAAGGTCGTCGTCACGGCGTCCAGTTCCGGGTGGTTCGAGCCGTTGATCAGCGGATAGGCGACCTGGACGTTGAGGTTCCACCAGATGTTCGTCCAGCTGTTGCCCACCTCGGGGAACCACGGTCCCCACTCGGTCACCACGGGCGCTCCGTCCCTGGTGGCCGAGGCCATCTTGTAGAGCTGGATCCAGTAGAACCGCTGCAGCCGTTTGTCCGGGACCGACACCAGGCTGCGCCGGTAGAAGCGCTGCCACCAGAGCCGGTGGACGAGCACCTGCGCCTCCGGATTGCCGTCGAGCACCTGGCGCACGGTCCGCACCGCGTCCTCGACGCCCGTCGAGTCCGGGTATCCGTACACGATGGTGGCCGCGAGCACGCGCTGGCTGCCGTTCCTGACCTCGCGCCAGGCCGTGGTGTAGCCGCCCCCGGCGTGCATGGACTGCTCGACGTGCCCGTCGGCGACCACGGGCTCGGGGTTGCCGGTGTAGTCCGGCGGGCGGCGGATCGTCCTGGTGGTGTGGGACGGCAGCGGCGTGAACCCCCACGCCACCGCCTCCTCCCCCGGCGTCGGCGTCATGGACACCAGCAGCACGCTGCGCTGGTTGAGCACGAGCGCGCTGAATCGCACACCGCCCTGGGTGGTCGTCACGGTCCCGGTCAGCTCGGCCCGCTCCAGGTCCAGCCGCCAGTCCACCTCCGTGACGGTGCCGGCGAAGGTCAGCGTCAGGTAGCCGATGGGCAGCCGCGAGTACCCGATCGCCGCCTCCCACTGCCCGCGCTGGTCCTGCACGAGCGAGTGGTTCAGCATGAACCGCAGGACGTTCCCCTCGCCGCCCTTGTTGTAGAGGTGCACGCCGAGGAACCCGTTGCCCAGGAAGGGCCCGTTCTGCCAGCCGCTGGGCAGCCGCTTCCACACCATGGCCGCATCCCGCAGCACGTCGCCGTACACGTCGTCCTTGCCGTCGGGCGCGGCCTGGGCCCACGCGGCGGGGGACGTGGCGACCACGGCGGCGGCTCCTGCGCCGGCCACGAACGTGCGGCGGGTGATTCCGGTCATCGGGCGGGTCCTTCCAGGGAGAGCGCGAAGAGGTGCAGCTGGGGCCGGGTGAGGGCGGGCAGGGCCACGGACCGGAGCTCCTTCGACGGATCGAGGGTCACGGGCGCGGCGAAGAGCGCCACCTTGGACGTGCTCGATCCGGCACGGCCGTGCCGGTGCGTGCAGCGCAGCGCCTCGAAACCGCCCGCCGGCGGCTGGCCGGTCCAGTTGGGAACGGTGAACGGCACCTGGCCGGTCGAGCCGTCCGCGTAGGTCGCGGTCAGCGTTCCGGAGGCGTCACCGAAGGTGGCCGACCCGAGCAGCCAGGCTCTGGCGTAGCGGCCCGCCGGGACGGCGATCGTCTGCCCCTGGGCGGTCACGTTGTTCTTGGCGCCGTCGCCGTAGGCCGGGAAGGTGAAGGTCAGCCCCTCCACCGCGTACGAGCCCGCGGGCGGGAGCTCCTCGGCCGGATAGGTGTAACCGGACCCGTCGTAGTCGCCGTCGGTCATGGACTCGTGGGCCGAGACGCCGTCGTTGTCGAGGTGGGACGACAGGTCGACGGGCGTGGTCGGGCCGGGCGGCGGGATCGGCGGCAGGCCCCAGGGGTCGCCGGGTTCGGTGATCTTCACGGGCCCGACGGTGAAGTCCCGGACGCCCTGGGCGAACACCAGCGCCTCCTGGTCCTTGCGCAGGTCCAGCTCGATGACGCCGTCGCCGACGTCCTTGCAGCGGGCGCCGAGCACGGTATACCGGCCGCCGCTGATGCCGTGCCGCAGCCGGCACGGTTGCCCCGCCAGGCTGCGAACCCGGACCCACCGGGTCGTGCCCGCCTGCCGGACCGCCGAGACGAGGAAGGCACCTTCGGTGCGGAAGTTGTGGACGGTGACGTCGGCCCAGCTGCCGGGCACGGCGGGAAATATGCGGATGAGTCCGCCCCAGCTCTGCACCAGCATGTCGTGCATCGACTGGGCGGCGGACAGCGGGGTCTCGATGACGGGCCCGCCGCCCTCCCGATACATGGTGTTGGGCCTGATGAAGCCCTGGCGCATGAGCTCGCGCAGATAGTGCAGGCTGTCGTCGCCCTTGCCCTGCTGGGCGGCTATCGAGGCGGCGCCCGTGAAGCTGTAGCCCTGGAGCGCGCCGGTGAATCCGATCCAGTGCTTCAGCGACCTCTCGATGAGGTCGCGTTTGTCCGGCTGCTCCCAGGTGATCTCGTAGAGGGGGTAGACCTGCAGCAGGTGCGAGTAGTGCCGGTGCGACTTCGCGAACGGCACCCCGGTGCCGATCATGTAGCCGTTCTCGTCCACCGGGTAGTCGACGAGCGTGTCGAGCACCTCACGCCAGCGGGTCTTGAGCGGGTCGTCGATCTTCAGGGTGTCCGCCGACTCCAGCAGCGTCTTGCAGCCCCACCTGAGGAGCGCCAGGTCGTACGTGCAGTCGGGCGCGCCCCCGTACTCGGGGGAGAAGGTCGTCGGCAGGTGCAGCCTGCCGTCCGCGCCGGGGGCCAGGAAGTGCAGGTAGTAGTTGATCGATCGGCGCAGCAGCGGGAACAGCACGTCGCGCAGCACGTCCGTGTCCATGGTGTGCCGGTACGACAGCCAGACGTTGTGCAGGGCCCACGTGAGGTTGCCGATCTCGGGCGCGCCCTGGCCGGGGATGCCGAGCCGGGCGCCTCGGGCGTACATGTCGGAGCTGCGCGAGACGCCGGCCGAGTCGGATCGGTACTGCTCCGGCACGTGGTCGATGAGGACCTGCCGGTTCTCGTCCAGCGTCCGGGTGAGGGCGTCGAGCTCGAGGTGGTTGGAGCCGTTGATCATCCAGTATTCGAGCTGGACGTTGAGGTTCCACCAGATGTTCGGCCAGCCGGTGGGCTGCAGCCACGGCCCGGTGGTGGCCATGACGGGAGCGTGCTCGCGGGTGGCCGAGGCGATCTTGTACAGCTGGATCCAGTAGAAGCTCTGCAGTCGCTGGTCCGGCACCGAGATGAAGCTCTTGGGGTAGAACGCGTGCCACCAGTCGCGATGCGTCTTCACCAGCAGGCTCGGCGGGCGGCTGCGCGCGCTCGTGATCGTCCTTACGGCGGGGGCCTCAGCGGTCTCCTCGGGGTGGGAGTGGGCCACGGTGACGTACATCCAGCGCTCGTCGTCGCGGGTGACCTCCTGATAGGCGGTGACGTAGTGGCCGCCGACCAGCAGGGGCTGGACGCAGAGCTGGACGTCGCCGTCCTTCTTCAGCGTGCTGGGCGGGTTCGGCTGGTAGTTCGGGTCGGGGTTGGTGATCTGGCGGGGACTGATCGAGGGCGCGGCGGTGAACGTCCAGGCCGCCTCCCGCTCGGCCGCGTCCGGCTTGACGCGGATCAGCATGACCTCGCGTTCGGCGTGCACGAAGGCGGTGACCTCGATGGTGCCCAGGTCTGTGGTGACGGTGCCCTTGAGCTCGGCGTTCCACAGGTCCAGGCGCCAGTCGACGGCGATGATCGTGCCCTTGGGCTGGAGGGTCAGATGGCCGATGGGTAAGCGGCACAGGCCGTATTTGGCGTCGATGTCGGGGCGGTGGTCCTGGACCTCGCTGTGCTGGACGTCGAAGCGCACCCCGTTCTGGCCTTCGGGAACGTAGACGGTGGAGGCCAGCAGGCCGTTGCCGAGGAACGGGCCCTCGTGCCACTGGCGCGGGAGGCGTGCCCACACCAGGTCCTGATCGCGCAGGAACTTCGCCCATGGGCCGTCGTGGCGCATCTCGTCGCGGATGGGCAGGAGGCCTGACCGCTCGAACATCTCGGTGGCGGATGCGGCGGCGGGGGATGCCGGGGCGAGCGCGGCTGCGGCCCCGCCTAAGGCGAGACCTCCGAGGAATGTGCGCCTAGAGGAGGGATTTTCCGACATCGCGACTCCGAGAGAGGGTGCTTGAGGAGTATACATCCGATAACTGAGAAGATCTAACTCAGCAGCCGCCTCTGTCAACCCCCTTCTCACCGCTTGACTGCGTTTGTGGTGAGCGGCAGGCGTCGGATGAGTGCGCGCTCGCCTACGGGGAGCGGCGGGCCCGCTCCAGCTCTGCGCGCAGCCGGACCAGCTCGGCCCGCGCCTCGGCCAGGTCCGCCTCCAGCCGGCTCCGGACGGCCCTCTCCCGCTCGGCCTCGGCCCTGGCAGCCGACACGATCTCGTCGGCCTGCCCGTGGGCTTCGGCGAGCAGCCTGCCCGCTTCTTCCTTGGCCGCGAGCAGCAGAGCGTTGACCTGACTCATCGCCTCGGCGGCGCGCCGCTCGGTCGCCTCGTCCCGCTCACGACCCGTCCTGGCTCGCGTCTTCCTGAAGAAGCTCATCACGTCTTCCTCAACGCCCTGCCGCACGATTCCGCTCCCGGGGAGTACGGAAAACGTTGCCCTGACCACCGTGCTCAGCGTCATCGGCACGCTGCAGATCTTCAGTGAACCGATGCCCTTCCGGTCCATCGATCGACACCGACAACTAGGACTCAAGGAAGCGCTCGGCGAACGCGGCTCGGTTGGCGGACTCCGGCGCCCGATCCCAGACCGCGAAGACCACCCGCTCGAACACCCCCGCCAGCGCGCCGCCCGTGGCCAGGTGGGCGTGGAACGCCTCCGCCACCTCGCGTGGGTCGTTCCGGAAGACGCCGCACCCCCACGCCCCGAGCACCAGCCGGCGCGCGCCGTGGTGCGCGGCGACGGCGAGGACCCGTTCGGCCCGTTCGTGTAGCACCCGCCGGATGCGCTCACCCATGCCAGGATCATGGCGCAGGGCCTGCCCCGCGTTGGGGGCGGCCGAGGTCAGGAACGAGACCGCGTACGGCTCGCTCAGCAACCGGCCGTCGCCGCCCCGATGCACGGGCACGTCGGGGGACCAGATGACGCGGTGGCTGTAGAGCAGATCGGGAGAGGCCCGGTGGGCGGCGTAGTAGTCCGGCGCCTGGAGGAGGCAGGGGTACAGCAGGCTGTGGCGGCACAGGTCCTCTTCCTGCGCCTTCGCGCCGTTGACATAGCCGCCTCCGGGGTTGCGCGCCGACGCGAAGTTCAGCGCGGCGATCCGGCCGGCGCCGGCGAGGTGGAGCCGGCGGGCGGCCTGGAGCGTGTCCTCGGCGGTGACCTCGAACGAGGTCACCTGCCCCGGCACGGCAGGGGGCACGGCGACGGACAGGTCGGCCAGATGGCTCACGGTGCCGGCGATGGCCGCCTCGAGGGCGGGGCTCACGGTGACGAGCGTGCCATCGGCGGCGGTGTACCGGCCGTCGGCCACGATCTGTTCGTTGGCGGCGGCGATGCCGCGCAGTCTTCTGCTCACGCGCCCGCATGCTAGATGCCGCGCGGCTCTTTGGGCACCGGCATGGCGGCGACCTGCGGCTGGACAGGTGTCCAGTAAGGAGACAAGACCAGACGAGGCCAGACGTGGTCACGACACCACTCCCGCGCCTGGCGGAACTCATCTCACTTTTGCCGCGAAAGCCTGATGACCGTGCCGAAACGCATTTAGAACATCCGTCCGGATCGTTGGCAACATGACTTCTCCAGACTCGCCTCCAACAAGACCGTGGAGGTATGTGTTGGGGTACAGCAGACGCGACTTCCTGTCCGCCGTCGGGGTGTCAGGCGGAGCAGGAGCGCTCTTCGCGACCATGGGGGCGCTCGGGCTCGCACCGACCGCCGAGGCGTCCGCGAAGGGCGCCTTCGACCCGCCGCAGCCGTCCGACTTCTCGCTCACCGGGCGGTCCGCGAAAAAGGTGGTGATCCTCGGCGCGGGAGTGGCCGGCCTGGCCACGGCATACGAGCTGGGCAAGGCGGGCTACGACTGCACGGTCCTGGAGGCCCTCGACCGGGTCGGCGGGCGCAACTGGACCATCCGCGGCGGCGACCGCGTGACGGAGCTGGACGGCTCCACGCAGGTCGCGCGGTTCCGGGACGGCGTCTATCTCAACGCGGGACCGGCGCGGCTCGCGCAGTGGATGATCACCGTGGACTACTGCCGCGAGTTGGGCGTGGACCTGGAGGTCTTCACGAACTCCAACGCGCAGGCGTACATCTACCACCAAGGCATGCAGGCGCCTGTCCGCTGGCGGACGGCCAAGGCCGACGTCTACGGGCACGTGTCGGAGCTGCTGTCGCGGGCGACCGACGCGGGCGCGCTGGACGGGGCGCTGACCGCGCAGGACAAGGAGCGGCTGATCGCCTTCCTGTCGAGCTTCGGGGCGGTGGGCAACAAGGCGAGCGGGTTCAAGTACACCGGGAGCTCGCGCCGCGGCTACAGCGTGAACCCGGGAGCGGGCGAGCAGCCGGGCACGGTGCTCGGGCCGGTGCCGTCGCTGTCGGAGGTGTTGTCGAGCGGCGTCGGGCAGCGGTTCGCGTTCGAGTTCGGCTACGACCAGGCGATGCTGATGTTCCAGCCGGTCGGCGGCATGGACCAGGTCCCGAGGGCGCTGGCCGACAGGATCGGGCGGCAGCGGATCAAGTTGAGGTCCGCGGTCACCAAGATCACTGACCTGCCGGACGGCGTGGAGGTGGAGTACAAGGACCGGCACGGCCGTACTCAGAAGATCAAGGCGGACATGTGCGTCGCGGCGATGCCGCCGCACCTCCTCGCCAAGACCCCGCACAATCTGGGCGCGGAGCTGCAGACCGCGCTCGCCACGCCGACCGTGACGAACTCGGGCAAGATCGGGCTGGAGTACCGCCGCCGCTGGTGGGAGACCGACGAGGACATCTACGGCGGCATCACCAGCACCGACCTGGACCTCGCCACGATCTGGTACCCCTCCTACGGGTACGGCTCGTCGCGCGGGCTGGTCGTCGGCTACTACAACTTCGGCGCGCAGGCCGACGCGTACGCCGCGCTCAAGCACGCCGACCGTGAACGCCGCGCGGTCGAGCAGGGCATGCTCATCCACGGTGCGAAGTACCGCGACGAGCTGGCGTCGTCCGTGTCCATCGCCTGGAAGCTGCAGCCGTACATCGAGGGCGCGTGGGTGGGCTGGCCGTCCAGGCAGGGCGCGTACCAGCTGCTCAACAAGCCCGCCGGCCACGTGTACTTCGCGGGCGACTGGCTGAGCCACATGATCGCGTGGCAGTCGGGGGCTTTGGAGTCCGCCCGCAAGGTCGTCACCGAGCTGCACCAGCGCGTCCTGAGCACCTCCTGAGAGGACACCTCCCCATGAAGATCCGCACCGCCGCCCTCGCCGCGGCCGCCGTCCTCGTCCTGAGCACGGGTACGGCCGCCGCCACCACCTGGTGGTCACCCAGACCCACCGAGGTCAAGCCCTTCCTCCCCGCGGGCGCCACCAACCCGGCGATCGCCGACGGCGTGGCGCTCGGGAAGCTCGTCGCCACGTACACCGCCAGCGGGCTGGGCCCGGCGGCGGCCAACCCCGCGGCCCCGGCCGACTCCCCCGAACGTTACGTCGACTTCCCCGGCGGCGCGCTGCCACCAGGCGTCACGATCACCGAGGCGCAGGCGCTCAACGTGCTCAAGCGCATCAAGGCCAACCTCGCCGCGGCCGGCCTGGGCCTCGGTGACGTGGTCTCCATGCGTGCCTACCTGGAGAGGCCGCCGGGCGCGGCGGAGGCCGACTTCGCCGGCTGGAACCGTGCCTACCGCCAGTTCTTCGCCAACGTGGATCTGGCGACGGGCAAGCCCGTGCCCGTCCCGCTGGGCACGGCGCCGCCCGCCCCGCCGATGGAGGTCAACGCCGCCCGCCCGGCCCGCGTGACGCTCGAGATCGCGAATCTGCCGGTGGCGGGATGGCTCGTCGAGGTGGAGGTCGTCGCCGCCTACAAGCATTGACGCGCCCCGTCCCCGCGCGGCCGGATCGGCGGCGCGGGGACGGTGCCGGCCCGGCTGTGGCGGGTCAAGACCTGGGCAGCGCAACGTCGGGTTTCAGCGGCTGGGGAGTGACGACCAGCCTGACCACCCCGTTGCTCTGCGGCACCGCCCGCCACACCAGCCAGTCCGAGCCCACCGCGTCGGCGGCGATGGGTTCGTACCTGACGCGGAAGCTGCCCTTCCTCCCGTCGGTGAAGGACGTCTGGGAGCGGGGGTCCGACCTCACCAGCTCATAGACGACCTGCAGGTCACGCTTGTGTACCTCGTCGAGAACCTCCCCGACCGTACGATCCTCCAGCTGCACGCCCGCGAGCATCTCCCCCGGAACCGTGGCCGCGGGCGCCGCCTGGTAGAGCTCGCCGGGCTCGGCCGGCCGGCCCAGCTGGGCGCGGACCTGGCCCTCGAAGCCGACGGGAACCCGGAACGCCAGGTGACACCCTGCCTCATCACATCACGTTGGGCCATGCATGTCCTTCTCACCGTGGCCGGCTTACATCTCCTACTAGCCCGGTACAGCGCCAAGAGTTCACGGACGCTGAACATCTTGGCGGCGGCACGCGTATCTCCCCATGGATCGGCACCACAGTCCACTGGGACGAGGAGGCATGGTCGTGGCCGCGGCGACATGGCGTGGGCGTACAGCAGCCGCATTGGCGCTGGCCTCGGTGGCGCTGGCCGCGACCCCTGGGGCCGCCCTGGCAGATCCCTCGCCCGCCCAGGCCAGGGCCCGGCTGGTGAAGCTGAACGAGCAGGCCGACCAGCTGGTCGAGCGGTACAACCGGGCCACCGAGACGTACAAGACGGCCAAGAAGAAGTATGACGCGCTCAACGCCGAACTCAAGGGCAAGGACGCCCGGGCCGACGACCTGCGCCGCGATCTCGTCACCCTGGCGGTGAACGACTACCAGTTCGGCCCGTTCGGAAGCTGGGCGCCGTTGACCGCCCCGGACAACCCCGGGGCGGTCCTGGGCACGATGGCCTCCCTCGATGAGATGGCGCGGGCGAGAGCGGCGAAGGCACGCGCCTACGAGGCCGCCATCAAGGAATTACGCGACCGGCACGGCGAGGCCAAGGCCATCCTGGCGGCGGCCGAGGCCGCGCGCCGCAAGGCCCGCACCGAGCAGGCCAAGGTCGACAAGATGGTCACGACGCAGACCCGACTCATGCGCCGGCTGGGCCTCTTCCGGACCGGCGACCCCGACAGCCCCGGCATCCAGTACGCCGGCCCGGCCTCCGGGAACGCCCGCACAGCGCTCGAGTTCGCCTTCGCCCAGGTCGGCAAGCCGTACCGGTACGGCGGCACCGGCCCGGGCTCCTTCGACTGCTCCGGC
The DNA here is from genome assembly GCF_005889735.1 of Nonomuraea turkmeniaca. Classification (GTDB taxonomy): domain Bacteria; phylum Actinomycetota; class Actinomycetes; order Streptosporangiales; family Streptosporangiaceae; genus Nonomuraea; species Nonomuraea turkmeniaca. Next base: position 58,340 of record NZ_VCKY01000004.1, read on the forward strand.
CTGGCCCAGGCCGCCTGGCGCAGCGCGGGCGTCTCCCTGCCGCGCACGACCTATGACCAATGGGGCTGGGGCGCCGGCCGTCGTGTCCCCATGGACAAGCTGGAGCCCGGGGATCTGCTCTTCAGCAAGGGGCTCGGGCACATGGGCCTGTACGCCGGCGACGGGAAAATGGTCCACGCGCCCCAGACCGGAGACGTCGTCAAGGTGGTCGACCTCGACGACTACTGGCGTACCCGCCTGCTCGGCGCCGTGCGCCCATGACGAGCCGGGCCGCCTTGACCTGGAGTGCACTCCAGCAGACAGGGTGGACCCATGAGCAACGCCATGAGAACACGTGCCATCGGGAGCCGCAACGTCGGCGTCATCGGGCTCGGGGCCATGCCCATGTCGGTCGCCGGGCACATGCCGGACGAGGGCCAGTCGATCCGTACCATTCTCGCGGCCCTGGACGCCGGCGTGACGTTGATAGACACCGCTGATGCCTACACCCCGTCGCACACCGACGTCGGCCACAACGAGCGCCTGGTCGCCCGGGCTCTCTCCCTGTGGGCCGGCGACGCCGACAGCGTGCTGGTCGCGACCAAGGGCGGGCACACCCGCGTGCCGGACGGCTGGGACGTCGACGGCCGCCCGTCGTACCTCAAGGAGGCCTGCGACCGGTCGCTGAAGGTGCTCGGCGTGGAGAGCATCGGCCTCTACCAGCACCATCGGCCCGACCCGCGGGTCCCGTACGAGGAGACGATGGGCGCGCTGAAGGACCTGCACGACGCCGGCAAGATCCAGATGGCGGGCATCTCGAACGCCAACCCGGAGCAGATCAGGCTCGCCCACGACATCCTGGGCGACCGCCTGGTGAGCGTCCAGAACGAGTACTCGCCGCGGTTCCGCTCCAGCGAGCCCGAGATCGACGTCTGCGCCGAGCTCGGCCTGGCCTTCCTGCCCTGGTCGCCGCTGGGCGGCATGAGCCGTACCGGGGAGCTGGGCCGGCACAACTCCGCATTCGACGAGATCGCCGAGGAACGCGGCGTGTCCCCGCAGCAGGTCTGCCTCGCCTGGGAGCTGGCCCGCAGCCCGGTGGTCATCCCGATCCCCGGTGCCAGCCGCCCGGAGACCATCCTCGACTCCGTCGGCGCCGCCACGCTGGAGCTCAGCAAGGAGGAGCTCGCCCGCCTCGGCTGACCCCATCAAAAACCCATATTCACGCGTTGCCGTGGTCTGCCACCCGCCGCCTTGGTCACGTCCGCCGCCGGGCGAGCCGCACGACGGCGGCACCGGCGAAGTAGGCGAGCAAGGCCATGCCGGGCAGGTCGCGCTGCCCCGGACCCGGCACCGCGATTCCGAGGATGCCGGCCACGACGCCGCACATCCCCAGGACGGTGAGGACACCCGCCGGCGCGCCTGCCGCGGTTCCAGGCGCGCGGTGGGTGCCGGCGTGCCGTTCCACGGGTCCGAACGCCACGACCAGCACCCCGAGAATCACGGTGAGCACGACCAGCCAGGGCAGCCGCATCAGCAGCCACCCGGCCGACCCGGGCGGGTCGGCGAGCCATCCGGTGCGGTACAACGCGAGCGCGCCGAGCACGGCGGCCGTCATGTGCCACAGGAACAACGTCATGATCACAGAGTTGACCGCCACCACGACGGTCCACGGACGTGGCCGCCGCAACCACCGGGTGGCCGGGCCATGGAAGGCCAGCGCCAGCCCGGTCTGCGCCGCGGCCAATGCCAGCAGCGCCAACGTCGGCGGCGAGGTGTTCTGGATCTGCTCGCCCGTCAGCCCCACCATGCTGATCGGGTAGGGCCCCGCGACGGTCAGCACCACCAGCGTGATCAGCCCGATGCCCGCCATCGGCAGGCCGACGCCCGGCCTGGCCCGCAGCCGCCCGTCCTGCCAGGCGAAGCCGAGCTGATGGACGGCCAGCCAGGCGAACAGGAAGTTGGCCACCGCCGCGAGGGGCACGCCCAGTGCCAGCCGGGCCGCGTCGCCGGCGCCGACCAGCACGACCAGCACCGCCGGCACGGCCAGGCCGTACCGGCAGTGCAGGGCGTGTGTCAGCGGGGTGAGGACCACCACGGCCAGGTAGGCCACCAGGAACCACAGCGGGATCCCGGCCGCCCACACCGCGGTGCCCACCAGGCCGGGATCGGCGCCCACCGCACGGGCGACCAGAGCCGTCCCCGTCAGCACGGCCAGCAGCATCGTGGTGGGCCGGATGAGCCGGTCGGTACGGCGCAGCACCCACCCGGCCGCATCGCCGCCGCGGTCTCTGCAGGCGGTCAGCGAGGCCGCGTTGGCGTACCCGCCGACCAGGAAGAAGACGGGCATGACCTGGAACAGCCAGGTCAGGGGCCGCGTCCACGGCACGACCTCCAGCACGTTGCCGGCGCGCACGGACCCGTCCGGGGTCACGAGCACGAACACCGCCAGCCAGTGGCCGATGACCACGGCCGTGATGGCGATCGCGCGGAGCAGATCGACCTGGCGATCCCGGCCCGGCGGCGTGCGATCCGCCAGCCGCCGCATCTCCTGAACGACCCCCATCGCCGCCTGGCCCCCTCACCGGCTGTCGACGTGCGTGCTGCTCAGCCCTGGATCCCGGCCATGGACTCCAGCCGCCGGATCCGATCGGCGATCGGCGGGTGCGTGGAGAACAGCCGCCCGAGACCGCCGCCGCGGAACGGGTTGGCGATCATGAGGTGGGACGTCGACTCGAGCCTGGGGGTCTGGGGAAGCGGCACCTGCCGCGTACCGGCATCGATCTTCCGCAGCGCGCTCGCCAGCCCCAGCGGGTCCTGCGTCAGCCGCGCGCCCGATTCGTCCGCCTGGTACTCCCGCGCCCGCGAGATGGCCATCTGGATCATCGCCGCGGCCATCGGCCCGAGAATCATCAGCAGCAACGCCCCGAGAACCCCCGGCCCCCCGTTGTTGCGGCCGCCGCCGCCGAAGAACCCCATCATGTAGGCGAGGTAGGTGATCATCGTGGCCAGTGCACCCGCCACGGAGGAGATCAGGATGTCGCGGTTGTACACGTGGGACAGCTCATGTCCGATGACCGCGCGAAGCTCGCGTTCGTTCAGCATCTGGGTGATCCCGTAGGTCACGCAGACCGCCGCGTTCTGCGGGTTGCGTCCGGTGGCGAACGCGTTGGGCTGCAGCATCGCCGACATGTACAGCCGCGGCATGGGCTCGCCCGCCCGGTCCGACAACTCGCGGACCATCCTGTGCAGTTCGGGCCAGTCGGCCGGGCCGACCGGCTGCGCGCGCATCGCCGACAGCGCGATCTTGTCGGAGAAGAAGTAAGCGACGCCGTTGCTCACGAGAGCGATCAGGACCGCGATCTGAACCCCTCGCCCGCCGCCGAACCACCAACCCACCAGAACGATCAAGGCGGACAGAGCACCCAGCAGGACCGCGGTACGCAGGCCGTTGTGATGCATGACAGCCTCCTTTCCCCCAGGTCCACCCCCTACCCCCTTCGGACCTGCGGATGCCGGACATGGGCCCGAGACCGCGCCGGCGGCTCGGGCCCTGCCGTCTATCGGCCGATCCGGTATTCCCCGCCGGGCCGGACCCGGAAGGTGATGGTGTCGCCGTCGGTGGTGTGGGCGACCGGCCGCCCACGGTCCGTCGTGACCCGAACCCCGCCGCCGCGGAAGGCGTCATGACGCAGCTTGACGGTTGTCGCCTCGCCGGCCGTCAGCCGCGCCTCGGACAACCGCCCCGACGCCCACGTCAGCCCAACGGTGTGGCCGCCGCGGGCGCGCAGCCCGGACACGCGGCCGTCCGCCCACGCGGCGGGCAGCGCCGGCAGCAGGTCGACCACTCCGAGGTGGCTCTGCAGCAGCATCTCCGTCATGCCGGACGTGGCGCCGAAGTTGCCGTCGATCTGGAACGGCGGGTGCGTGTCCCACAGGTTGGCCAGCGTGCTGGTCTGCAACTGGTCGCCCAGCAGCTTGTGCGCCCGGTCGCCGTCGAGCAGCCGAGCCCAGAAGTTGATCTTCCAGGCCTTGCTCCACCCGGTGCCCTCGTCGGTGCGGGCGTTGAGCGAGACCTTGGCCGCCGCCGCGAGCTCCGGCGTCGTACGCGGCGAGACCTGCCGCCCCGGATGCACCGAGAACAGGTGGGAGACGTGCCGGTGCCTCTCCGCCGGGTCGTCGATGTCCTCCTTCCACTCCTGCAACTGCCCCCATTTGCCGATCCGCAGGCCCGGGTCGAGCTTGGCCAGCACGTCGCCGGCGGCGGCCGCCTCCTTGCGATCGCCCACGAGCTCCGCGGCCTCGCGCAGGTCGGTGAACAGGTGCCAGAGGATCTGCTGCGACATCGCGGCGCCCGCCGTGGACGGGCCGATCTCGGGCGATCGGCTGGGGATGGCGACCAGCTTGCCGTCCCTGGGGTCGGTCTGCAGGAAGTCGCGCCAGAACTCCGCGGTCTCCTTCATGACCGGGTACGCGGTCCGCTTCAGGTACTGCTTGTCCTGCGTGAACCGGTAGTGGTCATAGAGCTGCAGGACCAGCCAGGCGCCCGACTCGGGGAAGAAGTAGGCGGGATGGTCCCAGGCGCCGGTGTGGCCGAAGATGTTCGAGGCGTGGTGGGCGACCCAGCCGTCGGCCCCGAACATCTGCCGGGCGGTGACCCGGCCGGGTTCGCGTAACCCGTCCACGTAGGTGTGCAGGGGTTCGGCCAGCTCGGCGAGGTTGGTCATCTCGGCCGGCCAGTAGTTCATCTGCAGGTTGATGTTGAGGTGGTAGTCCGCCTGCCACGGCGGGGCCTCGAGGACGTTCCACACGCCTTGGAGGTTGGCCGGCAGCGATCCGGGGCGGGACGAGGCGATGAGCAGGTAGCGGCCGTACTGGTAAAAGAGCTGCTCCAGCGCCCGGTCAGCGGCCGGGGCCGTGCCGTACTGGGCGAGCAGGTCGTCGGTCGGCACGGCGGGCAGGCTGCCGCCCAGGTCCAGCCGCACCCGGTCGAACAGGGCGGCGTGGTCGGCCCGGTGGGCGGCCAGCAGCCTGGTGTAGCCGCGGGCAGCGGCGGCGTCGACCCGCGCCGTGAGCTTGGCGTGCGGGTCCTCGCCCTTGTAGGTCGGGTAGTCGGGGGCGTAGTCGGTGCCCGTGCCGAGGATGAGGACGGCTGAGTCCGCGCCGGCCACGGTGACGGTCCCGTCGGGGTTGTCGGTCCTGGTCCCGCCCTGGTTGAGTACCTGGAGCTGCGCCTCGTACGCCATCGTGTTGCTGGTCAGCGCCCCCTTGACGGTGACCCGGCCGCCGGCGGCCGTGGAGGTCGCCGAACGGTTGGCGGGCACGGCGATCCTGGCGGTGAACGTCACCCCGCCGGGCCGGTCGGCGGCCACCCGGGCCACGACCACGCCGGACGGCGCGGAGGCGAAGTACTCGCGGGTGTGGCGCACGCCGCCGGCCGTGAACGACACGCCCGCCACGCCGCGCGAGATGTCCAGCTCCCTGCGGTAGTCCGCCACCTGCGCCGGCAGCTCGGGGAAGGCGAGACGCACGTCGCCGAAGCTCTGGTACGCGCCGAACCTGCGGTGGCGCGGCGAGTCCGACTTGTGCCCGAGGGCGGCCAGCACATCGTTGGGCGAGATGCCGCCTTCCTTCCAGATCCGCTCCCTGATGGCCTCCAGCGCGCCGGGCCGCGGCGCGTCCCAGTTGCCGAAGGTGTAGTCGGCGACGCCGGGCCCGCCGGTCCACAGGGTCTTGTCGTTGAACTGCAGCCGTTCGGCCTGCACGCCGCCGAACACGGTGGCGCCCATGGCGCCGTTGCCGATCGGCAGCGACCGCGTCTCCCAGCCTTCGTTCGAGTCGGGGGCCGGCTCGTCGTACCACAGCGTGTACGGCTTCGCCGCGCTCGCGGCCTGCGCCTGCGTGGCCGGGACCACGGTCAGCGCCGCGCCGAGAGCGAGGGCGATCGGCCCTGCCAGTAAGCGTTTCTTCATAAGGATGCACCTATACATCGGATGTGTGAGAGGAGACTAGGTCGGAGGTCTATCGGTCGCATGTGGTGATCGTGGCGTGCCAACGGCAGGCGATCGCGGCGAAACCGCCCTCGGCGGTCACCGGCACCTGCAGCCGGTCCCCGCCCCGCCCGTCGATCACGTGGCTCTCCCGCACCAGGCCGTCCGTGCCGTCGCGGACGACCTCGACCAGCCAGCGGCCGTGCAACATGCTCAGCGGGACGTCGAGCGTGCGGGCCGCGCCCGAGACGCCGGCGCCCACGAACCACCGGTCGCCGCTGCGCCGGGCCAGCACCACGTGGTCGGCCGGGCGGCCGGACAGCAGCCGCGTCTCGTCCCAGGCGGTGGGCACCTGCTCCAGGAAACGTTCGGCCTCCGGCCTGGCCCGGTAGGACTCGACGGTGCCGGCCAGGTTCTGCAGGCCGGACTCGTACGTGACCGCCAGCCCCAGCTCGTGCGCGTCGGACGTGGGCCGGCTCGGCCGGTGGAAGGCCATCGGCGTGTAGTCCATGGAGCCGATCACGTTCCTGGTGAAGGGCAGGGTGGTCACGTGGGCGGTGGTGAGCGTGCGCTTCTCGCCGCCGTGCACGCCTTCCATGGTCATCACGTGCGGCCAGGTGCGGTGAATGCCCTTGGGGACGGTAGAGCCGTGGAAGTTGACCAGGAGCCGGCTCGCGGCGGTGGCGGGCAGGATCTCGTCGTACCAGCGCAGCCGCTCCTGCGACTCGGCGTCCATGAAGTCGATCTTGACGCCGCGCACGCCCCAGCGGTTCAGCGTGGGCAGCCACAAGGCGCGTTCCTCCGGGGTGTCCAGGTCGCGGAAGTGCACCCAGACCAGGATCTCCACGCCCTTGCCTCGCCCGTACTCGACGAGCTGCGGCATCCAGCTGGTGGTCGGCCAGTCCGGGTCGGTGACGTCCCATTGGTCCCGCAGGAAGTACCAGCCGGCGTCCACGGCCACGTACGGCCAGCCGCGTGCCGCGGCGTAGTCGACGTACCCCTTCTGGATCTCGAGGCTCTGCCCGGCCTCCCTGCCGCCCGCGAGCCAGGTCCAGAGCACCTGGCCGGGCCGGATCCATGAGGTGTCGCGCACGCGGGAGCCGGGGGCCAGGTCGTCGACCAGCGTGGACTCGGTGACCGTGGCCAGGTCCCCGATGACCAGCACCCGCCACGGGCTCTCCCCCGCGGCCTGGACCTGCTCGTCCCACAACCGCAGCCGGTACGTGCCGGTGCCTTCCTCGTGCGCCAGCCGCGGCCCCGAGTAGCCCCCGTCCAGCGCGGACTCGCTGATCAGGACGTAGCCGCCGCCGGTCTCGAACAGGGCGGGCACCATGAAGTCGGCAGCGGGCGCGCTCAGTGCCGTGTACTGGACGAACGGGTTCTCGTAGTCGCGGCGGTGCCGGGCCAGCCAGGCGGCGGCGTCCTGCCGGAGGGTGAACGCGGACGTCTCTCGCAGGACCGGCCCGTGGTCGTCCGGCCACCGGTAGCGGTAGGCGACGCCGTCCCGCGCGAGCCTGACGACCAGGTCGAGCCGGGCGCCGGCGGCGTTCTCGAAGGCGAACGTGGCCTCCCGCATGAGCGCCGACCGCTTGAGCCGCTTGCCGACGGTGGCGGTGTAGTGCTCGGCCACCACGCGGTCGCGGCGGTGCAGGAACCGAAGCCCCTGGGACAGATCGGCCCGCTCGGTCACGATGCCGACGGGGCTGGGCTCCAGAACCTGGGCGCCGCGGCGGTCCGCGGCCAGCGTGAGCGTGCCCGTCCCGGGGTCGAGCGCGAGCTGCGCCGCCGGGCCGCCCGGGAAGCCGGAGATCCTCCAGCTCTGGTCGGCGCGGGCGGGCAGAGCGGGGAGGAGGCAGAAGGTCAGGAGGAGTGCGACGCACAGACGTAACGGCATGGCGGTGGGCATGAGGGGCTCCTGCGGCCGGATACATCGGACCTGTTACCGGATCGTAAACCCTTCATTTCCATATGACCAGGCCGTAAGATCCGATCTCTCCCCTCGCAGCCCTCGTCACCGCCCGGCCGCGAACGGCGGCAGAGCGCGGGAGATGGCGCGGGCGCTGGTGCGTACCAGGTGGGCGAGCGCTTGGGTCGAGGCCGTGCCGTGGTGGACGACCAGGGACACGGCGGCGACGACCTCACCTTGGGAGTCGTGGATCGGGGCCGCGACGGACAAGGCGTCCATGGTGACCTGGCGGTCGCTGATGGCGTAACCGCGGGCGCGGGTGTCGGCCAGGGCCGCGCGGACCTGGTGCGAGGTGGTGAGCGTGCGCTCGGTGTACCGTTCGACGGGACGGGCCAGGACCTGTTCCTGCACGTCGGCGGGGGCATGGGCGAGCAGCACCAGTCCGACGCCGGTGGCCGTGAGGGCGAAGCGGCCGCCGACCCGGGTGAGCACCGGCACGGCGCCGGTGCCCGCGATCCGTTCGACGAACACGACCTCGGTGCCCTCCCGCACGGCCAGTTGCACGTTCTCACGGGTCACCTGCGACAGGTCCTCCAGGTACGGCAGAGCGGCCTCGCGCAGGCCGAGGCCGCGCGGGGCGAGCGAGCCGATCTCCCACAGGCGCAGGCCGATGTGGTAACAGCTGGCCGCGTCCCGTTCCAGGGCGCCCCAGGCCACGAGCTCCGCCGCCAGCCGGTGCACGGTGGAGGTCGGCAGCCCGGAGTACCGGGACAGGTCGCTGAGCGTCAGCGCGCGACGGTCGGGGGTGAACGCGCCGAGGATCTGCAGGGCACGCGCCACGACCGGCCCGGTCCTCATGGCGGCTGACGGCATCGACGGCTCCATGGTCAGAGCTCGAGGACCAGCTTGGGGCAGGCGGCGCGGGAGACGCAGATGAACATCACGTCGTTCGCCGCCTCCTCTTCGGGGGTGAGGAGCGAGTCGCGGTGGTCCACGACGCCGGCGAGGACGGGGGTCTCGCAGGTGCCGCAGGTGCCCTCCCGGCAGGAGGTCAGGACCTGCACGCCTGATTCCTCCACGACCTCCAGGATCGACCGGTCCGGCGGCACCGTCAGGGTGAGACCGGAGATGGCCAGCTCGACCTCGAACGACCCGCTCATGACCGGGTCGGCCGCGTCCTTCGGGGTGAAGCGTTCCACGTGCAGCGGCCGGTTCGCACAGCGTGCTTCGACGGCGGCCAGGAGCGGGGCGGGGCCGCAGCAGTAGACGAGGGTGTCCGGCGGCTCCTCGGCCAGGAGGGTGTCGAGGTCGAGCAGGCCGTGCTCCTCCTGCGGCCACAGGAGCACCCGGTCGCCGTGGGCGGCGCGCAGCTCGCCGGCGAACGCCATCGACGCCGCCGTGCGGCCGCCGTAGGCCAGCCGCCACTCAGCGCCTTCGACGGCGGCGATCATGGGGAGGATGGGGGTGATGCCGATCCCGCCGGCGATGAACAGGTAGCGGGGGGCAGGGTGGAGCGGGAAGTTGTTGCGGGGCCCGCGGACCAGGAGGGTGGCGCCCGGGTGGAGGTCGTCGTGCACATACGCCGACCCGCCGCGGCCGTCGGGCTCGCGCAGGACGGCGATCCGCCATGTCGTCCGGTCGGCCGGGTCACCGCATAACGAGTACTGGCGGACGAGGTCGTCGCCCAGGATCAGGTCGATGTGCGCGCCGGGGGTCCACGCCGGCAGCTCTCCGCCGGCCGGGCCGCGCAGCTCGATCGCCACGACTCCGTCGGCCGCCTGCTCGCGAGCGTGCACGACGAGCTTCCGCTCGGCTCCCGAGCCGCCGCCCGCACCAGCCAGGGCACGGCCCGCCACCTCGGCGCCGGCCGTCCGGCCACCCGTGCTCTCGACGGCGGTCATCGGGGCACTCCTGCGCCGGACAGGGCTGCTGGGCCATGGGCGGCCGTCCCCTGGCCGGGGGCGACCACAGCCGGGGCCGGGGTGGCCTCCCCCAGGGCGGTGGCGGCTTCCGGGGTGTGGCCGATCGGGTGGGCGAGCAGCCACTCCCACACCTCGATCGGCCCCTCGGCGAGGTGCGTGGCACCGCAGTGGCAGGTGCCCTGCAGCAGGTCGCTGCCCGGCAGCCACACCACGCGCAGCACCCCGCGACCGGTGAGCATGCGGGTCGGTTCCATGACCGTCACACCCGGCTGCCGGCGCTCTGCCCGGCGAGCCTGGCCAGCATGCGCCGCGCCGCCAGCCCGCCGGTGTCGATGTTGATGGACAGCTCCTGGTATCCGTCGGGCTCGGTCGCGATCACCTGCTCCAGCACGTCCAGCGCGGCCACGTCCTGCAGCACCACGGTCCGGTTGTTCTCGGCGAGGAAGTCCGACACACCCTGGTCGTCGAGGGCGAAGTCGCGGGCCACGGCCCAGAAGTCGTGAGTGGTGTGCTCGGTCTCGGGCGTGATCGCGTACACGACCTCGACGTGGAAGGCGTCCGGGTCGCTGCCGTCGGCGTCCGGCAGCACCCCGAGCGGCGCGATCCTCGAGTGCAGCTTGTACAGGCACGGCGGCGTGTACTCGATGTCCTGCCACCGCATGATCCGCCCGGTCAGTCCGGTCGACTTGGCGTAGAACGGCGGGCACTCGGCGTCGTCCATGTGCCGGCTGACGTAGACGATCCCGGCCTCCTCGTCCACCTCGGTGGTGATCGGGGTGGCGGCCACCTCGGGGGTGCCGATGTAGCCGCCGTGCAGGTACGTCTCGTGCGACAGGTCGAGCAGGTTGTCCACCAGCAGCCCGAAGCGCGCCTTGAGCGGCTCCATCCCGGACACGGTGGTGTAGTCGGGCGAGACCAGCCAGGGCGCCCGCGGGATGCGGGTGGCGTCGGCCTTGGCCGGGTCGCCGATCCAGACCCAGACGAACGAGTCCTGTTCGACGACCGGGTAGCTCTTCAGGCGGGCGGTGCGCGGCACCCGGGTCTGGCCGGGGACGGCCACGCAGCCGCCGTCAGCGGCGTAGGTGAAGCCGTGGTAGCCGCACACCACCTGGTCGTCGACCAGCCGGCTCGGCGTCTCGGACAGCGGGAAACGACGGTGCACGCAGCGGTCGGACATGGCGGTGACGGTCCCGGCGCGGGTCCGCCAGAACAGGATCGACTCGCCGCAGACGGTGCGGCTGAACAGCTCCTGGCCGATCTCGCGGCCGTACGCGGCGACGTACCACTGGTCGCGGGGGATGCTTGACATGGGCGACTCCTTCTCAGTGGAACGATGGTGACCTCGGTCACGTACGGGACGGAACCGCGCTTCCCGCATGCCGGCAAACGAATGTCCCTAGAACCGCAGCACCGGCATGATCACCACGCTGGAGCGGCGCGGTCTCATCGTCCGCCGCCACGCCGATCCGCCGCCGCACTGAGTCATCAGAGCGACGGAACGGACAGGGCCCGGAGCTTGAGCTTCTGGATCTTGCCCGAGCCGGTCTTCGGCAGGTCCCCGACGAACGTGACGTACCGGGGAATCTTGTACTTGGCGAGCCGGGCGAGCAGGAAGTCGCGCAGCTCCTCCCCCGTGACGTCATGCCCGGGACGGGCGACCACGAACGCGCGACCGGTCTCGCCCCACGTCTCGTCGGCCACGCCGACCACCGCCGCCTCGGCCACCGCGGGGTGCTCGAAGAGGACCGCCTCCACCTCCGCCGGATAGACGTTCTCGCCGCCGGAGATGTACATGTCCTTGACCCGGTCCACGATGTACAGGTGCCCCTCGTCGTCCCGATAGGCGACGTCGCCGGAGCGGAACCAGCCGCCGTCGGCGAAGGCCGCGGCCGTGGCCCCGGCGTCGTTCCAATAGCCGGGAGTGACGTTGGGGCCCTGGATGAGGACCTCCCCCGGCTCGCCCGGCGCGGCGTCGTCGAGGTCGGCCCGGACGACCCGGACGTCGGCGAAGAAGACGGGCACGCCCGCCGAGCCCACCTTGTGGTCGCTCTGGCTGGCCTCCAGGAACGTCGCCCCCGGCGAGGTCTCGGTCAGCCCGTATCCCTGGCAGAACACCAGACCCCGCTCCTGGTACGTGCGGATCAGCGCGGGCGGGATCGACGCTCCCCCGGACATCAGCGTCCGCAGCGAGGACAGGTCCGCCCCGGCCCACCGCGGCGAACCCGCGAACGCGGCGAACATCGTGGTGACCCCGAACATCCAGGTCACACCGAGCTTCTCGATCAGGTCATAACACGTGTCCACGTCCCACGACGACATGATCACCGACCGGCCGCCCTTGGCGAAGGTCGGCAGCAACGTCTGGTTCAGCGCCGCCACGTGGAACAGCGGGGCGCTGACCAGCGTCGTCTCGTCGCCGGCCACGTCCACCCCGATGAGCATGTTGTACGTGTTCCAGATCAGGTTGGCGTGGCTGAGCATGGCGCCCTTGGGCCGGCCGGTGGTGCCCGACGTGTACAGGATGAGCGCGATGTCGTCCTGCGCCACCGGCACGTCGATCGGGGTGGTGTCGCCCGTCGCCAGCCAGCTCTCATAGGCTTCGAGCGAGACGGTCTCCTCCAGTGCCGACGTGCCGGTCAGCGCCTCGACCACGCCCGCGCACTGCGGCGCGTGGATCAGGACCTTCGCGCCGCAGTGACCCAGCATGTAGTCGATCTCGGGCGCCGCGAGCCGGAAGTTCAGCGGGACGAAGATCCCGCCGAGCACGTGCGTGGCGAACATGGTCTCCGCGAACGCGGTGTGGTTCGGGCCGAGATAGGCGACCCGGTCCCCGGCCCGCACGCCACTGTCCCGCAGCCGCGCGGCCAGCCGCGTCACCCGCTCGTGGACTTCGGCGTACGTCAGGGAGCGGTCCTCGAAGACGAAGGCCGTGCGGTCCGGCGTCATCATGGCCCGCCGCGCCGGCCAGCCGCCGATCCCGGAGTTCTGCATGAGCGTGCCTCTCCTGTCAGGAGGTGGTGGTCTTGGGGGCTCCCGCGGGGACGGACTCCCCGGTCAGATCGCCGCGGCTGGTCTCCTTCAGCGCCAAGGTGCAGACCACGGCCAGCAGGCACGAGGCGGCGATGACGGCGGAGACCACGAGGGTTCCGCCGCCGCCGTTGGCCGCCTGGATCTGGGCGAACACCACGGGCGCCAGCCCGGCGCCGAGCCCGGCCAGCTGGTAGCCGAGCGACGCGCCGGTGTAGCGGGTGCGGGTGCTGAACAGCTCGGTGTAGAGCGCGGCCAGCGGACCGTACATCATCGGGTGCACGACGGCCTGGCCGAAGACGAGCGCGGCGGTGAGCAGCCCGGCGCTGCCGGTGTTCACCAGCGGGAACAGGGCGAACGCGAACACCGCCATGATCAGCGCGCCGGTGATGACGACCGGCCGCCGCCCCACCCGGTCGGACAGCGCCGACCAGCCGAGGATGCCGATCACGGCCAATGCCGACGACAGCGTCAGCCCGTTCAGCACGGTCTGCCGCTCGAACCCGGCCTGCACCCCGTACGCGATGAGGTAGGTGGTGAGCGTGCCCTGCGCCACGAACGCGGCCAGCCCCACGCCGACCCCGAGCAGCAGCGTCCTGGGCTGCCCGCGCAGCACCTCCAGCAGCGGAGCCCTGGATGCGCTCTCCTTGACGGCGGCGCTGAAGACCGGGGTCTCCTCCACCCGCGTCCTGACGAACAGGCCGATCGCGAGCAGGACGATGCTGATGAGGAACGGCACCCGCCATCCCCACGCCAGGAAGGCCTCGTTGCCGAGCACGGCGGCGGTGCCGCTCAGCGCGGCGGTGGACAACACCATGCCGAACGGTGCGCCGGCGTTGGTGAAGCTGGCCCAGAGGCCGCGGCGTGCGGTGGCGTGCTCTGCCGACATGAGCACCGCACCGCCCCACTCGCCGCCGACCGCGATCCCCTGCACGACCCTGAGCAGGACGAGCGCTATCGGGGCGAGCACCCCGGCCTGCGCGTACGTGGGCAGCACCCCGATGAGGAAGCTGGCCACGCCCATCAGCACCATGGTGAGCACCAGCATGCGCTTGCGGCCCAGCCGGTCGCCGAAGTGGCCGAACACGACGCCGCCGATCGGCCTGGCCAGGTAGCCGGTGGCGAACGTGCCCAGGCTGGCCACCGTGGCGACCAGCGGGTCGAGGTTGGAGAAGAAGACCTTGTTGAACACGACGGCGGAGGCCGTGGCGTACAGGAGGAAGTCGTAGTACTCGATGACGCTGCCGAGGAAGCTCGATGCCACCGCGCGGCGCAGCTGGACGGGATTGGACATGAGTGGGGGGCTCCTCACACCTAGAAGGGTCAGGCGTAGTGCCGGTAGACGGCACGGGCGACGCACGCGGGCTTGGCCGCGCCGTCGATCTCCACGGTGAAGTCGAGCGACATCTGGACGCCGTCGCCGGGGACCTCCTCGACCTCGGCGACCTTGGCGGCAAGGCGGATCTTGCTCCCGACCCTGACCGGACTGGGGAAGCGGACCTTGTCCAGGCCGTAGTTGATGCTCATCTTCATGCCCTGGATGTCCAGCAGCTCGGTGAACAGCGGGATGAGCAGCGACAGGGTCAGGTAGCCGTGCGCGATCGTGCCGCCGAACGGGCCGTCCTTCGCCTTCTCGGGATCGATGTGGATCCACTGGTGGTCGTTGGTGGCGTCGGCGAAGGTGTTCACCCGGTCCTGGGTGATCTCCAGCCAGCGGCTGTGGCCGAGTTCCTGCCCGGCCAGCGCCTTGAGCTCGGTGAGACCGTTCGCGACGGTGGTCATGGCTGTGTCTCCTTGGGGGTCAGGCCGAGCAGGCGCGCGGCGTTGTCTTTGAGGATCTTGGGGCGGACCTCGGGCTTGATGTCGAGCTTGGCGAAGTCCGCCAGCCACCGGTCCGGGGTGATCACCGGGTAGTCCGAGCCGAACAGCACCTTGTCCTTGAGCAGCGTGTTGGCGTAGCGGACGAGCTGCGGCGGGAAGTACTTCGGCGACCAGCCGGACAGGTCGATGTACACCGACGGCTTGTGTGTGGCGACCGCCAGGGCCTCGTCCTGCCAGGGGAACGACGGATGCGCCAGGATGATCTTCAGGTGCGGGAAGTCGACGGCGACATCGTCGACCAGCATCGGGTTGGAGTACTTCAGCCGGATGCCGGCGCCGCCGGGCACGCCCGCGCCGATGCCGGTCTGGCCGGTGTGGAACAGGGCCACCGCGCCGAGCTCCTCGATCACCTCGTACAGGGGGTAGGCCATCGGGTCGTCGGGGGCGAAGCCCTGGATGCTGGGGTGGAACTTGAAGCCGCGCACGCCGTACTCGGTGACCAGGCGGCGGGCCTCGCGGACGCCTGCCCGGCCCTTCCACGGGTCGACGCTGGCGAACGGGATGAGCACGTCAGAGTGCTCGGCGCAGCTCTCGGCGATCTCCTCGTTGGAGATGCGGCGATGGCCGGTGGCGTGCTCGGCG
This sequence comes from Nonomuraea turkmeniaca, assembly GCF_005889735.1. GTDB lineage: Bacteria > Actinomycetota > Actinomycetes > Streptosporangiales > Streptosporangiaceae > Nonomuraea > Nonomuraea turkmeniaca. The sequence goes on from NZ_VCKY01000004.1 coordinate 73,624, forward strand.
TCCACCGTGAACACCACCGCGGCCATCTGCCGCTCCCGGTAGTAGGCGGCCATCTGCGCGATGGTCGGCCGCTCGTGCGCGCCGAAGTAGTCCGCCGACGCCCCGAACAACTCCGGGCTGAGCGAGCCGTGCCCGTCCTTGGAGACCTCGGCGTGGGTGTGGACGTCGATCGCGACCAGGCTGTCGACGTCCATGTCAGGCCCCCTTGGGGGCGGGGATGCCGTACGTCTCCGGTTCGAACCCGGCGCCGCCGTCCCAATAGGCGGCGATGGCATCGGCGGGCCAACCGCCGTCGGTGATGGCGACGGCCTTCTCCTGGGGGTGCGACCAGAGGGTCAGCTTGTCGCCGCCGATGCCGACGGCCTGCCCGGTGACGCCGGCCGAGGCGTCCGAGGCGAGGTAGACGATGAGCCCGGCCACGTCCTCGACCGTGCCGAGTCCCTCGTCCTTCCGCACCCAGTCCGGCAGCGGGTCGCCGGTGCGCTCGGCCTCCTCCAGGATCGGCGCGAAGACCGGGATCGTCTTGGTCATCTCGGTGGCCGCGACCGGGACGACGGCGTTCACCGTGATGTTCGCCCTGGCCAGCTCCAGGGCCCAGGTGCGGGCCATGGCCACGATGCCGGCCTTGGCGGCGGCGTAGTTGGTCTGGCCGAAGTTGCCGCGCTGGCCGGCCGGCGAGGAGATCAGGATCAGCCGGCCGCCCTCGCCCTGCTCGCGCATGCGGACGGCCGCCGCGCGGGCGCAGGTGAACGTGCCCCGCAGGTGCACCTCGACGACCGCGTCGAAGTCCTCGTCGGACATCTTCCACAGGACCCGGTCCCGCAGGATGCCGGCGTTGGTCACCATGACGTCGAGCCGGCCGAACACCTTGACCGCGGTGTCCACCAGCCGCTGCGCGACCTCGGACCCGCCGACCGCGCCTGCCTCGACCACGGCCTTGCCACCTGCGGCGACGACGGCCTCGGCCACCTCCGAGGCCGCCGCGGCGTCCACGTCGTTGACGACGACCGCCGCGCCCGCGGCGCCGAGCGCCTCCGCGTACGCCCGGCCGAGACCGCGACCGGCCCCGGTGACCACAGCCACCTTGCCCGACAAATCCATCTATTCCACCCCAAACACCGCAAAGTTCCACCGACGTCGGCCAATGTAGGGCAGCCTCGTGACCCAGGTCAAAGTTTTGCCCAACTTCAGGCTCACCAATCTGATGCCCACTACGTTGGGCATAATTTCAACCTTCGTCAAGACTTTGCCCGGCATCGCTGCTCCGTCTACGCTCAGGCGTGTGAAGCACGAGGATGAGCAGGACCAGCCGCATCAGCTGCCGGCTGCGCGCCCGCAGTCGCTGATGTTCAGCTTTCTCGGCATCTACGTGCTGGAGCGCGACACCGCGGTCTACTCGGGCAGCGTCATCGACGTCTTCGCCCGCCTGGGCGTGTCCGAGGAGGCGGTGCGCTCGACGCTCACCCGCATGGTCAAGCGCAACCTGCTGGCCAGGCACCGCCAGGGGAAGAAGGTCTACTTCGGGCTCACCCCGCATGCCACGGAGGTGCTCGACGACGGGCGCAGACATGTCTGGGAGACCGGCGCGATCAACCGCGACTGGGACGGCACCTGGACGCTGGTCGGTTTCTCACTGCCGGGCAGTGAGCGCAGCACCCGCCACGACCTGCGCTCCCAGCTCATCTGGTCCGGGTTCGGGCTGCTGCAGGGCGGGTTGTGGATCGCTCCCGGCACGAAGGACGTGGAGTCGGTGCTCGCCGCACTCGGTCTCGGCGACAACGTGACGGTGCTGCAGGCGCGGGCGTTCAGGCCGACCGAGTCGGCCGACCTGGTGCGCAAGGCTTTCGACACCGACCAGATCGCCGAACGGTACCGAGCCTTCCTCGACCGCTGGGACACCGCGCACCCGCTGCCGTCCGCCGCCGACGACCTGGCCAGGCAGTTGCTGCTGCACACCGACTGGCTGCAACTCGTCCGCCAGGACCCGCGCCTCCCGGCCGAGCACCTGCCCGCCGACTGGCCGGCGATCCGCGCGGAGACGCTGTTCCACACACTGGCCCGCCGCTACGAGCCCACTGCGGCGAAGCTCGCCGCAGCCGTGCTCGACGAGCTCCCCCTTCGTCCCTAGCGGGCACCTCCGACGGGGAGCGCCGGCTCCCGCAGAGGCGGCGCGCCCGCGTCGGGCCGAGTCGATCTCCCTTGCCTCTCCCACCATGCACGGCTATCTTGTTGAGTAAACGTTTATTCAATGAAGGAACGGCGGACATGGCCAGAACCCGGAAGGAGCAGGCGGAATGGCGGCGCGAGCAGCTGCTCGACGCGGCATTGACCGTCTTCGCCGCGAAAGGCGTCGACGGCGCCTCCGTCAAGGACCTCGCCGCCGCGGCGGGAGCGACGCCCGGCCTGCTCTACCGCTACTTCGACAGCAAGGAGGCCCTGGTCCAAGCGCTGCTGGCGGAGCGCGGCTTCCTGCCGCGCCTACGCGAGCTGCTGACCGCCGACCACGGCACACGCCCGGCCAGGCAGGTGCTGACCGAGTTGCTGGCCGCGTTCGACCGCCTGCTCACCGAGAACGCCGACCTCGTGGCCGTGTTCTTCGGCACCACCCAGGCGCGCGCCGCGCTGGCCGAGCTGATGGCCGAAGGGCAGCGGCTGGTCGGCGATTTCCTCACCGTCCGCATCGCGGCCGGCGAGTTGCGCCCCCACGACGTCGCGACGGCGGCCAAGACCTTGCTCGCCACCGTTGCCGTGAACCGCCGGACGGGCACCCCGGTCGACGTCGCACGGCTGGTCCAGCTGTTGTTCCCCGAGGAAGGGTGAAACGTCATGCGTACGGAGAGCACCAGATGTTGCGTGGTCGGCGGCGGCCCGGCCGGGATGATGGCCGGGTTGTTGCTGGCCCGCCAGGGGGTCGAGGTGATCGTCCTGGAGAAGCACGCCGACTTCCTCAGGGACTTCAGGGGCGACACCGTCCATCCCTCCACGCTGGAGCTGATCGCGGAGCTGGGCTGGATCGAGGAGTTCCTGAGCCTGCCGCACAGCAGGATGCCCGACGTCACCGTGAGCATCGGCGGCCGGGCCGTCACCTTCGCCGACTTCAGCAGGCTGCCCGCGCGATGCCCGTACATCGCCTTCATGCCCCAGTGGGACGTGCTGGACTTCCTGGCCGGCAAGGCCGCCGCGTACCCCTCCTTCCGCCTGCTGCGCAGCACGAGAGCGACGGAGCTGATCGTGGAGGACGGGCGCGTCGCCGGGGTCCGGGCGACCACCGCCGACGGCCCGCTCGAGGTACGGGCCGACCTGGTGATCGGGGCGGACGGCCGCCACTCGACGCTCCGTGACCAGGCCGGGCTGGAGGCCACGGCGAGTTCGCCGCCCATGGACGTGCTGTGGTTCCGTCTGCCGCGCCGCGAAGACGATCAAGTGCCCTTCTTCCAGGGCGGCAAGGGGGCCCTGGTCGCCATCGACCGCGGGGAGTTCTGGCAGCTCGCCTACACGATCCCGCCAGGGGCCTCCGAGGAGCTCAAGACGGCCGGGATGAGCGCGTTCCGCGAGCGGGTGGCGGGCCTGGCGCCGGCTCTGAGCGACCGCGTCGCGCTGCTCGGTGACTGGGACCAGATCCACCAGCTGACCGTCCGGGTCGACCGGCTGCGGCGGTGGCACCGGCCGGGGTTGCTCTGCATCGGTGACGCCGCCCACGCCATGTCTCCGGCGGGCGGCGTGGGCATCAACCTGGCCGTCCAGGACGCGGTCGCCACCGTCAACCTGCTCGGTCCCATCCTGCGGGGGGCGGACGTTCCGAGCGACGCCGACCTCGCCAGGGTGCAGGCACGCCGGGAACGGGCCGTCCGCGTGACCCAGGCGTTCCAGGTCGGGATCCTCCGCGACCTCTACCCGAAGGAGACGGCGGACGACACGGCCGGGCACGTGCCGCCGATCTTCACCGTCTTCAAGGCGCTGCCGCCGCTACGCCACCTGATGGGGCGCTTCATCGGGATGGGAGTGCGGCCGGAGCACATCGAACATCCCGGGGTCTAGCCGCCGGCGGTCAGCACCGGCGATGCCACGTCGCGGAGGAAGGAGTGCTTGCCTCAGGCCGCCACGTTCTCCTCCTGCCGCTGCCGCTTCCGCTTGGACAGGCGCAGGACCGGGGGCACGACGACGATCAGGACGATCACGGCGAGCAGCGTGGCGGTGATGGGCTGGGTGAGGAACCCGGTCACGTCGCCGCCGAAGATCCGCATCGACCGCCGGAACGACGACTCGAGCAGGCCGCCGAGCACGAACGCCAGCACGAGCGGCCCGGGCTCGAAGCCGGCCTTCTTCATCAGGTAACCGACCACACCAAGACCGACCATGATGAACATGTCGAAGACGCTCATCCGGACGGTGTAGACGCCGATCATGGTGACGAGGATCGTCAGCGGGGCCAGGATGGCCTGCCGCACCCGCAGGATACGGACGAACACCCCGATCAGCGGCATGCTCATGGCCAGCAACAGCAGGTTGCCGACGTACATGGAGTTGACCACGCCCCAGAACAGGTCGGGCTTCTCCGCCACCAGTGCCGGGCCGGGCGTGATGCCCTGGATGAGCAGCGCCCCGAACATGATCGCCATGGTGGCGTTCGCCGGGATGCCGAGCGTCAGCAGCGGGATGAACGACGAGGTCGCGGCGGCGTTGTTGGCGGTCTCCGGCCCGGCGACGCCCTGGATGGCGCCCTTGCCGAACTTCTCCGGCTGTTTGCTGGCCCGCTTCTCCACGGCGTAGGCGACCATGGACGACATGGTCGCGCCGCCGCCCGGCAGGATGCCGAGCAGGAACCCGAGCACCGAGCCCCGGGTGATCGCACCCTTGGACTCGCGGAGCTCCGCGCGGGAGGGGTAGACCGAGCCGACGGCCGCGGCCGGCTCCGCGGGCTTGCGCAGCGACTCCAGGTTGTAGAGGATCTCGCCGACGCCGAACAGGCCCATCGCGACGATGACGAAGTCGATCCCGTCGAGCAGCTGGTCGACGCCGAAGGTCAGGCGGGAGACGCCCTCCAGCGGGTCCTGCCCGATGGTGGCCAGCAGCAGCCCGACCGTGGCCATGAGGATGCTCTTGAGCGGCGATCCGGTGCCGAGCGTGGTGATCAGCAGGATGCCGAGCAGGGCCAGCGCGGTGTACTCCGACGGCCCGAAGTCCAGCGCGAAGCCGGCCACCAGCGGCGCCACGAACGTCAGGCCGATGATCGCGACCGTGCCGCCGATGAAGGAGCCGATGGCGGCGATGCCGAGCGCGGAGCCGGCCCGGCCCTGCCGGGCCAGCGCGTGGCCGTCGATGGCGGTGACCACGCTGGACGCCTCGCCGGGCAGGCGCAGCAGCACCGAGGTGATGGTGCCGCCGTACTGGGCGCCGTAGAAGATGCCGGCGAGCATGATGATGGCCGCGGTCGGCTCGATGTTGTACGTGATCGGCAGCAGCACCGCGATGGTGGCCGCGGGCCCGAGCCCGGGCAGCACCCCGATCAGCATGCCGAGCGTGACCCCGAGCAGGCAGTAGAAGAGGTTCTCCGGCTGGAAGACCACGCCGAATCCGGCGATCACCGGGGAGAGGAAGTCCATGTCCGCTCTCACAGTTGGATGATGTGGGGCAGCGACACTCCGAGCCCTGTGATGAACAGCAGGTAGAGCGCCGCCGTCGCGACGACCGAGACCACGGCGGTCACCGGCCAGCTCTCCCTGCCGAGCCCCTTGAGCCACAGGACGAGCAGCGCGATGGTCGGCACCTCGAAGCCGACGAGCTCGAACAGGAACGCGTACCCGATCAGCGAGGCGGCCGCGATGGCGACCGTCACGACGTCCTTGGTGAACCGTTCCTCGTCGCCGCGGGGCCGCGACTGGAGCACCAGCACCGCGGCCGTGATCACCATGGCGACGCTGACCACCAGCGGCCACATGCCCGGCCCGGGGGCCGACAGGCTGCCGACCCCCAGGTTCCATGACATGATCGCGGCCGCCACGCCGATGACCAGCGGGACCAGCGCGGCCACCACGTTCAGCCGACGCTCGTAGCTCACTGCTGCTGCGCCTTCAGGTCGATGCCGAGGTCCTTGGCCAGGGTCTCGAACCGCTTGAGGCTCTCGTTGAGCTGGGCGCCCACCTGGTCACCGTTGGCGTCCCAGCGCCCGATGTAGTTGGCCTTCAGGATCTCGTTGTATTCGGGCGAGGCGATGGCCTTGTCGATGGCCGCGGCCAGCTTGTCGCGCACCTCGGCGGGCAGCCCGGCCGGCCCGGCCACGAACCTGCGCTGGTCCACCACGACGTCGTAGCCGGACTCCTTGGCGGTCGGCACCTCGGGCATGGCCTCGAGACGCTTGTCGGAGAAGACCGCGAGCGCCCGCATCTTGCCGGCCTGGACCTGCTTGAAGCCCTCGGCGATCTGCACGGAGGCGGCGTCGACCTTGCCGCCGAGCACCGCGGTCACCGTCGGCGCGCCGCCGTCGAAGGGCACCGGCGCGGCGTTCGTCTTGCCCAGGCCGAACAGCAGTGTCTGCGACAGCTGGCTGCCGGTGCCCGGGCCGGTGGTGCCGTACTTGACGTCGGAGGCGCTGACAAGGTCCTTGAGCGTCTTGTACTTCGAGTCCGCGGGCACGACCAGGACGTAGTCCTCCACCGCCAGACCCTTGATGAAGGTCATGTCGGTGAGCTTGACCGGGTCGGCGTCGTCGAGCATGAGCGGCCCGATGGCGAACAACGACTGCGGCATCACGGCGATGCGGTAACCGTCCGGCTTGCTGCCGAACACGTCCTTGCCGGCGATCTTGCCGTTGGCGCCGGGCTTGTTCACGACCACGGCCTTGGCGCCGAGCGGCTCCTCGATGCTCTTGGCGAGGGCCCGCGTGAGCAGGTCGGTGCTGCCGCCCGGGTCCGTCGGCACGGTGAACTCGACGGGCTTGTTCGGGTAGCCGGACGCGGCGGCGCCCTTGTCCGAGCTGCCGCCCTGCACGGCGCAGGCGGAGGCAGCCAGCGCGACGGCGGCCAGGAGTACGCCGATTCTCATGATTTTCTCCGTTTTCACCAGCGAGGGAGTGAGGGCTGAACCCAGTCGGGGTGGACCTTGCGCATCGCGGCGACGTCGTCCCTGTCACGCATGTCGGGGCGGGCGAGCCAGCGCTCGTGCAGCGCGCCCAGCGCGTCCCGGTCGAGCTCGACGCCGAGACCAGGCGCGTCGCTGACCTCGATCGCGCCGCCGGTGAAGCGGTGCGGCTCGGTGATGACGTCCTCGGTCTGCCAGGGTCGGTGGCTGTCGCAGGCGTAGCTGAGGTCGGGGATCACGCTGGCGACGTGGGTCATGGCCGCCAGGCTGATCCCGAGGTGGGTGTTGGAGTGCATGGACAGGCCCACGCCGTACGTGCGGCAGAGCGCCGCCAGCTCGCGGGTGGCGTGCAGCCCGCCCCAGTAGTGGTGGTCGGAGAGCACGACCTGGACGGCGTCCTTGGCGAACGCCTCCGGCACTTCGCCGAACGTGGTGACGCACATGTTGGTGGCCAGCACCGCGCCGGTGCGCTCGCGCACCTCTGCCATGCCCGCCACACCCGCGGTCGGGTCCTCCATGTATTCGAGCAGGTCGCCGACCTCCTCGGCCACCCGCACGCTGGCTTCGACGGACCAGCCGCCGTTGGGGTCCAGCCGCAGCGGGTAGCCGGGGAACGCCTTGGCCAGCGCCTTGACGGCGGCGATCTCCTCCTCGGGCGCGAACACGCCGCCCTTGAGCTTGAAGGAGGTGAAGCCGTAGTCGTCGGCGAAGCGCTGGGCCTGCCGGACCACGCCGTCGGGGTCGAGGGCGGCGTCCCAGTCGTCGGGCGCCTCGCCATCGGGGTGCTCGGCCCAGCGGTAGAACAGGTAGCCGCTGTAGTCGACGCGGTCGCGTACCTTGCCGCCGAGCAGGCAGTGCACCGGCAGCCCGGTCGTCTTGCCGAGCGCGTCGAGGCTGGCCACCTCGAAGGCGGACACCACGCTGCGGATCAGCTTCTCGTTGTTGCGGGTGCCGCGCAGGCCGGCCGGGTCGAACTCCTTGACCTCGTCCGTGGCCCCGGTCAGCGTCGCGGACGCCAGGGCGTACAGGCCGTTCATGGAGGTGAGGTCGCGGCCGGGGAGGACGTCGGCGAGCTTGCGCGCGACGTCCAGGTAGTCGGTGTCGCCGTAGGTCTCGCCGATGCCGGTGACGCCGTCGTCGGTCTCGATCTCGACGATCGTGCGCGGCGTGTACGGCTGGTGCACGCCGAGCACATTGAGCAACGGCGGGTCGCTGATCAGGATGGGCGTGACGGTCGCCCGGACGATACGTGACATGTGGGGATTCCTTCTAGGCGGCGGCGAGGGCGAGTCCGGTGGTCAGCAGTCCTTCGAGGGCCCGCAGATGCTCGGGCGCCGGGTCGACCAGCGGGGCGCGTACGGAGCCGACGTTCGCGCCGCGCAGCCGGGCTCCGGCCTTGACCAGGGAGACCGCGTAGCCACTGCCCTGGTCGCGCAGCTCTACCAGCGGGACGTAGAACTCCTTGAGCAACTGGTCGACGCGCACCTGGTCACCGGCGTGGAACGCGCGGAAGAAGGCCCCGGCGATCTCGGGCGCGAAGGCGTGCACCGCGGAGGAGTAGGCCGGCACGCCGATGCTGCTGTAGGCCCGCGCCTGCATCTCGGCGGTGGCCGCGCCGTTGAAGAACAGCCACTCGCTGGGGGCGGCCAGCTTGATGCGCTGCAGCCGGTCGAGGTCGGAGTGGCCGTCCTTGACGCCGATCACGTTGGGGATCTCGGCGAGGGCCGGCACGGTGGCGACGTCGATCCGGACCTGGGCGCGCTGGTAGACGATGATCGGCAGCGCGGTGCTCGCGGCGACGCGGCGCACGTGCTCGACCAGTCCCCGCTGCGGCGTCTCGGCCAGGTACGGCGGCAGCAGGAGCAGGGCGTCGGCCCCGGCCCGCTCCGCGGCGGCGGCGAACCTGGCGGCCTGCGCCCAGCCGTAGCCCGCGCCGGCGACCACCGGCAGCGCGCCGTCCGCCTCCTCGACGGCCGCCTTGATCAAGGTCGCGTACTCGTCCTCGGCGAGCGAGAAGAACTCACCGGTTCCGCAGCACGGGAACACCGCGCCCGGACCGGCCGCGATCTGCGTACGCAGATGCGCGCGGAAGCCGTCCAGATCGACGCGCCCGTCGGCGTCGAATGCCGTCAGCGGGAACGACAGCACGCCCTTGTCCATCCCCCGGCGCAGCCGTTCGGATATCTCCTCGCTCGTATACGTGGCAGGCAAACTGTCTCCATATGTAGATTGCCGAGCATGTGGCTGGCAGTTAAGCTCCATTTTGGTAATGTGTCAACACTTTGACCGAGGCGCGCAGACTCCTGTGAGGTGCAATGACCCATCCCGAAAGCGGGGTGCGTAGCGTCAAGTCCGCGGCGCGGACCATCGAGCTCCTCGAACTTCTGGCCTCCCGCCAAAACCGCCCCGCCCGCCTGCGCGAGCTGAGCGAGGCGCTGGGAGCCCCCCGCAGCAGCCTGTACGCCCTGATCCGCACCCTCGTGGAGCATGGCTGGGTCCGCACCGACGAGACCGGCAGCCTCTACAGCATCGGCATCAGCGCCCTGCTGGCCGGCACCACCTACCTCGACACCGACCCCTACCTGCGCATCGCGCAGCCGCACATCAACGACCTCAGCGCCCAGCTGGACGAGACCATCCACTTCGGCCGGCTCGACCGCAACTACATCGTCTACCTGGCCACCAAGGAGTCGAGCCGGTACGTGCGCCCGTTCAGCCGGGTGGGCCGCCGGCTGCCCGCCTTCAGCACCGCCATGGGCAAGTCGCTGCTGGCCGAACGGATCGGCACGCCGCACGAGGTGCCTATCCCGCAGCCGATCGTGCCGCTGACCCCCAACACACTGGTGGACCACGACGCCCTGCGGCGCGACCTGGAGCTCACCCGCGAGCGCGGCTACGCCATCGACAACGAGGAGAACTACGCCGGCGTGAAATGCTTCGGCTTCGCGCTGCGCTACAGCTCCCCCGCGACGGACGCGATCAGCTGCTCGGTGCCCATCGCCAGCCTGAACGGCAAGCGGGAGCAAGAGGTCGTCGAGGCGATGGAGAAGGTCAGGCTGGCCATCGAGCGCATGGCCCCGATGGATCTGTCCGCACCCGGGTGGGTCTGACAGTTGGATCTTCTCTCCGTGGCCCTGCTGATCGCAGCAGGGCTGGGCTCCGGCCTGGCCGGCTCCATCGGCGGGCTCGCCTCGCTGGTCAGCTATCCGGCGCTGCTCGCCTTCGGGCTGCCACCGGTCGTCGCCAACGTCACCAACACCGTGGCGATGTTCTCCACCACCGTCGGCACCGCCGCGGGCTCCCGCCAGGAGCTGCGCGGCCACGGCCGGCGCGTCGCCAAGCTGGTCGTCGTGGCCGCCATCGGCGGCACGGCCGGAGCCTGGCTGCTGCTGGCCACCCCGGCCAAGGCGTTCGAGTTCGCCGCCCCGTTGCTCATCGCGTTCGGCTCGGCGCTGCTGCTGGCCAGGGACCCGCTGCGGCGCCTGGCCGACGCGCGGGCGCCCAAGACCGCCTCGTTCCTGCCGCTGGCCGTGGCCGTGGCGCTGGTCGGCGTGTACGGCGGCTACTTCGGCGCGGCCTCCGGCGTCATCATGCTGGCCGTGCTCTGCGCCGGCGTCACCGAGCCGCTGCCGGTCACCAACGCGGTCAAGAACATGGCCACCGGCGCCGCCAACATCACGGCCGCCGTCGCGTACGCGTTCCTGGCCCCGGTTCACTGGCTGGCCGCCGGTGCGCTGTCGTGCGGCTGCCTGGTGGGCAGCTGGCTCGGCCCGAAGGTCGTGCGGCGGCTGCCGGAGCGCCCGCTGCGTTTCGCCATCGCCCTGGCCGGCCTCGGCCTGGCCGTGAGCCTGTGGATGGCGTGACTACTTCACCGCCCCACCCGTGATGCCGGAGATGATCTTCCGCTGGGCGACCGCGAAGACGATCAGCAGCGGCAGGCTCATCAGGATGATGTAGGCGAAGATCAGGTGCCAGTTGTTGAGGTAGAGCCCCGCGTTGGCGACCTGGAACAGGTTCAGCGGCAGCGTGTCGAGCCGGCCGCCGATGACGAAGAACGCGTAGAAGACGTCGTTCCACACGTACAGGCAGATGAGGATGGTCGCGGTGGCCAGCACCGGCCGCAGCAGCGGCAGGATGACCGACACGAACACCCGCACGGGCCCCGCACCGTCCATGCGAGCGGCCTCTTCGAGCGACAGCGGCACGGTGCGGACGAAGCCGGTGACGAAGAAGATCACGGTGGACATGTAGATGCCGGTGTAGACGCCGATCATGCCGACCGGGCTGCCGGCCAGGCCGAGCTGGCGCAGCAGCAGCACGATGGTGACGACGGCGGGCGGCAGCACGATGCCGCTGATCGCCAGTGCGTACAACACGGCGTTGAGCCTGCTCGTGCGGCGGGCCAGCACCCAGGAGGCCATCGAGCCGAGCGTCAGCACCAGCGCCACGGACGGCGCGACGACGAGCAGGCTGCCGAAGAACGCCGTGGGGACCTCCCCCTGCTGCCAGACCTGGGCGAGGTTGTCCCACAACTGCCACTGCGACGGCAGGGACAGGTCCGGCGAGAGGGCCTCGCCCTGCGACTTGCCCGCGGTGACGACGACCAGCCACAGCGGCATGCCCATCACGAGGCCGACGAGCACGACGACGGCGAAGGGCCGTAGCCGGGCGGCGATCCCGCGCGAGCCCGGCGCGGGCACGCGGCTGCGCACCGTACTGCCGAAGACTTGAACTGTCACAGGATTTCCTCCCTCTTGCGCAGAATCCGGATGACGGGGAACGCCAGCAGGGCCACCATGAGGAACAACACCAGGCTCATGGTCGTGGCCTGCGCGAACAGCCCCTGGCCGAACGTGCGGTAGATGAAGATGTTGAGGATCTCGGTGCTGCGTGCGGGCCCGCCGCCGGTGAGCGCCTGGACGATGTCGAAGCCGTTCATGGAGCCGAGCAGCGACGTGGCGACGTTGAACGTGACGGCCGGAGCCAGCAGGGGGAAGCGGACCGACCAGAACGCCTGCCAGCCGGAGGCGCCGTCGATGCGGGCGGCCTCGGTGACGTCCTCGGGGATGGTCTTGAGCCCGGCCAGGTAGATGAGCATGGACAGGCCCATCCATTTCCAGGCGTGGATGACCGCGGCCAGCACGAGCGTCCAGGTGGTGCTGCCCAGCCAGGCGATGCTCACCTGCTGCCCGGTCAGCGCCGACAGCAGATCGTTGACGCTGCCGTCCGGCTTGAGCAGGGCCTGGAAGACGTACCCGACGGCCAGCGCGGACATCAGCACGGGGACGAGGAAGACCAGGCGCGCGGCACGGTTGAGCCAGGTGTCCTTCTCCAGCAGCACGGCCAGGCCGAACCCGAACAGGTTCTGGAAGAGCGCGACGAGGGCCGCGTAGATCACGGTGATGCGCAGCGCGCCGAACAGCGTGCCGTCCGACAGCAGGAAGCTGAAGTTGTCGAATCCGACGGGGCGGATGTCGCTCTTGAAGCTGGACCAGTCGGTGAAGGCGTAGATGAAGTTGAAGACGGTCGGCAGGAAGAAGAAGACGAAAAGGATCGCGAACGCCGGGACGAGGAACCACATCGGGTGGGTGTGACGCCTGGTGGACGCCGGGGCACGGCGCGTGGCAGCGAGCGTGAGCGTCTCCTGACCGATGGGCACGAGGCGGCTCCTAGAGGGGAGGGCGGGAGGCCGTGCGGGCCTCCCGCCGGGCGGTACGTGGGTCAGAAGCCGGAGGCTCCGGCGGCCTTGGCGAGCTGGGCGAACTGCTTCTGCGTCGCGGCGGCCACCTGCTCGGGCGTCAGGCTACCGGTGATCATGTCGGCCAGGTTGAGGTACAGGTCCGGGTTGGCCACGGCGAGGGCCTGCATGGACCCGACCGAGGCGCCGACCGACTCGTGCACGTCCAGCAGCGCCTGCGGCACGCCGTCGGGGGCAGGCACGTCGCTGCGCAGCGACACGGTCTTCCGGTCGGCCACGAAGCCCTGGTAGCCGGGGCCCATCCAGTACGCGAGCAGCTGCCGCGCGGCGGCCTCCCGCTTGGCGTCGCCGGTGCGGAAGGCGACCAGCGCGTTCGACTGGTCGGGGATGAACGTGCCGACGTTGCCGGACGGCGAGATCGGGAAGAAGCCGATCTTCTTGTCCAGCTCCGCCGTGTCGGCCTTGGCCTGGAGTTGGCCGAAGAACGAGTTCACCTGCATGGCCATGGCGGCCTTGCCGGACAGCAGCGCCTCGCCCTGGTCCTCGAACTTCGCGGTCTTGATGTCGGAGTTGAACAACCCCTCGTCGATCAGCGACTTGTACTTCTTGATCGCGTCCAGGATCGTCTTGTCCTCGAACGTCTCCTTGCCGGTGTTGACCCGATCCCAGAGACCGTCCTTGGCGGCGTCGGCGAGCTGCACCTGCACCCACCACTGGGTGGCCCACTTGTCACCGGCCATCTCGAAGAACGGCGTGACGCCCTTGCCCTTGAGCTTGCGCCCGACCTCGACCAGCTCGTCGAAGCTCTTCGGCGTCTCGGTGATGCCGTTGGCCGCGAAGACCTCCTTGTTGTAGTAGACGCCCTCGACGGCCGGGCTCGTGATCAACGCGGCGTAGCGGGTCTTGTCCAGCAGGCCTGTGATGTCACGCAGCTCAGGCGCCATGGTGGACACCCACGGAGCGCCGTCGAGCGGCTGGAGGTTGGAGCGGGCGTTGAGCGCGGTCAGCATGGAGGCCGTGGGCTGCCAGAAGGCCAGGTCGGGCTTGTCGCCGGTGGCCACCTTGGTCTGCACGCCCTGCTCGTACGGGTCCGGGATGGTGACGACCTCGACCTTGGCCCCGGTGGCCTGGGTGAAGGCGTCGGTCACGGCCTTGGGCACGGTGTTGCTGTTCTGAGCTGCCCAGATGGTGAGCGTGACCCCGTCCAGGCGGGCGGTGGGCGAGGGCCAGGCGGCGGGGGTGCTGCCGGCGGCCGGTGCGGCGGGCCCGGCGGCGGGGTCGCTGCAGGCGGTGAGTGCCAGGGCGGCCGCGGCCGCGACCGCGGTGAACGCTGCGAGTCTCACGGTGAGCTCCTTTGCGGGTCAGAGAGGGCGGAGCCGGAGGATGCGGGCGGTGGTTGCTGGAAGCGTGGTGGTGACGGTGAGCTCGGCGGTCCGCGGGTTCCACGTGTGCGTCCAGCCGTTCGCCGCCTCGGGGTAGGCGACCTCCACGCCCAGGTCCCGCCCCGCCAGGTGGGGCAGGGAGAGCACGGTGGTGTCCATGGCGCCGGGCCGGCGCCAGATCCCCAGGTGGGTGGTGTCCCCGGCACGCAGGCCGAGGGCGAGCCACGGGTCGTCCCAGCCGGGCAGGCCGAGCGGCCAGCACGGCGTGGCACGAAGCAGGTCCGGGCGAAGGCTCTGGTGGAGCCGGACACCCTCCCTGACCAGGGCGAACTGCTGCGGGATCATCCTATGCAGGTTGCCGGACAGGTAGAGACGGCCAAGAATGCCCGTGACCATGGTGAAGGCGATCTCCTCGTCCGCCATCTCGGGCTGGGGGTACGCCCAGTTGGCGGCCTGCTCGGGCAGCAGCGACAGCGGCGCGGCCACCGCGATCGGCGGGTAGCGCAGGAAGTCCTGCTGGTCGCTGGTGGACTGCAGCTGCATGCGGGTCAGCAGCGCGTAGTCCATGCGCATCGCGCCGGAGCCGCAGTTCTCCAGCACCAGGTGGGGGTGCCGGTCCAGGACGCCCTCCAGCCAGGCCAGGTGGGCCCGGTTGTGGGCGAGCAGCCCGGCGCCGACGCTGGTGGCGTCCCGGTCGGTGCCCGAGCCGGGATTGATGTTGTAGTCGAGCTTGAAGTAGCCGACACCCAGCTCTTCCACCAGCCGGTCCACCACCTGGTCGAGATGCCCGGCGGCGGCGGGGTGGCGCAGGTCCAGGTGGTAGCGGCCGTGCTCGGCGACGCGCTCGCCGCCGCGCTGGAGGAACGCCTCGGCGGGCAGCTTGTCGGCCATCGGGCTGCGGACGCCGATCACCTCCGGCTCCAGCCACAGGCCGGGAGTCAGGCCGCGGCTCGCGATGTGGGCCAGCACCTCCTCCAGCCCGTTGGGGAAACGGGTCTGGGAGGGCTGCCACTCGCCGACGCTGTCCCACCAGTCGCCTCCGTCGTCGTACCAGCCGGCGTCGACGCAGAAGACCTCCGCCCCGGCCGCGGCGGCCGCGTCGATCAGCGGCAGCAGCTTCTCCGTGGTGGGGTCGCCCATCAGCGTGTTCATGTAGTCGTTGAACACCACCGGCAGCGTGGCCCGGTCGGGGTGCGGGCGCAGCAGCGCGCGCCGGTGCGCGGTCATCGCCGCCGCCGCGCCCTCCACGCCGTCGTCCGAGACGGCGATCGAGACGGGCACGGTGGTGAAGGACTCGCCGGGCGCGAGCAGCTCGCTCCACTGGTGGTCCAGGTCGGTCGGGCCGGACAGGGCGACGTACACGCCGTCCATCCGGTCGCCGGTCTCCCACCGCCAGGGGCCGTTGTGCTCGATCTGCCACAACCAGGTCTGGCCGGTGCGCCGGTCGGTCAGCCCGCCCATCGGCACGTGCTCCCCGCTGGACCAGGTGCCGGTGCTGGTCAGGGCGAACACGCCCTTCCCGTGCTGACCGTGGCCCGCCAGGCCGAGGTCGGGTACGTGCTCACGCAACGGCCGCCGGGACCAGCGGCTCTCCCCCAGCCATTCGCTGCTCGCCCGCATCACGTCGAGCTCGCTCACCGGGCGGCCGAGGAAACCCGCCGCGAAGGAGGTGACCGCCAGCAGCAGCACGGGTTTGTCGCCGTGGTTGGTCACCTTGACGTGGGTCTGGATCGCGGACACACCCTCGATCGAGCGCATCGTCAGCTCCGCGTCCAGCCCCGAGGTCTCGTCCCGCAAGCGGACGCGCAGCTCTCGCCAATCTCCGTCGCTCGACTGGTCGGAGCCCGCGTACCGCAGCCGGCAGCCCACCGCCGTCTCCGACAGCCGCTGCGAGGCGCGTCCCCGGCCCTGGCCGGGGATCAGCACCTCCACCAGCGGCTGCGTCACCCGCGCCGGCGCGCCGGCCGGACCGGCCGACAACGCGCGCAGCGCCACCGGGCGATCCGGGTGGATCTCCACGACGGCGTCGAGGCCGGCATGGCCCCAGCGCAGGGTTTGCGCAACGTCAGCAGGCTTCAAGATCTCTCCTCAGGTACCGCGGCACAGCCATTTGTGACCGGTCACATTCACCGTTGGCGCTAGTGTGAGCGGTCACACGACCAGAAGAAAAGGTTCTTTGCGGGATCGTTACGCGCGGGTTTCCGGAAGGGGGCGGCGCGCGCCGGGGGCGGCGCGATCAGGGACGGGGCGGCGGCGCGGTCGACTCTCGCACCACGAGGGACGGCGGCACGAGGACAGGTTCGGGCTGCGCCTGGCCGGTCAGCTCGGCCACGGCCGCGTGGAAACAGGCCCGGCCCAGGCCGGCGAAGTCCATCCGCACCGTGGTCAGCGCAGGAGTCGCGTACGCCGAGCCCGGGATGTCGTCGAACCCGACGATGCTCACGTCACCGGGAACGTCCTTGCCCGCGTCGTACAACGCGCGCCGAACCCCCTGGGCGATGTCGTCGTTGCCGCACAGGATCGCGGTGACCTCTGGCTCGGCGGCCAGCCGCCGCCCCGCCGCGTAGGCGGACTTGATGTCCCACCCGCAACCCAGCACCTCGGGGACCTCCGCCCCGCCCTGCGCCAGCGCGTCCCGCCAGCCGGCGAGCCGGCCGCCCGGGCCGCCCTCGGACGGGATCGCCACGTGGTGGACGGTGCGATGGCCCAGCTCCAAGAGGTGCCTCGTGGCGTCGGCGGCGGCCCGCCGCTCGTCCAGGGCGATCGCGACCCGACCCCGGTCGGGCGCGGCCGGCTCGACCACGGCGACGGCCGGTACGTCGTCCGGCAGCGCCTCCAGCACCGCGATGCCCATCGGATCCCACGCGATCACCACCACGCCGCCCGCGCTGGCGTCGCTGACGTAGTCCACCGCCTGCTTCACCTCGGCGGGCGCGGCCGACTCCACGACCCGGATGCCCATGGCCAGGCCCTCGGCACGGGCGGCCTCCTCCATGCCCTGCAGCGTGGTGGCGTAGCCGTACAGCACGGTGTTGGACGTGACCACGGTGATGCCGCGGGCGCGGCCGAGGCTCAGCGCGCGCGCCGCCCGGCTGGGCCGGAAGCCGAGCCGCTCGATGGCCGCCAGGACGGCGGTGCGCGTCTCCGGCCGCACGCGCGGGGAGTCGTTGAGCACGCGGGAGACGGTCTGATAGGAGACCCCCGCGGCGGCGGCGACGTCCCGGATGCTGGGCACGGATCGAGGGCTTGGGCTCACGGTCACATGGTAGGGCGGGGCGTGAACCGGGGCGCCGCGCGGCCATCTCGTGCCGTACTGCTCGCGACGCCTACCATACGCGCATGACCACGCACGGCTTCACGCTCACCGCCGAGGGCCCGTTCGACTTCGGCGCCTCGCTGCGATTCGTCGAGGACTGGCCGGCGACCAGCGTGCTGCCCTCGGACGGGCAGGCGCTGCGCTTCGCGTTCTGCGCGGAGTCCGACTGGCTGCCGATCGGCGTCACCGTCACCGGCGTGCCGGGCGGGGTGTCCGTGGCCACGACGCGGGCCACGGGGCCCGGGATCCGGGGCGAGGTGGCGCGGATCCTCTCCCTCGACGTGGACGGCGCCGGCTTCGCCAAGCTGGGCGAGGCGGACCCGGTCCTCGGCGACCTGCTGCGACGCCGTCCCGGCCTGCGGCCGGTGTGCTTCTGGAGCCCGTGGGAGGCGGCGTGCTGGGCGGTGATCGTCCAGCGGTCGTCGATGCTCATCGCCTCCCGGATCAAGCAGCGCATCGCCGAACGGTACGGCGCGCGGGTGACCGTGGACGGGCACACCTACGCGGCCTTCCCGCCGCCCGTGACGTTGCTGGAGGCGGGCGGCCTGGGACTGCCCGCGCAGAAGGAGGAGTGGGTGCGCGGCCTCGCCCGCGCGGCGCTGGACGGGCTGCTCACCGCCGAGCACCTGCGTTCGCTCGGCCCCGAGGAGGCGCTGGCCGAGCTGCGTGGCCTGCCCGGCGTGGGGCCGTTCTCCGCGGGGCTGATCCTCATTCGCGGTGCGGGGGCGCCGGACGCGTTCCCCGGCGACGAGCCGCGCCTGTTCGCGATCCTGCGCGAGGCGTACGGGCTGCCGGAGGACGCGCCGCCGTCCGCCTACCGGAGGCTGGCCGACACGTGGCGGCCCTACCGCTCATGGGCCTCATTCCTGTTCCGGGCGTCCGCGTACGGCGTCATGGACGACCGCGATTGACGTTGGGCAGGAAGTTACGCGGGGCCGGGCTTGTTGCCCTGGCATGGACAATCGCTACGCGGATGAGAAGGTCATCCAGCGCCTGCTCGGCCAGGCGCAGACGTGGGCTTTCGTGGGTCTCGGCAACCACCCGGGGCGTACGGCGTACGACCAGGCGCGCCTGCTCCAGTCGCGAGGCAGGCGGATCATCCCCGTCCACCCCGCCGCCGAGACCGTGCTGGGCGAGCCGGGGTACGCGTCACTGTCCGACGTACCGGCGAAAGTGGACGTCGTCGCGGTTTACCGGCGTTCCGAGTACGCGGGAAAGGCGGTGGACGAGGCGATCGCCGCGGGCGCCGGGGCGGTCTGGCTGCCGCTTGACGTCGTCGACGTGGCCGCGGCCGAGCGCGCTCGCGACGCCGGCCTCGACGTCGTCATGAACCGTTGCCCAGGTGTCGAATGGGCATTGCGCCGGCCATCGTAGGCCAAGCCTCGGACGAGGCCATCCTCCACCGGGTAGTGTGGCTGTTTGGGGGGTATGTCCGAGTTCGCATCGGGACTCCCTCGGCAGCTCCACCGTCTCCAGAGGAGCAAATCCATGATTCTCAACCGTGCGATGACGGCCGCCCGGATTTGCCTCGCCGTGCCTCGCCTGGCAGATCCGTTCCCGGATCCGAACAGCGATTCCACCGGTCAGGGGTCACGCCGCCGGCGTCGCCGCCGGTGACTCCCTCTGGTCACTTCTTCGATATCACGCGCCCCTTGAACGTCGGGTGCTTGGTCTCCCAGTACCGCCAGCCTTCGACCCTCGCGGGCACGTTGGCGATGCCCCGGCCGATCGCGACGTGGCGGCAGTTGTTCAGCACTCGCCATGCCGACCAGCCGATACGGTAGCCGAGCACCCGGTACCACATGTTGCCGTACATGCCCTTGCTGATCTCCTGGGTGTACTCGTGCCCGGTGAAGACCATGTGCCGCTCCTCGAGGTGAGGAATGCCCAGCCTCCGTAGCTCGCGGACGATTTCACCGGTAGTGAAGGGGTGCGGCTCCGAGACGGACTTGGTCTTCTCGTTCTCGGTCTCGAGGAACGCGAGGACTTCGTGTTCCCGCGTGACCGACACCGTCATGGAGCCACCGGGGCCGTCGATGAAGCGGGTGCGGGGAACGAAGAAGTTCCTCGGCGACAGCCGGTGGTGCTTGAAGAACACCCGCGGCTGGCATTCACCGTGATCGCGAAGAGCATGCTCGAAACGGTGCTCGAAATGAAGCTTGTCATCGTCGTCGTCGTTGGCGGCCGCGCTGGTCGTCAGAGCGGCGACCAGAGCGACTGCGAGCGAGCCGCTCATGGCCAGTTTTGTCACTCTCCTCAGCGAGTGACGAGGCTTCGGCCGGTCGGGAGTTGGCGTAAACATGTGCTGTTCCTTCCGAAAATGCGACCTCACGGCCACAGGGCGGAATGCGGCTCGCGACCAGCGAGCCGACGAGACCTGCACGATGTTTACAGTTGCCGCGTTTCACGCCGCATCGCCACACCGAAGCTGATTTTCCGGGGTACGGAAAGAATCGGTGAGGAATTATCAATTGGCAGGTCTCACCGCCACTTTCCGGGAGTCCGCGCTATCCGCCCCCTGCGGGGTGCTCCCGCGCAAACCGGCAGCGTCTACCGCTTCCTCCCGGTCTGTCCGATCCGCGATGCTGGATCAGGTAACCGGCGAAAGGAACCGATCCATGCACGAGACCGGACGTGTGCTGCCCCCACATGCCTCGGCGGTCATCATCGGCGGCGGCGCCATGGGCGTCAGCTCGGCGTACGCGCTGGCCGCGGCCGGGGTACACGACCTGGTCCTGATCGACAAGGGGCCGCTGGGCTCGGGCTCCACCTCGAAGGCGGCCGGGGGCGTGCGCGCGCAGTTCTCCGACCGGGTCAACATCGAGCTCGCCGTACGCAGCTTGGAGACGTTCGAGACCTTCGCCGACCGCTTCGGGCAGGAGATCGACCTGCACAAGCCCGGCTACCTGTTCCTGCTCGACTCGCCGGAGTCGGTCGCGGAGTTCGAGAAGAATGTGGCAGTCCAGAACGACCTGGGCGTGCCCAGCCGGATGATCTCGGTGCGGGAGGCCGCGGAGTTGTCACCGCTGATCGACACCGGAGGGCTGCTCGCCGCCGCTTACTCCCCCACCGACGGTCACTGCACCCCCGAGTCCGTGGTGCTCGGCTACGCGGGCGCGGCCCGGCGGCTGGGCGCGCGGCTGCTGCCCAACTGCGCCGCCACCGGCATCGAGACCGTGGACGGGCGTGTCGTCGCGGTCCTGACCGAGGGCGGCCGCATCGAGACCGACACCGTGATCTGCGCGGCCGGCGCCTGGTCACGGGCGATCGGCGCATGGGTGGGCGTGGACCTGCCGGTGACCCCGCTGCGCAGGCAGATTCTCGTCACCGAGCCGATTCCCGATCTGCCGGCGACCGCGTTCACCATCGACTTCGGCACCACGTTCTACTTCCACCGCGAGGGCCCGGGACTGCTGCTCGGCATGTCCGACCCCGACGAGACCCCGGGGTTCAAGCTGGACCGCTCCGACGCCTGGCTGCCGCGGCTGGGCGAGGCCATGGCCCGCCGCGCCCCGGCGCTGATGGAGACCGGCATCGCCGGCGGGTGGGCCGGCCTGTACGAGGTGACGCCGGACCACAACGCGCTCATCGGCACCGCTCCGGGCGTCGACCGGTTCCTTTACGCCACCGGCTTCTCCGGCCACGGCTTCCTGATGAGCCCGGCCGTCGGGGAGGTGGTCCGGGACCTCTACCTGGGCCGGGCGCCGTTCGTGGACGTCACCGGCTTCGACGCCGGCCGGTTCGCCCTGGCGGGGGCCAGGCCCGAGCTGAACATCGTCTGATCGGTCAGCCGCCGATCTCGAGCAGGATTTTCAGGAGGTCCTGCGGGGCGTCCCGCATGAGGTTGTGCCCGCTGTCGAGCGCGAACGTGGTCCATGAGGGCTCCGCGCGCAGCCGCTGGTAGGTGGGGGTGAACGGCGATTGGTCCGCCCACCCCGCCGCGTACACGTAGACGGTGCGCCGGAGGCGCGCCCCGGCCCCGGTGATCCGGAGCGGCTGGAGGAGCGAGGCGAGCGGGTGGGGCGTGGCTCGGGGGTCGAAGAAGGGCAGGGGACGCACGGCGTCACCTGTCTCCACCACGTCCAGGTACCACTGCCGCTCCCGGTCGGAGACCAGGCTCCACATGGAGTCGCCGTGCCCCGGCACGACGGCGTCCAGGTAGACCAGCGAGTCCACCCGGTCCGGCAGGCGGTCGGCGACGCCGGTGATCACCATCCCCCCGTAGCTGTGGCCGACCAGCACCGCGTCCTGGATGTCCGCGGCCGCCAGCACGCCGGTCACGTCCTGGATGTGGGTCTCCAGGTTCACTCCGCCGTGCCGCAGATGGCTGCGCTCGCTGAGCCCGGTCAAGGTCAGCGGGTACGCGTGGTGCCCGTGGCGGCGCACCTGTTCGGTGAGCTGCTCGAAGCACCAGCCGCCATGACACATGCCGGGAACCAGAACAAAGGTGGTCACTGCCGTTCTCCTTCTCTCGCGGTCGTGGGTGCGGGGTGCGTACGGCCTGCGGTGGCGGCGATCGCGGCCGCCACCGCGCACAGGATCGCGGTCCAGGCCGGTGCGGCGTCGGTCGAGGTGTGATCGGCGAGCATGCCGGCGATCCACGGCCCGGCGGTCTGGCCGGCCGCGAACAAGGTGGTGAAGGCCGCCAGCGTGGCCGTCCAGCCGGCCGGCGGGGTGCCGTTCTTGATGAGCGCGGTCACGGCGGCGGGAACGGCCATGAACGTCGCCCCGTAGACCGCCGCGGAGGCGAGGATGACCGGCAGCGCCGATGACACCAGGGCGAGCGCCGCTCCACCGGCGAGAACGGCGAGCAGCGCGGCGAGGGCTCGGCCACCCGCCCAGTGGGTGATGGGACGGCTCCACAGGGAGGGCGCCACCACGACGGCCACCCCCAGGACCGTCCACGTGAGCGTCACCTGCGCGACCGGCATGTGCCGGTCCGCGAGGTAGGCGGACAGGTACGTGATGTAGGTGATGTAGCCGGCGGCGAACAGCAGATAGGCCAGGGCGATCCGCCAGACCGGGCGCATTCGCGCTCGCCCGGCGGTGGCGGCCGGCGCCCCCTTGCCCTCGCCGAAGTCCTCGCCCAAGTCCGCTCGCAAGTCCGCGGCAGAGTCCTCTCGCAAGTCCGCAGGAGAGTCCGCGGCAGACCAGCTGACCAGCGTCGCCAGCCCGGCGGCCACGCTGAGACCGGCCCAGGCGAGCTGCCAGCGATCACCCAGCGCCGGGATGGTCGCGCCGCTGAACACGATGCCCAGCCCCGCGCCGGCGAAGTAGACGGTGATGGGCACGCCGGAGGAGATCTCGGTGGCGATGCGCGCCGCGATCACCCCGCCGGCGATGAACACCAATGCCCCTGCCGCCCCGGCGACGGCCCGAGCGGTCAGCAGCGCCAGTTGGTCACCGCCGGCCGCGGTGGTGGCGAGCGCCAGGGTGGTGAGGACCATTCCCCAGCGGAAGGTGCCGGCGGTGCCCAGCCGGCGCCGGACGACGGGGGTCACCAGCGCGCCGAGGAGGTAGCCGAGCCCGTTCGCGGCGCTCATCACCCCGGCTTCCGCGAGGCTCCAGTGCAGGCCGTCACGCATGGCGGGGACGAGCAGTCCGTACGCGAAGCGCGCGAGCCCGAGCGCCGCAGCCGTGCCGAGCGCCAGCCGCAGCGCCTGCCAGTGCGCCGGCTTCACGGGCACCGCGCCAGGAAGCTCAAGATCGTGCGGGCCAGCGTCACGCGGTGGTCCGACAGAGCATGGTCGGTTTCGAAGACATGGTGTTCGAAATGCTTGATGGGTTGTGCCTGGTATGCCGCGACGAGCGGTTCGTGATGCACGTCGCACGGGGTGACGGGGTCGAGGCCGGTGCCGATGAGGAGCACCGGGCGGTCCGCCAGCGGCGGCGCGAGCCTGTCCAGCCGCCACGATTCGCCGGCCGTCTCCATCTCGGCGACGAGCGCCTCCCCGCTGGTGCCTCGAAGCGGGCCGAGCTCACCGGCGAACGCCTCGACATAGCTCTCCCGGAGGCTCGGGTCGGCGCGGCAGCGCGCCGCCACCGCGCCGAAGTCGAACCCGGCCACCGACGCGACCGCGGCGATGGACGGGTGCGCCGCCGCGGTCATCAGCGCGGCGAAGCCGCCGAGACTGTGCCCGATCAGCACCACCCGCCGCGGATCAAGCCGGTGAGCGGCCGCGAGGTCCTGGTCGCGCAGGCCGGTTACGACCGCTGCCGCGTCCTCGAGGACGTGTCCCCACGACCACGAACCACCGACGCCCCACGAGCCGCGATAGTGGAACACCAAGGACGCATGGCCCGCACGGCGCAGGGCCTGCGCGAGATCGAAGTTGCGCTCGTTGCCGGGGAATCCGTGCAGGAGCACGACCACCGGGTGCGGCCCCCGGCCGGCCGGCACGTGCAGGACGCCCAGCAAGGTCTCGCCGCCGCTCTCGAAGGTCAGCGCGGGGGTGACGGCGGGAAAGGCGGGGTCACGCGGAGGGTCGGTGGCAAGCGGGTCCGTCATCGAAGGCCTCTTAGATCGAACCGATCGGTACGATCCCTGACGCTAGCAGCCAATCGAACCGATCGGTACCATCTATCGCATGCCCGTCGCCAAAGGCTCGACGATCGACCCGGCCCGCACCCGCGCCGCCGTCCTCGAAGCGGCCACCCCGGTGCTGTACGAACGCGGACTCGACGGCATCGGCGTCGCCGAGCTGTGTGCCCGCATCGGGGTGTCCAAGGAGACGCTCTACCGGCACTTCGGCACCAAGGACGGCCTCGTGCAGGCCATCCTGGAGGCGCGCAGCGAGCGGCTGACCGGCTGGCTGACCGAGGCCGTCGCGGCGGCCGGAGACGCCCCCCACGACCAGCTGGCCGCGGTCTTCGACGCCCTCCAGCGGTGGTACGAGAGGCCGGCCTTCCGCGGCTGCGCGATGGTGAACGCGTCCGCCCAGCACCACGACGATGCCGTGCGCGCCATCACCGCCCGGCATCTGGACCGCTACCTGGACCTTCTCACCGGCATCGCCGCCCGCGCCGGAGCCGCCGACCCGGGCGCCCTAGGCCGCCAGCTGCTCATGCTGGTCGAGGGCGCGACCATCGTCGCCGCCCACCACCGCACGGCCGACACGGCCGGCCAGGCCCGCCACGCCGCCCTCACCCTGCTGTCAGCCGCCTCTGCGCCTGACCCTCCCTGACCTCCCCCGTTTTTCCCTCACCCCTCGCCCCGGCCACGAGCCGGCGCGCGGGGCCAAGGGCCGCGCGCCGGACCACCGGCCGAATCCCTCAGGGGCCGGTGAGGTGGCCGTGGGCGACGATATGGGAGGCGCGGCGGCGGTCGCGGGGATCACTTCCTTGATGACCTCACCCCACCGCCGGCAGGAAGGGCTCAGGCCGCGTAGTTGCGGACGACCCGCAGGGCGTCGGCGGCGCGCGGGCCTTCGGCGGTGAGGCCGGTCTGCTCGGGCGCGAGCCGGCGGGCGCCGACCCGGCAGAACTCCGAGGCCAGGCCGGTGATGCGGTTCGGGGCGTCCGGGTCGCCGAAGGTCCAGCGGGCTCCGTCCGGTGCGGTGAGCTCGCAGCAGACCGGGGCGTCGGGGAGGCCTTCGACGGCGAAGGCGTACTGCAGCGTACGGTGGGCCAGCCAGGCCACATGCCGCAGCCGCGCCGTGTCCGGGTAGGCGACGCCCAGCGGGAGCGTGATGTCGAGGGCGTGGGCCCAGTGCTCGGCGATCCTGGTCGTGGCCAGGGTGCGGGGCGACAGCGGCGTCCTGACCCAGGACAGACGCGTGCCCGGCGGATGGGCGCGGAGCGCGTCAGGAGTGGCGAAGGCGGCCTTGCGCCAGCGGGCCAGCAGGTCGGCCGGCGGCATCCCGCGCTCGGCGGCGACCATCTCGTCGGCCAGTCCGTCCACGGTGGTCCCCGTGGAGGGGAGGAAGGCCGTCCCTGCCGTGATGGACTGGCCGGTGACCGCTTCTTCGGTCTGCGCGAGGTGCAGGACGACGTCGGAGACGGTCCAGCCCGCCGCCGCGGAGGGGTGAGCCCACTGCTCCGGGGTCAAGGACTCCAATGCCGCGTCCAGCTGGCGGTATTCCGCAGCGAGATCGTCGAAGATGTCCGCCATCGCCTCATCATACAGAACTTTGTTCGGCACGGAGCCGGCTCGCGACGGACGCTGCCATACCCAGATGCGCATACTTTGAGGCAGATCGACAGCTCCGTACGTACCTCTGAGCGCAACTATCCGGTTTCGGGAGGTACGTAATGCACCGCAGAGTCGCCCTGCTCTCCGCCGTCGCGCTCACCGTGGCAGGCGCACTGATCCCCGGGGGCGCGGCCCAGGCCAGCGCCTCGACCGGCCTCGATCCCAGGCGGCCCGTCGAATGGTCCGGCGCCGACTCCTGGTCGGAGCGCAGGACCGTCCTGCAGTACTGGACACCGCAGCGCATGCTGGCGGCCCAGCCTTTGGGCGCGCCCGCGCCACGACGCACCAGCCAGTGGGACGACCCGACCCAGGGCAACCCCTGGGCGACCCGCGGCGCCGCGTCCACCACCACAACCCGGCGCACCCCATGGACCTACGGCACCCAGGGCGCCGCGTGGTCGGTCCGGGGCGTCTCCGCTCAGCGGACCCTGGTGCCCAACAGTCCCGGACTGCGGTGGACCGACGGCGGCGCGGTCGCGCGCACTGTCGGGCGGGTGTTCTTCACCACGGCGGAAGGCCGCAACTCCTCCTGCTCCGGCACGGCCGTGACCAGCGCGAACGAGAGCGTCGTGATCACGGCGGGGCACTGCGTGAAGCTGAACGGCGCCGCGCACCGCAACTGGGTGTTCGTCCCCGGGTTCGACAACGGCCGGCGGCCGTTCGGCACCTGGACAGCCACGAGGCTGCTCACCACCCAGCAGTGGAACGCTCGAGAGGACATCAACTTCGACGTCGCCGCGGCCGTGGTGGCGCCGCTGCAGGGGCGCACGCTGACGGACGTCGTGGGCGGGCAGGGAGTGGCGTTCAACCAGCCCAGGCGGCAGCAGATGTACTCCTTCGGCTATCCGGCGGCGGCGCCGTTCGACGGGTCGCGGCTGATCTACTGCAGCGGGCGCGCGATCGACGACACCGTCATGACCAGCGACCTGGGGCTGCGGTGCAACATGACCGGCGGGTCCAGCGGCGGGCCCTGGTTCCAGGGGTTCGACGAGTCGACCGGGCAGGGCTGGCTGAACTCGGTCAACAGCTTCAAGTACAACTTCGCGCCGAACTTCATGTTCGGCCCCTTCTTCGGGAACGAGGCAATGACGGTCTACCAGGCCGCGCAGAGCACCAACGCGCTCTGACCCGTCTACTCCCGGGGCGTCTGGCTGCGGTAGGAGTGGCCGAGCTCCGGGCCGACCCGCCCGCGACGCCCGGCCGTACCCGTTCGGCCCGTGCCTCCAGCTGGATGGAGCACTCGGCGACCCGCGGCGGTCGTACCGTGTCGGACGGTTCGGCCCGCAACCCCGCCGCGCCGAACTCGTCCGGCTCGAAGCGGCAGCCGTGCGGCTTGCTCGGGGGCACGGGAGGGCGGCCGGTGAGGGGCGCCAGCCGCTCCACCGCCGCCCGCTGGTGCGGCGCGGGCAGGCCCGGACCCGGCGCCCGCCCGAGGTCGGCGTCCCCCCCGTCAGCCGCCCGCGGCGCGGCCCGCCTGGCGGCCGGAGAACAGGCAGCCTCCGAGGAACGTGCCCTCCAGCGCGTTGTACCCGTGCACCCCGCCGCCACCGAACCCGGCCACCTCCCCTGCCGCGAACAACCCCTCGACCGGTCGTCCGTCCCGGCCCAGCGCCCGCGACTCCAGGTCGGTCTGGATGCCGCCGAGCGTCTTGCGGGTGAGCACGTGCAGCTTGACGCCGATCAGCGGACCGGCGGCCGGGTCGAGGAGCCGGTGCGGCGTGGCGACGCGCCCCAGCCGGTCGCCGACGTAGCGGCGGGCGTTGCGGATGCCCTGGACCTGGGCGTCCTTGCTGTAAGGGTTGGCCAGTTGCAGGTCGCGTGCCACGATCTGGCGGCGGACGAGGCCGAGGTCGAGCAGCGGCTCCTTGGTCAGCTCGTTCATCCGGGCCACCAGGTCCTCCACGGTGGAGGCGATGACGAAGTCCGCGCCGTGCCGTTTGAACGCCTCCACCGGGGCGGGCGCGCCCTTGCCTACCAGCCGCTCCTTGAGGAAGGCCCGCCGGTCCTTGCGCGTGATGTCGGGGTTCTGCTCCGAGCCCGACAGCGCGAACTCCTTCTCGATGATCTTCTGGGTGAGCACGAACCACGAGTGGTCGTGCCCGGTGCCGCGCAGGTGCCGTAGCGTGCTCATCGTGTCGTAGCCGGGCAGGCACGGGTCCGGCAGCCGCCGGCCCAGTGCGTCGAGCCACAGGGAGGAAGGGCCTGGCAGGATGCGGATGCCGTGTCCCGGCCAGACCGGGTCCCAGTTGCGCACGCCCTCGGTGTAGTGCCACATGCGGTCCCGGTTGACCAGCCGCGCCCCCGCCTGGGCGCTGATCTCCAGCATGCGCCCGTCCACGTGGGCGGGCACGCCCGTGAGCATGCTCTCCGGCGCGGGGCCGAGCCGCTCGGGCCAGTAGCGGCGTACCAGATCGTGGTCTCCGCCGATCCCGCCGCTCGTGACGATCACGGCGGGGGCGGCGAGCTCGAACTCGCCGATCCGCTCGCGGCTGGACGTGACGCCGCGCGGCGAGTCGTCCTCGGCCAGCAGCGTGCCGCGGACGCCCTGGACGGCGCCGCCCGACACGATCAGCTCGTCGACCCGGTGGCGGTGGTGGAAGGTGACCAGCCCCTCGGCGGCGGCCTGCCGGACCTTTCGGACGAACGGCTCCAGCACGCCGGGCCCGGTGCCCCACGCGACGTGGAATCGCGGCACCGAGTTGCCGTGCCCGTCGGCGCGCAGGCCGCCGCGTTCGGCCCAGCCGACGGTGGGCAGCAGCTTGACGCCGAGTCGGTCGAGCCAGGCACGCTTCTCGCCGGAGGCGAACTCCACGTACGCCCGCGCCCACTGGACCGCCCAGCAGTCCTCGTCCTCGAGGCGGTCGAACCCGGCGCTGCCCTGCCAGTCGCTCCAGGCCAGCTCGAAGGAGTCGCGAACGCCGAGCCGTCGCTGCTCCGGCGAGTTCACCAGGAACAGCCCGCCGAAGGACCAGTGGGCCTGGCCGCCGAGGTTGGCCGCGTTCTCCTGGTCGAGCAGGAGGACCTTCTTGCCCTTGGCGACGAGTTCGGAGGTCGCCACCAGCCCGGCCAGGCCGGCTCCGACGACGATGACATCAGCGTTCATGCATGGAGGGTACCGAGCCCGCTCAGTCCTGCAGTTGCGCGCGCAGCTTGGCGAGCACCGCACGCAGGATGCGGGACACGTGCATCTGCGAGATCCCGAACTCGGCGGCGATCTCGGACTGGGTCATGTTGCCGTAGAAGCGCATGAGGAGGATGTTCCGTTCCCGGTCCGGCAGCGCGTCGATGAGCGGCTTGATCGCCTGCGCGCCCAGCATGTCGTCGAGCGTGTCGTCCTGCGCGGGCAGGAAGTCGCCCAGGTCCGCCGCGTCCTCCTCACCGCCGACCGGCGCGTCCAGCGACAGCGTGTTGTACGCCGCCGACGCGTCGAGCGTGAGCAGCACGTCCTCCTCCGAGATGCCCATCTTGACGGCCAGCTCCGCGACGGTCGGCGCGTGGCCCAGCGTCTGCGTGAGCTCGGCGGTGGCCTTGTTCAGCTCCAGACGGCGCTCCTGGTAAACACGCGGCACTCTGATCGCCCAGGTACGGTCCCGGAAGTGCCGCTTGACCTCGCCCACCATCGTGATCATCGCGTAGCCGCGGAACTCGTGCCCAAGCTCGGGGTCGAAGCCGTTGATGGCCTTCATCAGGCCGACGTACGCGGCCTGGCGCAGGTCCTCCATGGGCTCGCCGCGGTGGTAGTAGCGGCGCGTGACATCGTTGACCAGACCCGCGTACATGTCCACCAGACGCTCGCGGATACGGATCTTCTGCAGGTCAGAGGTGCCCGGTTGGTTCATCTCCGCCAGCAGCTGCTCGGCGGTCATCTCTTCGAAGGTGATTTCCAGGACTGCCATCCGATACTCCAAGAGTAAGCCTCAGGCGCCCCCGCGCATGGAAAAAGCCCAGGCAGAGGCACACCACGTTTGACGCGTGAAGTGAAGCCCTCTGCTGGACTTCGAGATCAGTGGTTCCCAACAGATCCTGATTTATCTCCATATTAGGTCACGAAAAGATCACGGCGCAAGGAGAGGTGGACGACCCTGCCCCGCTGGCGGAGAGTGGCGGGTGGACTCTCACCTCACGGCCGGCGCGGGCGCCATCGGTCTCCCGCGTCCCTGACATGGAGGAGGAAGCATGCCCGCGATCCACCACGCCGAGCACGTCGGGAGCCTGCTGCGTCCGCCCGAGCTGCTGCAGGCCAGGGAGGCGCGCGAAAGAGGCGAGCTGAACGGCGAGCACGTGGCGAAGCTGGAGGACGACGCGGCGCTGGCCGCGATCCGGCTGCAGCGCGAGGCCGGGATCGAGGTCTTCACCGACGGGGAGGTGCGGCGGGCCACCTGGATGGCCGGCCTGCTGGAGTCGCTGGGCGGGGTGGTGCCCGTGGCGGCGCCCAACTCGATGTGGTTCAGGGACGACGGCATGCCGCCGCCCGAGGAGACCGCTTTCCAGATGGTGGCCGCGAACGACAAGGTCACCCAGAAGGCGCAGCTCACCGCGGTCGAGGCCGACTTCATGGCCCGGCACGCACCCGGCCAGTTCAAGATCACGATGATGAGCTCCTCCATGGGGACCCTCCTGTGGCGGCCGGACCTCAGCCGGACCGTCTACCCCACGCCCGACGACATGATGCGCGACCTCGTCGCCCTGCGGATCAAGGAGATCGAGAACCTGCTGGGCCACGGGGTGAACTGGATCCAACTGGACTCCCTGAGCTACAACATGGTGATCGACCTGGACTTCCGAGCGCGTATGTTGGGGCCCGATGCCCCGGCCCCGGAGGCCATCCTCGACGCGACGGTCACGATCGACGCCGAACTGGTGCGCGCGACCAAGGCCATGGACCCCGACGTCACGGTCGGGATGCACATCTGCAGGGGCAACAACCGCAGCGCGTGGATGTCCTCCGGCGGCTACGAGCCGATCGCCGAACGGCTGTTCGGCGAGGTCCCGGTGGACCGGTTCCTGCTCGAGTACGACACCGAACGGGCCGGCGGGTTCGAGCCGCTCCGGTTCGTCCCGCAGGGCACCACCGTCGTCCTCGGGCTGATCTCCTCCAAGATCCCGCGGCTGGAGTCGCAGGACGACCTGCGCCGCCGGATCGACGAGGCGGCCAAGTACGTGCCGCTGGAGAACCTCGCGATCAGCCCGCAGTGCGGCTTCGCCTCCACGGCCAGGGGCAACCTGCTGACGGTGGACGAGGAGCGGCGCAAGCTGGAGCTGGTCGTGGACACCGCCCAGAAGGTGTGGGGCTGAGCGGCGCCAGGCGATCGCTTTGAGGTCGAGCACCCAGAGGGTGTCACCCGCGCTCTACGCCACCAGCGTCCGGCCGCCGTGGAGGTGGAACTCGTCCTCGACGGCGGCCGAGTCCGGCGGGGCGAACCCGGCGGACACAACTGCTCCACCCCCGCCAGCCCCTCAGGAGCACAGGACGCACGAGCGGCCCCGAACTGTTGCGTCCTCAGCTCAGTGTGCGCGTCCTCCGGCGTCCGCTCCATACGCGGACGACGACCCTTCCTCACCGGGAATCGAGCGACTGGTCCGGTGAGAGGTCGTGCTGGGTGAACATGTCGATGAGGAGGCGGACGGGCAGGTTGGCCTCGGTCGGGTAGCGGAAGCTCTGATCGAGGTTGAGGACGTAGTGGTTACGCCGCCCCACCCGCTCGCGCGTCAGGTAGCCGGCCTCGTGCAGGTCGGTCACGATGCCCTGCACGGCGCGTTCGGTGATGCCGATGCTGGCGGCGATGTCACGTAGCCGGACCTCGGGATCGCGGGCGATCTCCAGCAGAACCCGGGCATGGTGGGTCAGGAAGGTCCAGGAGGAGGAAGAACGATCGTGGTATCTGCTCACGGATTCTCACGCTCCTGACCTCGCGTAGGCGCCCAGTCCTTCCACCGAGACGTGCGGCTCATTTCCTGAAGATCCTATAGCGAACTCGTCTTCTGGCATCCGCCTTGCGGACTGGTGTTCCCGGCGGCTGCCGGATGTTTCTGTGCCCGAAGCCGGGTATGACCTTGTTCCGGGTGACGATCGTACCGGGCCGAAAGGAGCCCCATATGGAACAGCCGGGTATCGACAGCCGGCGGATCGGCGAGCCCACCGGGCACGTCTCCTGCACGCCGGCTCCGGCCGCCCAGCTATTCGAGATCACCGTGCTCGACTCCACCGGCGAGGACGGGCTGGGCCGCTGGCACACGATCGGGTGGGGCGTCGACCGGGTGCATGCCGACAGCATCGCCGAGTCGTTCGTCAACCGGCCGGTGTGCCCGTACGACGTGGCGCAGATCCGGCACAACGGGCGTCTGGTCGGCGAGCACCGCCGCCCGGCCGAGTAGGCCTACGAGGACCGGCTCTCCTCGAAAGGGCGCAGCCCCATGAGCTGCATCAGGCGGGCCATCTGGGGCGGAGTGTTGCGTACGCGGGTGTCGCCCTGCTCGGCAAAGGCCGTCAGCACCCGGACTCCCGTGATGTCGATGAAGCCGACCCGGCCGACGTCGACGACGAACCGGTCGTCGATCCGCCGGGCCTGCTCCAGCGCACGCAGCAATTCGGCGCTGTTGGTCCTGTCGATCTCCCCGACGATCTGGATCAGCGATGGGCCGGACATCAGGGTGCAGGTGACCCGCACGAGGTGATCGACGTACAACAGCTGGTCAGTCGTCGTCATGGTGTCGTCCGCCTTGAGCTGGGGTCTGTTCAAGGTAACTTGCGATGAAGAATACCGGAAAAAGATTTCCGTAGAAAGTCTTCGCACATACGTCTCCGGCTCCACCCCCGCAGGCGTGTCCCGAACCCGGGTGGAACGGCGGCGGCCCCGGGGCCGAAGAAGAGGGTGAACCATGCTGAACCCCCCGGACGGCGGCGAAGGAGCCCACGACATGACCGCCCACCCCCTCGACCGGCTCACGGCCGGCGAGATCCGGCACAACCGCTCGATCCTGGTCCACGCGGGCCTGGTGGGGCCGGACACCCGGTTCCCGCTCGTCCAGTTGCGCGAGCCGCCCAAGAGCGAGGTGCTCGCGTTCACCGGCACGGCCCCGCCGGACCGTCAGGTGCTCAGCGTCCTGCTCGACACCGTGACCGGCGCCTGTGTGGAGACCGTGGTCTCGCTCAGCCAGGACAAGCTGGTGAGCAAGCGGGACGTCGACCCGGCCGCCGAGGGCCAGCCGCCCATCATGATCGAGGAGTACGCGCTCACCGATGAGATCGTCAAGGCCGATCCCGGATGGCGGGCGGCGATGGCCCGCCGCGGCATCACCGACCTGGACCTGGCCTGCCCCTGCCCGCTCTCGGCCGGGAGTTTCGACCTGCCCGGCGAGCGGGGCCGGCGGCTGCTGCGGGTGCTCACGTTCGTCAAGCACCGCCCCGAGGACCACCCGTGGGCACATCCGGTGGACGGCCTCGTCGCGTACGTCGACCTGATCGAGCGGCGGGTCATCGAGCTCCTCGATCACCGGCTCGCGCCCGTGCCGGCCGAAGAGGGCAACTTCGACGACGAGAGCGTGGTCGGCCCGCCGCGTGCCACGCTCAGGCCCATCGAGATCACCCAGCCCGAGGGACCGAGCCACACCGTCGACGGCGACGTGATCGAGTGGGCCAACTGGCGGCTGCGGATCGGCTTCGACGTGCGCGAGGGCCTGGTGCTGCACCAGCTGTCGTTCCGCGACGGCGAGCGCGAGCGCCCCGTGCTCTACCGGGCCTCGATCGCCGAGATGGTGGTCCCGTACGCGGACCCGAGCCCGATCAGGTTCTGGCAGAACTACTTCGACGCCGGCGAGTACTGCCTGGGCAAGATGGCCAACTCGCTGGTCCTGGGCTGCGACTGCCTCGGCGAGATCACCTACTTCGACGCCGTCATGGCCGACGACCACGGCGAGCCGCTCACGATCCCGAACGCCGTCTGCGTGCACGAGGAAGACCAGGGCGTGTTGTGGAAGCACAGCGACCTGTTCACGGGGTCGGCCGAGACCCGCCGCGCCCGCCGCCTCGTCCTGTCCTATTTCGCCACCGTCGGCAACTACGACTACGGCTTCTACTGGTACCTCTATCTGGACGGCAGCATCACGTTCGAGTGCAAGTCGACCGGTGTGCTGTTCACCTCGTCCTACGAGGACGGCCGGTACGCCACCGAGGTCGCGCCCGGGCTCGGCGCGCCCTACCACCAGCACCTGTTCTGCGCCCGCCTCGACCTGACGGTCGACGGGGTGACGAACGCCGTGGACGA
The DNA here is from genome assembly GCF_005889735.1 of Nonomuraea turkmeniaca. Classification (GTDB taxonomy): domain Bacteria; phylum Actinomycetota; class Actinomycetes; order Streptosporangiales; family Streptosporangiaceae; genus Nonomuraea; species Nonomuraea turkmeniaca. The sequence continues at coordinate 107,552 of NZ_VCKY01000004.1, forward strand.
GGTCGAGATCACCCCCGTCGAGGCCGGCCCGGGCAACCCGTACGGCAACGCGTTCACCACGACGGCGACCCGGCTGCGTACCGAGGCCGAGGCGGCCCGGCTGGCCGCGCCGGGCACGGGGCGATCCTGGCACATCAGCAACCCGGCCGTGGTCAACCGGCTCGGCCGGCCCGTGGCGTACGCGTTGACACCGCAGGGCCGGCCGGCGCTGCTGGCTGCCGAGACGTCGTCGATCGCGCGCCGCGCCGCGTTCGCCACCAAACACCTCTGGGTGACCAGGTACGACAGCGCGGAGCGCTACCCGGCCGGCGACTACGTCAACCAGAGCCCTGGGCATGGCGGGCTGCCGGCGTGGGTGGCGCGGGACCGGGACATCGACGGCGCGGACATCGTGGTGTGGCACACGTTCGGGCTCACGCACGTGCCGCGCGTGGAGGACTGGCCGGTCATGCCCGCCGACAGTTGCGGCTTCACCTTGAAGCCCGTCGGCTTCTTCGACCGGAACCCGGCACTGGACCTGCCGAGACCGGCAGGCCACCACTGCGATCCGGCGGGCTCCTAGAGCGTGGTGTCCACGCTCAGGGCCGAATCCAGCGCCAACGTAGCCACCGCCAGGGTGAGGAAGACCGTCGCCAGGTAGAACTGCGGCGAGTAGTCGCTCACCCGGAGGTGGGTGTAGAGGGCGCAGACGAAGTACAGGATCAGGCCGGCCGCATGACGGGCTTGAGCCGGGTCATGGCCGCGAACCCGGAGAACGTGTTGAAGGCGATCGTCACCGCGGCCGTGACGATGTGGGCGGTCGACATGGTGTCAGCTCCCCGTGCCTCGTCAGGCCTTGGAAGGCCGCGGCATGGTCTCCGGCGCCGCCGGTCGCTCCGGTAACCAGGATCTTCATGTCATCTCCCTCGTTCGCTGAGTGACGTGCACCCTTGAGAGGAGTCCTGGCTGCCGGAGTGTGACGTGCGTGCCGCGAATGTGAGCTGGGCCTCAGTCTCCGCCCAGGCCGGCTCAGCCCTTCGAGGGTTGCGGCTCGTCGTACTCGACCGCGTAGTCGTACTGCGACCGGTCCTTCAGCGCGATCGCCGCCGCCACACTGATCAACGCGCAGATCGCCATGTAGATCGCGATGGCCAGCGAACTCTGGTACGTCGCGTACAGCCAGACGGCGATCAGCGGCGCCGGCCCGCCCGCTGTGACCGACGCCAGCTGGTAGCCCAGCGAGGCGCCGCTGTAGCGCAGGCGGCCGGTGAAGCTCTCGGCGATGAACGTGGCCTGCGGGCCGTACTGGATGTCGTGGATCGGCGCGGCCAGCACGATGGCCAGGAAGATCAGCGACGGGACGCGGGTGTCCAGCAGGGGCCAGTAGATGAAGGACCAGACGACCATGACGGCGGCGCCCACGATGTAGAGGCGCCGGCGGCCCACGATGTCCGAGATGTAGCCCCAGAACGGCACGGTGAACAGCGACACGACGCCCGCGACGATCACGTACGTGTAGACGTCGCCGGCCGCGAGCCCCAGGGTCTTGGTGGCGTACGTCAGGATGAAGACGGTGAAGATGTAGAACGGCGCCTGCTGGCCGGTGCGCAGGAGCGCGCTCAGCAGGATCTCCCGCCAGTTCCTGACGATGACCTCGCGCACGGGGACCCGCTCGACCTTGTTCTCCGCGAGGACCTTGGCGAAGACCGGGGTCTCCAGGATGCCGAGCCTGATGTACAGCCCGACCCCGGCCATCACGATGCTGAGCAGGAACGGGATGCGCCAGCCCCAGTAGGGGTCGATCGGCTGGAAGATCTGCAGCGCCAGGTAGCCGAGCACGAGACCGACCGGGACGCCGAACTGCGGCCAGCTGCCGAGGAACCCGCGCCGCCCGCCACGCGACTTGCCCCACTCGGTGGCGAGCAGGACGGAGCCGCCCCATTCGCCGCCGACGCTGATGCCCTGCAGCAGGCGCAGCAGCGTCAGCAGGATGCCGCCCCAGATGCCGATCTGCTCGTACGTCGGCACCAGGCCCACGAGCGCGGTGGCCACGCCCATGGTGAGCAGTGTGATGATCAGGGTGGCCTTGCGGCCGATGCGGTCACCGTAGTGGCCGAAGATCGCCGCGCCGATCGGGCGGGCGGCGAAGCCGCCGAAGTAGGTGCCGAGCGCGAGCAGCAGGCCCGTGGTCGGATCGCTCTTCGGGAAGAACAGCTGCGCGAAGATGGTGCTGGCCGCGAAGCCGTACAGGAAGAAGTCATACCATTCGATCGAGGTGCCCACGGCCGAGGCGATCACCGCCCGGACCAGCTGTCGTCTCTTTTCCTGGCCTGTGGCGTCGAGCGCCTGCTCCTCAACCATCTACCGCTCCTCGGTAGGGTCCCGCTTTCCCGTGACGTTACCTGAAGTGCCGTTGACGGTCACGAGGCAGATTTCGCGGGAAATGGTATGTCCGGCTCGGCCGGTGGCGTCGGGGCTTCGGCGACGGCTGGGTTCGGGGGGGAGCTGACGGGTAGCGGAGCGGCAACGAGGGGTGATGAGAGGGGAGGGCCGTGCGATGCGTCCCATCGCTTCTGCCGTGCTGGTCGTGGCCTTGGCGGCCGCCGCCGGTTGCCAGGGTCATGCGGGATTCGACACCAGCGCTCAGGACCGCCCCCAGAACGAGGGGGCCAACGTCGACGCGAAGAGCACCCTGCATCTGCGTAACGTCTTCCTGCTGGGCAGCGCGGACCCGGCCTCGCCCGCCCCGCAGCAGATCCTGTACGCGGTGCTGATCAACGAAGGCTCCCGGCCGGTGCGGCTCGAGCGGATCACCGTCGACGGCGGCGGTACGGCGCAGTTGCCCGGGCCCGTCACCGTGTCGCGCAACCAGCCCGTCGGCACCGGCGCGAAGCCACTCTGCACGGTCACCGGGGTTCGCCCGCGCGGCTCCACGGTGCCGATGACGTTCGTCTTCAGCGGCAACGAAACCGTGCGCCTGAACGTGCCGATCAAGGAGAAGACCGGCCAATACGCGACGTTGACACCCTCGTTGTCGAGCATCAACCGCGCGGAGACGTAATTGGCCACCGGCTGCAGCCTTCCGCTCTGCTGGTTGTAGACGTACGAGGCCCCGGT
>NZ_VCKY01000499.1 GCF_005889735.1 Nonomuraea turkmeniaca
GATCAACCCCCGCCACCACACCGGCGACGGCCAACGAAGCCGCCCGCCAATCCACCCCGAAGACGCCCGCCCCCAAACCGCCGTCGGCCGCGCACCCGAACCCGACGAAGCCCGCGGAGCCGTCGGCCAAACCCACCGCGGAATCGGCCAAATCCACCGAGCAGCCGGCCAAGCCCTCGCAGCCGCCGGTCAAGGCCACGACCGAGGCCGCCAAGCCCAAGGCCCGCGTTCTCTCGTCCGGCTCGTGCGGCGCCTCGTACTACGACGAACCCCAGATGACGGCCAACGGGGAGCGTTTCAACCCCTCCGCCATGACCGCCGCCCACAAGACCCTCCCCCTGGGCAGCAGGGTCCGCGTGACGAACCCCAACACCGGCGCATCAGTTACGGTCCGCATCAACGACCGGGGCCCGTACGCCGGGGGCCGTTGCCTCGACCTCTCCGCCGCCGCGTTCGCCACCATCGGCAACACCAGCGCGGGCGTCATGAGGGTCAGGTACGAGGTCCTGGCCCGCTGAGCCGGCCAGATGCAGGCTGTCGCCGTCGCGCGGGGCGGACGTCCACCGCGTGATCGGCCCCTCGCCGGCCTTTCACGGATTTGTCACTGCGCAGGATCTCCATGAACGCGTCTCACCGGCCCGGAAGGGGCGGAGACGACCACGTTCATGGACATCGCGATCACGCGAGCTATGAGGCAAGGCCGGTCATTTGACCAGGCGAATGGTCATGGGATAGCGGAAGTTGCTCTCCGACAGTGCGGAAACGCCACCCACAATGGCGAGGACGACGGACGCGACCCAGATGACCGGCAGCAGCACGACGCCGATGACGGTGAGCGGCAGCAGGAATGTCGCGCCGACCACCGTGATCTGGAAGTTGAGCGCCTCCAAGGCGTGCCTGCGAATGTAGGGCGACGTCTTGCCACCGGTGAGCAGCAGAATCAGCGGGCCGACGATCGGGATCCCGAGCAGCACCAGCAGGTGGGCGGCGGCCGCGCCGAGACGTTCGTTGCTCTCCGGCGCGCCGGAGGTCGGCTCCGAACGGACCGGAGCGGGCCGGGGGGTGAGCTGCGGCACGACCTGAGTGCCGTACAGCTCGGTCATGATGGGCATCAGGTCCCCGTGGGTGCGCGCCGTCATCGCGCGCTCCAGGCGGTCGTCGAACTCGAGCTTGTCGAAACGGCCTTCCGCGTACGCCGCCTGGACGTGCTCCACCACGTGCTCTCGGTCCTGGTTGGTGACCCGCAAATGCGCTGGCGGCACCTCTCCCGGCCCGGGGGTTCTCGGTACCCCAGCCATAGTCGCCATGCCTCTCCTTAGATAATGAGCAGTCCCCCTCATACTGCGTCCCCAAGGCCGCGGGCGGTATCGGGAGAATCCCCGATGTGTCCCCTAGATCATCCCCGACGCACGCGAGCCTCAGACGGTATAAAAAGGATTCATGAGATGGCGAGACCGCTACGGCCTTCGTCGGCAACGCGGCCCTAAGGTCGCGAAGTTCGACCGTGAGGCGACAGACGCCGACATCGAAGCGCTTATCGCCTTTGCCCGTTCGCGGCGTGGCGTCGAGTTCTACGTCGAGCCGGAGACCTTCGCCACCGACACGACGGCTGTGGCGGTGGCAGACGACGGCGAATGGACCAGGCGGAGGGTCGGGTCGCCCGCAGTGATTCGCAAGGTCGCTCGCGATCTTGCCTTGCCGGTGTACGACGTTCAGTTGACCGGGTATCCCCCCCGCCTGCGTGCTTACAACGAGCGCCGCCGCCGCGAGGAAGACACCCTGTAACGCCGGCCAATCGTTACGCGCGTCCTGGGCCTCGTAGCGAGTCCCGGTCCGCGCGTTCGGCGTTCACCATCCGTCGCCGCCAGCCGTCGGTCGACGCAGCGTCACCCCTCTTCGCCACCCCAATCGGCACAGCGTCACCACGCATCGCCACCCCCTCAACGGCGCGACGACACCGCCCAGCCCGACCGGTCGACGGCGCGGCCCGGCACCGCCGCTCAGCGGCGCACCACTCGTCTGTCCGGCGCGCCGGCGCGGCCCCGGGTGCCCACCATGGCGTCGGTGACCGTGCGGCTGGTCGTGGGCGAAAGCGGCGGGCG
>NZ_VCKY01000500.1 GCF_005889735.1 Nonomuraea turkmeniaca
GCGGACGGCTGCGCAGGCGGGCTGTTCGCCGGCCGCGCAGCTGACGACCAGCCCGCCGGCGAGCAGCACGCCGAGCAGAGCCGCTATGGCAGTGGCGCGGGCGATCATGTTCACGCGGAAGCCTTTCGAGGAGAGATGGGAGAGTTCGCTGTGGCGGGGCGGGGGTGCGAGCTCGCGCGTGTCTCGCGCCCGGCGTGCCGCGCAGTCATTTCTGCACCCTCGGCGGGCTGCGGTGTCCCGATGCGACGGACACCGCTTCATCAAGGCCACGTTCGTTGAGGGCGGCCCGGAGGTGTTTCACCTCGGCGGCAGGCGTGATCAAGTGCAGGGCGTTCGCCCACGGGTCGCTGCCGCTGGTGTGCTCCCCGATCACTTCGGCTGGGGCCACCGTGTACGCGAACAGGTCGAGCAGGCTTCGCATGCGGTCGCGCTCGTCGATGAGCTTGAGCATCTCGCGCTCGTGCTTCTCCTTCAGGCGGTCCAGCTCGGCCCGGAGTTCCTCCGCTTCCGTCAGCGACGGACGGCCGACACTGAGATCCTCGGGCCCGTCGGACGGCCTCGGCTGCGTCAGCGGTGTGCCCGTGTGCATGTGCAGGCGGAAGGCGTTCAGTACGACGTCCACGTTGTTCCATCGCTGGCTTCTGGCCTCGTGCTCGTCGCGTTCCCGTAAGAGGAAGCGCTCCACGTGCTCGATGGGGAGCCGCACGGTCCACCTCGGCGAGCAGATCTGGCACGTCCTGGCGGGCGTGAGCGACGAACGCTATGTCGTCAGCTGGGCGTTCGCTCAGGTTCGCCGAGATGATCTGGTCACCGGTGTCGCCCTGCCAGCAGATATGCGGATACTTTTCGGATGGCGTCCAGGGGCCAGGCGTGGCGGCCTGTTCACGAGCGGAGATTTCCGCGAGCCGCTCGTCGGGCAGCGGGCCGTTCTGGTCGGGGGCGGTCATGCGGAGAGCCTTTCGAGGAGAGCGAGGGGAGTTGCCGTGGCGGTGGGCGGCGCTGGGATGGTGCTCGTGTCGGCCGCCCTCGTGTCAGGGCGCCACCTCCATGGCCGCTGCTGAACCGGGACCTCGGGGGTTGAGCAGGTCATGCAGGCCAGGTGGCCTTCGGGCAGTTCGACCACGTGGTGGTCGCGGTGCCGGGTGTTGAACAGCCGGCGAGCGCGGGCGGCGTTGTAGCAGGCTCGGCAACGCCAGGCGCCGCTGTGGAGGAAGATGACGGTGCCGAAGGTCAGGTCGTGCAGGTTCTTTCTGCAACGGGCGGGGATCGGCTTCGGAGGGCGGACGCTGGGCTGGCGCTTCGGCGGCGGCCCGCCGTCGGGGCGACCGTGGTAGACCCAGCGTTGGTAGCACTGCGGGCAGTACCCCTTGACGATCTTGTCTGCGGGGGCGTCGCAGGCCGGGCATTGCCGTGGTGCGCTCGTGGGCGGCCTGCCGGTGCGCGGCCGGCGCGTGCCGGCGCGGTCACGCGGGGGCCGCCGGTCTTCCCGCTGGCGGCGTTTGGCCTGGTTGTACAGCTTGAAGGTGGCTTCGCAGCTGTCGCACGGCTGCTCGGCGCGGCGTTTGTGGCGGCGGTAGGCGGCGACGCTGCCGCACGGCTGCTCGTCCTTGCGGCGCCGGCCGCGGCCGGTGCGGATGGTCGCGTACGGCAGCAGGGCGGGGTCGATGCGGTCGGCGTGAGGAGGCCAGCTGTCCACGGCCCAGGCGAGCAGCGTGGTGGCAGGCTGGTCGTCCGGGACCATCGCCGCGAGCATGATCATGACGAGGGGGACGGTGTCCGCGGGAATCTGCTGGATGGTCCGCAGGGCGGCGTCGGGGCCGTCGTCGCGGATGACGCATGCCAGGTCGCAGGCTCGGCGGATCGCGTCGGAGGCGAGCTGATCGGCGTCGGCACGCGGCCCGGTGTCGGGCTGAGCAAGCGCGGCGGGCATGAGGTCACCTCCTGGGCGTGACGGTGAAGGTTTGGGAGCGGGGATCGGGCGGGTCAGGTAGCCGCGCGCCACGGCGCTGGTCACGGTCGCGATGGCACGCACCTGGGTGGTGAGGTTGCCGGCCAGCTCGTTGACGCTCTCGGTGAGCCGCTTCCACGT
>NZ_VCKY01000501.1 GCF_005889735.1 Nonomuraea turkmeniaca
CGCTGGAGGCGGCCAGCGGGTTGGAGGCGGCGGTACGGCTGTTGCGGGGCATCCGGGCGTTCCGGACGGCCTAGTGTTGGGGGTATCCGGGCGTTCCGGACGGCCTAGTGTTGGGGGCGTCCGGATCGGCGGGAATGGGGTGGCCGTTGCCGGGCCGTCATGGGCGCGTAATGCCGGTGCGATGCCGTTCCCACTAACCCTCACTTTTCCATGATTTTCGATTATTTGGCGATTTATCTACATTAGTCGCGACATTTACCAGGACGGCGGAAAAGGTCCCAAGCCGCTCTGCGCGGCACCGGCCAGCGGTGGGGAGCCCCTGGATCCGCGGGGCTTCCGGCCGTCCGGCCCGCCCGGAGTCCTGGCGCTCCTGCGGGATTTCCGGTCCCCGTGGCACCCCACGCCGGGTATGTCGTATTTGTGGACTGATGGGCTGAGGAAACACGCCGTTCTACGGGGGCGGCATGGAAGAGAGGTGGCGATTCGTGCGGATTCTCATCGTCGGCGGGAGCGGTTTTCTCGGAGGCGAGCTCGTACGGTTGTGCGTGTCGTCGGGACATGACGTGGGCGCGACGTACCTGACCCGGCCCGGAGAGCTCCCAGGCGTCGCCTGGCTGCCCCTGGACGTGCGTTCGCGTGCGGACGCCGCGGCCGTCGTCGGCGTGTTCCGGCCGGAGGTGACGATCAACGCGGCGTACCGGCAGCGGGACTGGACCGCCACGGCGGACGGCGCGGCATACCTGGCCCTGGCCGTGGCGGCGGTGGGCGGGCGACTGGTGCACGTCTCCAGCGACGCCGTCTTCTCGGGCTCCGCGCCACGCTACGACGAGACGTGCGTGCCGGACCCGGTCAGCCCGTACGGCGCCGCCAAGGCGGCCGCGGAGACGGCGGTGCGGGCCGTCCTGCCCGGCGCCGCGATCGCCCGGACGTCCTTGATCATCGGGCGCGGCGGGTCCCCGCACGAGGCACTCGTACGCTCGCTCGCCACCGGGCGCGGGGACGGGGTGTTGTTCACGGACGACGTGAGATGCCCGGTGCACGTCGCCGACCTCGCGGCGGCGCTCATGGAGCTGACCGTCCGCGGGGAGGCGGGCATCTGGCACCTGGCGGGCTCCGACCCGCTGAGCCGCCACGAACTGGGGGTGCTGATCGCCCGCAGGGACGGCCTCGACGCCGCACGCCTGCCCACCGGCCGCCGCGCCGACACGGCCCTGCCCGGCCCGTACGACGTCCGCCTGGACTGCACGGCGACGCAACGACGGCTCCGCACCCGCCTGCGCGGCGCCCAGGAGTTCCTGGCCCCGGACCCGAGGGCCGCGGACCCGAGGGCCGCGGACACGCACGTGTCCGCATCCCACCACCGCGAACGCCCGTGCCCCCGGACCCGAAGGCCAAGGGACGCGGTCGGCGTGCGGGATGCGGCGTCCTACCCCCGGTGTGCCTCGAAGCGGAGGGTGCGGGAGACGCCCACCCGGACCGTGGTGCCCGGGGCGATGGTGACGGGCTCGTTCGGCGGGATGTCGTAGAAGTTGGGGTCGCCGGGCGGCTGGATCTGGGTGCCGTTGACGGAGCCCAGGTCCACCAGGTTGACGTCCCACCCGTCCAGCGCCACCCGCAGGTGCCGCCGTGACACCGACCCGTCCGGGCTGGTCACCTTGGCGGGCCTGGCGGTGCCGCCGGCCACCTCTGGCGCCCGCTCGGGGTCGCGCCCGAGCAGGTAGTCGGTCTCCAGCGGCAGCGCGGTCCCGTCGTCCAGGATCAGGACGCCGAGAGAGGGCCGCGGCCCCTTGTAGGGGACGAGGGTGCGCTGGACCAAGGCGATGCCGCAGACGGCGCAGTAGGGGACGCGGGGGTCGTTGAAGTGGTCGTTCTTGCAGTCGACCCCGTAGACGAGCGGGCGGTCGCCGTGCTCGGACTGCTGCTGCTCCTGGGGCGGCGGCCCCGGGTGGTCGAAGTGGTCGGGCGCGCCGAGCAGGGGCGGCGCGGGCTGGTCGAAGTGCTCTGGCGGGCCCATGTGCTGCGGGACCTGCGGCTCGGCGACACCGTTGCCGGAGGGCGGCTGCTCGTCGTACGACGGGTATTG
>NZ_VCKY01000502.1 GCF_005889735.1 Nonomuraea turkmeniaca
CCCCGCCATCGCGTAGTTCCCCGCCCCGAACGACCCGCCGATCACGACGGTGAACTTGGGCACCCGCGCGCACGAGACGGCGGTGACCATCTTGGCGCCGTGCTTGGCGATGCCGCCCGCCTCGTACGCCTTGCCGACCATGAATCCGCTGATGTTCTGCAGGAAGACGAGGGGAATCCGGCGCTGGTCGCAGAGCTCGATGAAGTGCGCGCCCTTCATGGCGGACTCGCTGAACAGGATGCCGTTGTTCGCCACGATCCCCACGGGATGGCCGTGAAGGTGCGCGAACCCGGTCACGAGCGTCGACCCGTACTCCGCCTTGAACTCCAGGAACCGCGAGCCGTCGACGATCCTGGCGATCACCTCGCGCACGTCGTACGGCTGCCGGGTGTCGCCGGGCACGATCCCGTACAGGTCGCGCGGGTCGTGGCGGGGCGGCTCCGGCGCGATCGTCTCCCACGGCCGCGGAGGTCGCGGGGCGAGCGTGGAGACGATGTCACGGACGATGGCGAGGGCATGCGCGTCGTCCTCGGCCAGGTGGTCGGTGACGCCGCTGATCCGTGAGTGCAGGTCGCCGCCGCCGAGCTCCTCGGCCGTGACCTCCTCGCCGGTGGCCGCCTTCACCAGCGGCGGGCCGCCCAGGAAGATCGTGCCCTGGCCGCGGACGATCACGGCCTCGTCGCTCATCGCGGGCACGTACGCGCCGCCGGCGGTGCAGGAGCCGAGCACCGCGGCGATCTGCGGGATGCCGCGGGCGGACATCGTGGCCTGGTTGTAGAAGATGCGGCCGAAGTGCTCGCGGTCCGGGAAGACCTCGTCCTGCTTGGGCAGGAACGCTCCGCCGGAGTCCACGAGATAGACGCACGGCAGGTGGTTGTGCAGGGCCACCTCCTGCGCGCGCAGGTGTTTCTTGACGGTGATCGGGTAGTACGTGCCGCCTTTGACCGTCGCGTCGTTGGCGACGATCACGCATTCGCGGCCGGAGACCCGGCCCACCCCGGTGATGATCCCGGCGGCGGGCGCCTGGTCATCGTAGAGGCCGTTCGCGGCCAGCGGCGACAGCTCCAGGAAGCGGGAGCCCGGGTCGAGCAGGCCGTCGACGCGGTCGCGTGGCAGCAGCTTGCCCCGCTCCACGTGCCGCTGCCGGGACCGCTCGGGGCCGCCGAGCGCGGCGGCGGCGAGGCGTTCGAGCAGTTCGGCGGCGAACCGCTCGTTGAGCTCGGCGTTGCGTTTGTACGCCTCGCTCCCCGGGTCGGCGACCGACTTCAGCACCGGCCAGTCGCTGCTCATGAGTCCCCTCTCATGGCATGGATGTTAGTCATCATTAACGTAGTCGTCTAGTATGCGAGACGTGACCACCGCTGCCACCACCCCTACCCGTAATCGGCGCAACAGGCGCGCGGAGATTCTGGAGGCGGCCGCCCGGCTGTTCGCGGCGCGCGGCTTCCACGGTGTCTCGATCGAGGACATCGGCGGCGCGGTGGGCGTCTCGGGTCCGGCGCTCTACCGGCATTTCAGCGGCAAGGACGCGCTGCTGGCCGAGATGCTCCTGGACATCAGCTCGCGCCTGCGCGAGTCGGCCGTCGCGGTCGCCACCTCCGCCACCGACCCGCGGCAGGCTCTGGACGCGCTGCTCAACGTGCAGATCACGTTCGCGATCGAGCAGCCGGCGCTGATCTCCGTGCACGACAGGGAGCTGGGCAACGTGCCGGAGCCGCAGCGACGTCAGATCAGGCGGCTGCAGCGGCTGTACGTCGAGGAGTGGGTGACCGTGCTGGCCGAGCTGCATCCCGCGTGCCCGGCCGCCCGGCTGCGCGCCGCCACCCACGCCGTCTTCGGCCTGCTCAACTCGACCCCGCACAGCGCGGGCGAGCTGCCGGAGCGGGACATGCGGCCGCTGCTGCACACGATGGCGAAGGCCGCGATCGATGCCGCAGTTAGCGTGCGCTAACTTCCCAGGCCCCGCCAAAAGGGTCCTTGTTGTCCAAACTATCTAGATATATCGTCAAGGTATCTCGATAGTTGGAGGACGCATCATGCGAGATCCAGACTTCTGGGG
>NZ_VCKY01000503.1 GCF_005889735.1 Nonomuraea turkmeniaca
CCCATCAATCGGCAGATACGCCGCCCCCGCCTTCCACACACCCAAAATCGCCGTGATCATCTGCACCCCGGACGGCAGACACAACCCAACTACCGACTCCGCCCCCACCCCAGCACCACGCAGATAACCCGCCAACCGATTAGCAGCAGCATCCAACTCCGCATAAGAGACCTCGACACCACCAGCCACCACCGCAACCGCATCCGGAGTCACGACCACCTGACGCTCGAACGACTCCACCACCCCAGCACCGACCACCGCCGCCGTGTCATTCCACTCAACCAGCAGCCGATCGCGTTCCCGCCCGTCCAAGACCCCCACGGACTGCAGCGCCAGATCCGGGCCATCATCCAGAGCCACGGTGAGCGCGGCCACCAGATTCTCCACCACAGTCCGCACCAGCAGACCCACCCCGCGCGCATCGATGGGATCCACCGCGAGGACGCTCAGACTGAGCCCTTCGGCACCCCAGTCGTTCACCGACACGGTCAACGGATAGCTGTTCTGCTGCTGAACGAAGACCTGCCGGACGCCTTCGATCGACTGCTGAGGCGTACTGTCCGCCTCCTGTGCACCGTGCCGGTAGTTGAACAGCGAGGTGAACAGCGGCGTGTTGCCGGCAAGCCCACCGGCCTGCTGCGCCACCGCCAGCGGGGCGTGCTCGTGCTCCAGCAGCGCCGCCAGCTGCGTCCGCATCTCCTCGACGGCCGCCCGTACCCCGATCTGACCAGTGCGCACCCGCACCGGCAGCGTGTTGAAGAAGGGACCCAGCGCACGATCCGCGCCCTCACCGGCGTTCATCCGCCCGAACAGGACCGTGCCGAAGACCACGTCGTCGCGCCCAGCCAGCACCGCCAGCACCCGCGCCCACGCCACGTGCAACACCGTGGCCGCGCTGACCCCCATCCGCTGCGCCGCCTGCCGGAGCGCCGTCACCACATCGTCGGGGATCGGCACCAGTTCGGAGACCAGATCGCTACCGTCACCGTGGACATCCAGCAGCCCGAACGGCGCGGTCGGCTCGGTCACGTCACTCAGCAGTTCGGCGAAGAACCGCTCGTGCTCGGCCCGGGACACCCCGCCGCGGGTCTGCGCCACGAAGTTCCGGAACGGCGACGCCGCAGCCAGCCGACCGGACTCGCCGGCAAGTACGGCCTGCAGTTCCTGGACCAGCATGTCCATGCCCTGGTGGTCCTGCACCATGTGGTGCATCCGCACCAACCCCAGCCAGCGGCCCTCGGCCACCTCGGCGATGTGCAGGTCCATCAACGGCGCCCGGCCCAGATCCATCGCAGCGCCTGCGGCCGCCCTCAGCGCGGTGACGGAATCGCCGTCACCCGGATGACCCAGCTCATGCTCGACGACCGGCAGCACCGCGTGCCGCCACACCACCTGGACCGGCTCGGGCAGCCCTTCCCACACCACGCCGGTGCGGTAGATGTCGTGCCGGTCGATCACCTGCTGCAAAGCCTGCGCGAATCCGTCCAGCCGGGCCCGCGAGTCGAATTCCAGCACATATGCCGAGACGTACACGTCCACGCCGTCGCCGGCGAGCAAGTGGTGGAAGAGCAGGCCCTCCTGCAGCGGCGCCAGCGGATACACATCCGCCACGTTCGCCGCGCCACCCGCCACCGAGGCCACCACCCGCTCCACCTCGTCCGCGGACAGATCCACCAACGGCAACATCTCCGGCGTGATCCGCTCGGCATCGGCCGGAATGAGGTTCTCCGGCACCTCCACCGCATCGACACCGGCCGACCGGGCCAGACCCGCCGGAGTGGGCGACTCGAACAACGCCCGCACCGACACCGACACACCACGCCCACGCAGCAACTCCACCAGCGACACCGCCAGCAGCGAATGGCCGCCCAGCTGGAAGAAGTCGTCATCCACACCGACCGAGTCCACCCCGAGCACATGGGCGAAGGCGGCACACAGGAGTTCTTCCTGCACCGTGGCCGGGGCGCGACCGGACCCGGTCGCGTAGGCCGGCGCGGGCAGCGCCTTGCGGTCCAGCTTCCCGTTCGGCGTCAGCGGCAACTCCGGCAACACCACCA
>NZ_VCKY01000504.1 GCF_005889735.1 Nonomuraea turkmeniaca
CCCCGGACGCACCCGCGCACCCACCGCTCGCCGCCCCCGAGGAACCTGTCGGCAGAAACCTCCGCGCATGACGCTGCGCGGCGGCCAACCGCGGCACGCTCGGCCGTACGGACGCGCCGGCGTTGCCGGACGGCCGGGTCGCCACGGGCAGCGAGGAGATCCGCCAGGCATATGCGCAGTTGCTGGCCGGCCAGCCCACCTTCGCTCCCGGCCGGCAGCAGCCGACGCCGCGGAGCGGCGACCTGGCGCTCACGTCGGTGCGGCCGCCCGGCGGCGGCGTCACGGTCGAGGTGGCTCGCCGCCAGGCCGACGGCACCTGGTTGTGGGTGATCGATCAACCCAGCCTGCCGAAATAGGCCGTTCGTCGGCGCGGGCGATCCGCTCCGTGACGTCGTGCCTCTATCGCTGTCCTGCGAGCCACTCATCGAACGTGGTCGGCGCGATACGGGCACCCTCACCGGGCAGCAGCACGTTGCCCGCCATCTCCGGGCCGAACACCCCCGACCACGCCGGCACCAGCTTCATCTCGCGGCCGCGTGCCTCCAGAGTGCGCCGGGCCATGTCGACGAGGTCCTGCGACTCGGGCCCGGCCACGTCGATGTGGTGCCGCCGCGGTTCGCCCACGGCGACCTCGGCGAGGACGCCGGCCACGTCCGCAGGCGCGATCGGCTGCACGAGCAGCGGCGCGATGGTGGCGACGCCGTCCTGCTCGGTCCAGCTCACCACCGTGGCGGCGAAGTCGTGGAACTGCGTGGCCCGGACGATCGTCCACGACACCGGACCGGCCACCACCAGGCGCTCCTGCTCCCGCTTGCCGGCGTAGTGCGCGTTTCCCTCGATGCGATCAAGCCCGACGATCGAGAGCAGCACGTGGTGACGGACGCCGGCCCGCTCCCCGGCGGCGAGCAGGTTAGTGGTGGCGGCGCCGAAGTGTTTCACCGCCTCGTCCCGATCGGTCGCCACGATGTTGGTGGCGTCGACGACCGCCTCGACGCCGGCAAGGGCATCGTCGAGGCCGTCTCCCGTCACCAGATCGACGCCCAGGGAGCGACTGAGGCGCACGACGTGGTGCCCGTCCCGCTCGAGGGCCGCGACGGTCAATGACCCGATGTTCCCGGTCGCACCGGCGACTGCGATCCGCATGATGACCTCCCCTTCTCACTGATCCGGTCACCCTATCTCGGACTAAAAAGGTCCGCAATATCGGCAATATGCTGGAACCATGAAGCTGCCCGCGAGCACCGAATGGATGCTGCACTGCGCCACCACACTGGCCCAGCTCGAACCCGGAGCAACCGCGTCGGCGGCGCAGCTCGCGGAGTACTACGACCTGCCCGCGCCCTATCTCGCCAAACAGTTGCAGGCGCTGGTCAGGGCCGGCGTGCTGGCCGCGACGACGGGCCCGCGAGGCGGATTCCGGCTCGGGCGGCCGGCTACCGAGATCACGCTGCTGCACATCGTCGAGGCGGTCGACGGCACGTCCTCGCCGTACGAGTGCCGCGAGATCCGCCAGCAGGGGCGGGGGGCGCTGCGGCCCGAGGATTGCCTGCGCACCTGCGTCCTCGCCGAGAAGATGGCCGAGGCACACGATGCGTGGCGGCACAGCCTCGCCGCGGTCTCGCTCGCCGACATCCTCGCCTCGCTGCCCGCGTCGGCGCCGGCCCGCACCCGCTCACGCCTCGCCGGCCTGCGCTAGCTGCCGCCACGCCTGGGTCTGCAGAGGCAGACTCACTTCAGGGTCTGGCCCGGCGGGGGGTTCACGCGTTCCGCCTTGGGCCTGTCTGTCGATTTGCCGACTTGTCCTGGCGGTTCCCGGGTCTGGCCGGGTGGCGTGTGTTGACGGCCTGTTTCCGAAGACGCGCTTGGCGATGCTTGTGAGGTCGCGCTCATGGTGGGCCGGATCGCGGGTTTGGTCGACTCGGGGACCCCAGATGGCGCAGCCGCGGACACCGGCTTGTGCGCGGGAGGTGTCGTCCGGACGGCGGCGGGTTGTGGCGTGGTCCGCTGCCGGCGCACGGTGGGGGTCGGGCGTGGGG
>NZ_VCKY01000505.1 GCF_005889735.1 Nonomuraea turkmeniaca
GACTACACGACGTCGCAGCTTGACGTGCTCGAAGCCGAGGCCATCCACATCATGCGAGAGGTGGCCGCCGAGTTCGAACGTCCGTGTCTGCTCTTCTCCGGGGGCAAGGACTCGATCGTCATGCTCCGTATCGCGGAGAAGGCGTTCTGGCCCGCGGCCATCCCGTTCCCGCTCATGCATGTGGACACGGGACACAACTTCGACGAGGTCATCGAGTTTCGCGACCGCCGTTCGGCCGAGTTGGGCGCGCGGCTGATCGTGGCCAGCGTGCAGGACTCCATCGATCAGGGCCGCGTGGTGGAGGAGACCGGGCGGCGCGCCTCGCGCAACCGGCTGCAGACCACCACGCTGCTGGACGCGATCGAGGAGCACGAGTTCGACGCCGTCTTCGGCGGCGCGCGCCGCGATGAGGAGAAGGCGCGCGCCAAGGAGCGGGTGTTCTCCTTCCGTGACGACTTCGGCCAGTGGGACCCGAAGAACCAGCGGCCCGAGTTGTGGAACCTCTACAACGCGCGCATCCGCAAGGGTGAGCACATCCGCGTCTTCCCGCTGTCCAACTGGACCGAGCTGGACGTCTGGGACTACATCAGGCGCGAGGGCATCGAGATCCCGTCGATCTATTTCGCCCACACCCGCAAGGTTTTCGAGCGTGACGGCATGCTGTTGCCCGACGCCGACGTGGTGTCGCGCGGTGATGACGAGCCGCTGTTCGAGGCCGTGGTGCGCTACCGCACGGTGGGTGACATGACGTGCACCGGCGCGGTGCAGTCCACGGCCGGCACGGTCGAGGAGATCATCGAGGAGATCGCGGCCACCCGGATCACCGAGCGCGGGGCCACCCGGGCCGATGACCGCTCGTCCGAGGCCGCCATGGAGGATCGCAAGCGAGAGGGCTACTTCTAAGATGGACATTCTTCGCTTTGCCACGGCGGGAAGCGTCGACGATGGCAAGTCCACCCTCATCGGACGCTTGCTCTTCGACTCCAAGGCGATCTTCGAGGATCAGCTCGAGGCCGTCGAGCGGACCTCGCGCGATCGGGGCACCGAATACACCGATCTGTCGTTGCTGACCGACGGGCTGCGGGCCGAGCGGGAGCAGGGGATCACGATCGACGTGGCGTACCGGTATTTCGCGACGCCGCGTAGGAAGTTCATCATCGCGGACACGCCGGGGCACATCCAGTACACCCGCAACATGGTCACCGGCGCCTCCACGGCCGACCTGGCGATCATCTTGATCGACGCGCGTAAGGGCGTGCTGGAGCAGTCGCGCCGGCACGCGTTCTTGACCTCGCTGCTGCGGGTGCCGCACCTGGTGCTGGCCGTCAACAAGATGGACCTGGTGGACTACTCGCACGAGCGGTTCGAGGAGATCAGGGAGGAGTTCACGGCGTTCGCGTCCAAGCTCAACGTCTCGGATCTGACGTTCATCCCGATCTCCGCGCTCAACGGTGACAACGTGGTCTCCCGTTCGGAGAACATGCCGTGGTATCTGGGCACGTCGCTGCTGCACCACCTGGAGAACGTGCACATCGCCTCCGACCGTAACCTGACCGATGTGCGCTTCCCCGTCCAGTACGTCATCCGTCCCCAGCGCGCCACCGATCAGGCCTTTCACGACTACCGCGGCTACGCCGGCCAGGTGGCGGGCGGCGTGCTGAAGCCGGGCGATGAGGTGGTGCATCTGCCGTCGGGGCTGACCACCCGGATCGCCTCGATCGACACGTTCGACGGCCCGGTGGAGGAGGCGTTCGCGCCCATGTCGGTGACGCTGCGTTTCGAGGACGACCTCGACATCTCACGCGGTGACATGATCGCCCGGCCCAACAACCAGCCGCACGTGGCGCAGGAGCTGGAGGCGATGGTCTGCTGGATGGCCGACGGGCTCAAACTGGCGCCGCGGTCCAAGCTGACGATCAAGCACACCACCCGCACGGCCCGCGCCCTCGTCCGTGACCTGCACTACCGGCTCGACGTCAACACCCTGCACCGGGACGAGGAGGCGACCTCGCTCG
>NZ_VCKY01000506.1 GCF_005889735.1 Nonomuraea turkmeniaca
GGCAGGGGCCAGGGGCTGGCATGATTCGAGCTATGACTGACGTGAACAGGCTTTCCATCGGCATCCTCGGCGGCACCGGTGACCAGGGGAAGGGGCTGGCGCGGCGGTTCGCGCTGGCGGGCCATCAGGTCCTGATCGGGTCGCGCAGCGCGCAGCGCGCCCAAGACGCGGCGGAGTCCATCGGGGCGGGTGCGACAGGTGACGAGAACGCCGTCGTGGCCGCCCAGGCCGACATCGTGATCGTGGCGGTGCCGTACGAGGGCCACAAGGCGTTGCTGGAGTCCCTGCGCGCCGAGCTGGCCGGGAAGATCGTGGTGGACTGCGTGAACCCGCTCGGCTTCGACAAGCAGGGCGCCTATGCGCTGCCGGTCGAGGAGGGCAGCGCCGCTCAGCAGGCCGTGGCCGTGCTGCCGGACAGCCGGGTGGTGGCGGCCTTCCACCACGTGTCGGCCGTCGTGCTGATGGATCCGGCGGTGGACAAGGTGGACCTGGACGTCCTGGTGCTGGGCGACGACCGTGAGGCGACCGACGTGGTGCAGGCGCTGGCGGACGTCATCCCCGGCGTGCGCGGCGTGTACGGCGGCCGGCTGCGCAACGCCCACCAGATCGAGGCGCTCACCGCCAACATCATCTCCGTCAACCGCCGCTACAAGGCGCACGCGGGTTTGCGCATCACCGACATCTGAGAGGGCATCGCCGATCGCCGCCGGATCACAGCCAGCCGGCGTCCTCGGCGATCCGGATGGCGTCGGTCTTGTTGCGGGCGCCCGTCTTCGTGATCGCCCCGACCCGAGGGCGGCAGTGAAGAATTCACGACGTCCGGGAGAGCTTCAGCAGCGCGTCCGTGACGCCTTCAGGGTCGACGACCTGGTGCAGGTGCAGGCCGGGGACGCGGGTCACGGGCCAGCCCCGCCGCTGGGCCTCCTCGGCGACCTTGTCGTACGGGGGCCCGTACCACAGGCACGAGCACCTCACCTCGTCCCATCCGGCGGGCACGGGGATGGACTGCGTGTAGTAGTCGAGCGGCAGCCGCGGCTGCTCCGCCGCCACCCGCACGCGGACGGCGGGGTCGGGCAGCATGGCCACGACGTCCTCCTCGTCCCACCAGTCTGTCCAACGCGGCAGCACCCCGTCAGGCCCGGCCAGATCGTGCAGGAACGGCAGGAACTCCTCCTCCGCGACCTTGACCAGCCCGTCGCGGGGCGGGATGTGCGCGTCGGCGAACACGCACGCCACCACGCGCTCGCCCAGCCCTTCCTTGATCAGCGGCAGGAAGAACCCGGCATTGCTGTGCCCGACCAGCACCACCGGCGTGTCCGGCGCGGCGTCCCTGACGGCCGCCACCACCCGCGGCCAGTAAGGCGGCCCGCCCACGGCGATGCCGGTCAGTTCGGGCACCACGGCGGCGTGCCCCCGGCGCTCCAGCGACTCTGCCACGGGAGCCCAGGTGGACGGTCCGACGGAGGGGCTGTGCACCAGTACGAAGGTCTTTTCTCTAAAGGTCTTTTCTTTGAGAGTCGTCTCCACGCGTCCCACACTTTCAGACGATGAGGGTGTGGCGGGAGGCCGTGCGCCCGGCTCCGTCGTAGGACGCCCAGGCCGCGGCCAGGTTGGTCACCGCTCGCGATAGCTCCTCCGCCGGGAACAGGAAGTGCAGCCGCATGTGATCGGCGTGCCCGCCCAGCGGGTCGAACGACCTGCCCGGCGGCACCGCGACCCCGTGCCGGAGCGCCACCTGGGAGAAGGCGTCGACGTCGCCGCTCGGAATCCGCACCCAGATCGTCTGGCCGCCCCGGGCCGGCTCGAAGGACCACGACGGCAGCTGCAGGCGCAGCTCGGCGCACAGGTGGTCGTGGCGCTCGCGCAGCGCGCGCACGCGGGCGGTGCGTACCTCGTCCAGGCGGCGCAGCAGCGCGGCGGCGGCGAGCTGGCTGAAGACCTCGCCCCCGAGGTCGTGCACGGCCCGCAGCCTGGCCAGCCGGGAGACCAGCGGCGCCGCCGCGCGGACCCAGCC
>NZ_VCKY01000507.1 GCF_005889735.1 Nonomuraea turkmeniaca
CCCCACCACCGCGCCGAAGCCGCCCTGGAGCGCCTCCAGGACGCCCGCCTCCTCGAACCCGCCGGACCCGACCGCTACCAATTCCACGACCTGGTCGGCCTTTATGCCCGCGAACGCGCACACCAGGACCTGTCCGAGGAGGAACGCACCACCGCCGTACGACGCACACTCCACCACTACCTGGCCACCCTCTGGATGGTGAGCACCCTGCTCAGCCGCGATGCCGTCGTGCCGCGATGCCCCATCGAGTTGCCCGGCATCCCCAGCAAGGACCTGCCGGAGGCGAGACGATGGGTCCAGGACGAGCGGGACAACCTGCTCGCCGCCGCGCAGCAGGCGTTGGACGGCCCCGACCCGGCGACCGCCATCGGCCTGGCCATCGGACTCCACTGGCCCTTCACCTACCAGGGCTGGCACACGCAACTGGCCGACATCTACGCACACGCCATCGAAGTGGCCGATCGCAGCGCGGCATGGGAGGACAAGGCCCAGCTCCGCAACTTCCTCGGCTGGGTTTACCGGGACCAGGGCCGCTACGATGCCGCGATCGCGCAACTGAAGACAGCTCTCACCGACTGGGACCGCGCGGAACTACCCCGAAGGAAGGTGGGAGCCCTCAACAACCTCGGTGTCATCAACACGATCATGGGACGTCTCGACGACGCGCTCGCCTACCTCGAGTCAGCTCTCACGCTCAACGACGACGCTGAACGCCCTTGGGCATCGGCCGCGATCCGCAACAACCGGGTGCACGTCTACTACCGGCAGGGGCGCTTAGACGAGGCGATCGCGGAAGCACACCAGGGGGTGGAGCTGTGGCCGAAAGAGGACCCGAGCTTCGGTGCGGGCACGGCACACGATTCGCTGGGCGACGCCTACCGCCATGCCGGCCGGCTGACCGAGGCGGTGGAAAGCTACACCATGGCCATCCGGCTGCTCCGCGAGGCGGAATACCGCCTGGGGGAAGCCGTGTCACGCTGGTGGCTCGGCACCACCCTGCACCACCTCGAACGGCACAGCCAAGCACGGAAACAGTGGGAGGAGTCCGTCAGCCTCCTGCGCGACGCCCGCCTGCTCACGCCCGGGGAGGCGACCGAGATCCTCGCCCAGCCAGTGCCGCGAACACCCCAGCCGATCAAGAACATGCTCTGACCGTCATCCGGTACGCATCCCAAGTCGGTGCGTACCCTGCCCATCTTCCCTACAGCAGCGGAGCAACGACGATGACGCCCTCCGCGTCGCAGGCCGCCGGCACCGTCGCCGTCGGCCCCACCAACCTGCGCTGCATGCCCGACGACCGGCAGGCGGCGCCCCGCCTCTACATGTTCACCACCAATCGCACGTCCGGCCTGTCCCTGAACCAGGTCATCGGCTGCCCGCTGGACTGCGTGTACTGCGTGCGCCACTTTGGGGGCAACTTCGACGAGAGGATCCCGCGACGCCTCTACCTGTACGCCACGGCCGGCCCTGCGGTGCCCGGCCCCCGCAGGCTGGTACAAATGGGGCATGAGTGAATCCGTCGGGTATCCCCGGCAGCCGCACGTGCCGTCGGCCCGACGTGTCTACAGTCGGACGTACCGTGTGTGGGCCCACGTGCTCCTGTGGACGCCGATCGCGCTCACGGTGGCCGGTGTCGTCCTCGGACTGGGGCTGTTCGCGGCCGCTGACGCCGACCCGACGTACAGTTCGTCCGCGCTCGGCTATCTCGGCCTCGTCGTGTGGGGCGGCCTCGCGGTCCTGTCGCCGGTCCTGCTCGGGTCGTTCATCGCCGGGCTGGTCATGCTCATCCGCACGCGCAGCTGAGGTCGCGAGGGGGACGCGGCGGCGGGCAGGCCGAGGTCACGGCAGACCTGCTCGGCTTCGGCGTTGTCGTAGGCTTATCCGGCTAATGACGCTGGTTCTGGGCGTTGGCCGGTTAACGCTTTCAGCTGACCCGGGTGGTAAGTCGGCGGAGTTGCTCTTCGTGGCGCCGGACGCGTGCAGCGACGGCTTCCAGGGCGGTGT
>NZ_VCKY01000508.1 GCF_005889735.1 Nonomuraea turkmeniaca
CTCGCGTTCCGCAGCTAATCGGGGTGCTGAGGCATGATCGAGCATGAAGATGCAGGTCGGCGACATGAGGCCTAGCGGAAATCGCGAGAACGCCTAGTAACACGACTTCCACGAAACAGCAGTCACAGGCTGTGCTTAAGCTGTTACGGTCTGGTGGCATGTTCGTCAGGAGCTCCGCCCGCAGGAACAAGGACGGCACGGTGGTGCGCTACCTGCAACTGGCGCACAACGAATGGGATCCGGCCAGCAAATCGTCCAAGACCAAGGTGCTGCACAACTTCGGCCGGGAGGATCAGCTCGACCGCCCGGCGGTCGAGCGCCTGGTCACCTCGCTGTGCCGGCTGCTGGACCCCGAACGCGCGGCCACCGTGCGCACCCCCGGCGAGCTGAACTACCAGGGTTCAGCCGGCTTCGGCGGCGCCTACCTGCTGGACCAGCTGTGGCGGCAGCTGTCCATCGACAAGATCATGACTTCCATGCTGGCCCGTACCCGGCGCGGCCCCTACACCGAGCGGGTGCTGTTCGCGCTGGTGGCCAACCGCGCGCTGGATGCCTCCTCCAAGCTGGCCGCCTCGCACTGGGTCGGCCGCCGCGCCCACATCGAGAGCCTGGCCAGCTGCAGCGACGATGCCTGCTATCGGGCGATGGACTGGCTGCACGAGTGCCGCGACGCGATCGAGAACAAGGTGTTCGACCAGGTCGCCACCCTCTTGAACCTTCAGGTGGACTTGCTGTTTTTCGATACGACCAGCACCTATTTCGAGATCGACACCCCCGATGAGGCCATCGACCGCGACGAGCGCGGCATGCCCCTGCCCGACGACTGCGATGCCGGCGAGGAACCGGCCATGCGCAAGGGCTTCCGGGCGTTCGGCAAGTCCAAGGATCACCGCGACGACCTGCCGCAGGTGGTGATCGGGCTGGCGGTCACCCGCGACGGCATCCCGGTCCGCTGCTGGTGCTGGCCGGGCGGCACCGCGGACGCCACCGTGATCAGCCAGGTCAAGAAGGACATGCGGGACTGGACCCTCGCCAAGATCGTATGGGTGGGCGACCGCGGCTTCACCTCCGAAGACAACCGGCGCACGCTACGCAGCGGCGATCACCACTACATCCTCGGGGAAAAGCTGCGCTCGGGCAGCCCCGAGGCCAAGGCGGCGCTGGCGCGGCAGGGCCGCTACACCGACGTGGCCGGCAACCTCAAGGTCAAAGAGGTCCGCATCAGCGAGCATGAACGCTTCGTCATCTGCTTCAACCCCGACGGCGCCGATCGGGACGCGGCGGTGCGGGAGCGGCTGCTGGCCCACCTCGGCGAGCTGATCGACGGCACCGACGGCTGGAAGAGCGACAAGCGGGCCGAACTGCGCGGGGTGATCTCCACCAAGCCCGCCCTGAACCGCTACCTGCGCGTCACCGCCGGCGGGCTGCTGCGCATCGACCAGGCCAAGGTCAAGGCCGAGGCCAAGCTGGACGGCAAGTACCTGCTGCGCAGCAGCGACCCGCGTCTGAGCGCCGAGGACATCGCACTGGGGTTCAAGCAGCTCTGGCAGGTCGAGCGGGGCTGGCGGGACATGAAGCAGATCATCGACCTGCGGCCCGTCTACCACCGCCTGGAGCAGCGCATCCGCGCCCACGTCATCCTCTGCTGGCTGGCCCTGCTGCTGATCCGCATCATCGAAACCGGCACAGGCCGGACCTGGCGGCACATTCGTGAGGAATTCGACCAACTGACCATCGCCACTTTCACCGGGCCAACCGGCACCTTCCGCCAGATAGCCGAGCTCACCAAGCCACAACGAGACATCCTCGCCAAACTGGCGCTTCCCATCCCGAAGAAGGTCATAGAGGCGATACCGGCCACCCCCTCCTGACCAGCAATAACACCCCGGCCTAGTAACACGCCGCGCACGCGTTCCAGTATGCGTTACCGCAGCTCAACGCCTGGATCCGTGTGCTTTTCTTCAGACACATCTGCGGAACCCGAG
>NZ_VCKY01000050.1 GCF_005889735.1 Nonomuraea turkmeniaca
GGTGGCGAAGGCTGCGAGAGCGCCGCGGGCAGCGGGGGAAGCGGGGGCGGCGCGCCTGGAGGGAGGCCACCGGCGCCGCCGAACAGGCGGGTGAGCGCGCTTGCCGCGGGCCTCTGATCGGGCCGTTTGGCCAGTCAGGCCTCGATGACCCGCCATAGGTCGTCGCTGATCGCGGCGGGCCGGACCGGCTGGTCCTCCAGGTGCGCGCGTAACAACGCCATCGGATTGTCGTGGGTGAACGGCCTGCGTCCGGCGAGCAGCTCGTACGCCATGACGCCGAGCGCGTACACGTCGGCGGCGGACGTCGGAGAACGGCCCTGGGCCAGCTCAGGAGCCAGGTACGCGGATGTCCCGACGAACGTGGACTGCCGGGTGAGCGCCTGCCCGTCGGCGACGTGGGCCACGCCGAAGTCGGTCAGCCGCGCCCAGGGCTCGCCGCCGCGCCACGTGACCATCACGTTCTCGGGCTTGACGTCGCGATGCACGATTCCCGCGGCGTGCACGGCAGCCAGCGCCTGGGCCACGTGGCCGAGCAGGGTGACGGCCTTGCCAGGATCGACGACGCCGCGCGCGATGGCGGCACGCAGGTTCTCCCCGGGCACGAGCTCCATGACGATGGCGAGCATGGTGCCCTCGGCGACGAGGTCGTAGACGGGGACGAGATGCGGGTGGTCGATCGACCGCAGCGCGATGCCCTCGCGCAGGAAGCGGGCGACGGCGGCGGGGTCGGCGGCGTACTCCTCCCGCAACACCTTGATCGCGACGGGCCGGTCGTCCGAGACCCTCCGTCCGCGCCACACCTGACCGTTCGCGCCTTGGCCGAGGGCTTCTTCCTTGACGTAGCCAGTGCGCAACGGGACAGGCTCGGGCAAAGGGGATCCCGAAGGGGGCATCGTGGGCAGCTTGGCCGGGTCTTTGTCCAAGGGGGTGGTGTCCTCAACGGAAAGGCTGCGAACCGGGCAGCTGGCCACGGCGGTCGTACTATAACCGGCCGCGCTCATGGGGCGATCGCCATTTCGTCGAGCGGAACCTGAATCGGTATACGTCTCCCGCGCACCACCAGGATCCCCCGTCCCGAGGGCCAGGCGCCACGCGGTGGCGGCAGCTTGATGTCGAACAACTCCCCGTCGGCCGGCGAGGCGGGGGCGAGCAGCAGGCCGGCACGCGCCCGCCGCATCGTTGCCAGCCAGCCGCGGTAGCGCTGGAGTTGCAGGTCGTCGGTGGTGCCCGCGGCGACGAGCACGTTCCCGTCATCCCGCGCGGTCCTGGCCAGCTCCTCCAGCGCCGGCGCGCAGCGCCCGTCCCCGAGCAGCTCGGCGTCGTCGATCAGGACCGCGTACGGGCCGGGCAGCCCCGTCAGCACATCGCTCAGGCCGTCCGCTTCGGCAGCGCCGGACAGGACCGCGGCCACGCCCGGCAGCCCGGCCAGGTCCCGCAGCGGTGAGGGGCGGGGGCAGACCAGCACCAGCGGCAGCCCGGTGAGCGAGCGGGCCATGGTCAGCAGGGCGCCGCTCCGTCCGGAGCGCGGCGGCCCGGCGATCATGAAGAGGTGACCCAGGTCGGCCAGGTCGACGTCGACTGGAGCCAGCCGGTCGCCGCCCGCGCCGATCGTGCACACCGTGGCGCCCGGCGGGCGCTCGGCGACGCGGAGCCTTTCGAGTTCGCTCGGGCTGATGGTGTCCGGCAGCGGATCAACCGGCCGCGGGAGCGCCTCGGCCGGGACGCCTGCCGCGCTCGCGCACGGTCCCTCCGCGGGCAGCGCGATCTGCGTCTCGACCATGCCGGGCAGCACGATCGCCCGGCCGTCGGGCATCGAGGCGGGAAGATCCCGCGGGTTCACGCCGTACACGGCGGCGTCCTCGGGATCCGCGTGGCGCAACACGAGCCGGGTCGCCACCGCGCCGGACAGCCGGTGCGTGAAGCCGGACCGGTCGGTGGCGATCACGACGCCGATCCCCACCGAGGGCCCGTGCCGCAGCAACCCGTCGAGGGTGTCCACCAGCCGTCCTGCTTCGGTGTCGGCGTACCGGGCGAGGAAGGCCTCGTACCGGTCGACCATCAACAGCAGGTACGGCAGCGCCGCCGGGCCGCCCTCGGCGAGCAGCCGCTGCCGCCGCCCGATCTCGCTGGCGAGCAGGGCGAGGACCCGCTCGGTCCGGTCGGCGTCGTCCCCGTCCACGTACGCGCCGCAGTGCGGCAACTCCTGGAGCGGGGCCAGCGCCCTGTTGCCCTGGTCGAGGACGTACAGGTGCAGATCGGCCGGGCTGTTGCGGCGCGCCAGCCCCGTGGCCAGGGTGCGGAGCACGGTGGATCGACCGCTCCTGGCCATGCCGGCGACCAGCACGGTCCCGCTGGCCCGGACATCCAGAACGAAGGGCGTCTGCGTTTGGCGGTCCGGATGGTCCGCCAGTCCGATGGGCACGGCCATGGCAGGAGTGCCGGTGGCCGGAGTGCCCACCGCGGCGGGAGTGCTGACCATCGCGGGCAGGTCGTCGGCGGCGATCCGGCCGGGCAGCGGCGGAAGCCAGGGTGAGGGCGGCACGGCGGCGCCGGAGCGCCGGGCGGCCTCCCCGACTGCCGCGACGAGCGCGCCGAGGTCGGTCTCACCGCCGTGCTCGTCGTCGTCGCGATCCTGACCGGCGGGCGCGAGCCCCAGGTCGGCGACGTTCCTGGGGGTGACCGTCACCTCGCGGTCCGCGCCCCCGGCGCCGGCTCGCGGGCCGCCGATGCGGGCCGCCTGGAACAGCGTCAGGTCGGAGTGGCCCGCCCGCAGGTACGCCCGCCCCGGCCGGTGCCGGGAGAGCCGCGCCGCGTCGGGCACGTCGATGACGTCGCCGCTGTCGGCGGCGCTGGTGACGCGGAGGCAGATCCGCAGGTTCAGGTTCGCCCGCAGATCGGCGCTCACCGCCCCGGCCGGTCGCTGGGTGGCGAGCACGACGTGCACGCCGAGGCTGCGTCCGCGCATCCCGATGCCGACGACGCCCGTGACGAACTCGGGCACCTCCTCCACCAGCGAGGCGAACTCGTCGATGACGATCACCAGCCGGGCCAGCGGCCGGTCGCTGACCGCCCAGTAGTCCTCGATGTCCTTGGCCCCGGCCGCGGCCAGGAGTTCCTCCCTGCGGCGCAGTTCGGCGTTCAGCGACTCCAGCGCCCGCGAGACCAGACGGCCGTCGAGGTCGGTGACCATGCCGGCGCAGTGCGGCAGGTCACGGCACTCGGCGAAGGCGCTGCCGCCCTTGTAGTCGACGAGCACCATGGACAACCATTCGGGGGAGTTCGCCACCGCCAGGCCGGCGATCAGGGTCTGCAGCAGCTCGGACTTGCCGGCGCCGCTGGTGCCCGCGACCAGCGCGTGCGGCCCGTCCCTTCTGAGGTCGACGGTGACCGGGCCGTCCGCGCCCACACCGAGCGTCACCCTGCTGCCGCGCCCGGCGGCCCATCGCCGCTGGATCGCCTCGGCGTCGGGATCGGGGCCGAGGCCGAGCAGGTCGAGCAGGCGTACGGAGTCCGGCAGGTCCGCCTCGGCTCCCCACCTGCCGCCCAGCACGCGGATCGGCGCCAGGGCGCGGCCCAGCCGGTCGGCGTCGTCGTCGGTGAGGCGGTCGAGCAGGACGGATTCGGTGGCCAGATCGCGCCGGCGTACCTTGGCCCGGGTGCCCGAAGGTCCGGTGACGACGACGGTCGCCCGGCATTCGTCGGGGAGGTGGGTCTCCTCGGTGTCCAGGCAGATGGCGTACACGCCGGACTCGGGCCCTTCGGCGAGCAGCTCGGCCAGGCCGGGCACCGAACGCAACCGACGCGCGCCGTCGGCCACCACGACCAGGCGGCGGCCTTCGGGCGCGCCCGCGTTCAGCGTGGCCCGCTGCTCGGCCTGCCGCTCCGCGACGATGCGGCGCAGCTCGGCCACCCGCGCGGCCGCCTGGTCCGCGCCGACGGCGATCATGCGGCGGCAGGCCAGCCCCGGCACGTGCGGCAGGGTGTGCGGCAGCCAGGTCGCCCACTCCCACGAGGCCGCCTCCTCCTTGCCGGTGAGGATCACCAGGCCGACGTCGTGCGGGGCGTGCAGGGTGGCCAGGTGCGCCAGGGCCGCCCGGGCGAGCGGCAACAGGCCGTCACGCGGGCCGGCGAGCCCGAGCACCCCGGATTCGGCGAGGCCGACGGTGACCGGACCGTGCTCGATCGCAGGCACCTCGAGCTCCTCCTCGTCCGTCGCGCCGGCGAACGTCACCTCTGCCGGACGCGGCGCCAATCCCACGCGGAGCCCGAGGAAGTCGGGGTCGTGCGGGCGGCGTTCGTAGAGCCTGCTGGTGGGGCCGGTGGCGATCCTGAGCACCCGGCAGGGGTCGGGGAACGCCTCGCGGGCGGCCTGCCCCTGCTCGGCGGCGGCCGTGGCCAAGCG
This sequence comes from Nonomuraea turkmeniaca, assembly GCF_005889735.1. Taxonomy (GTDB): domain Bacteria; phylum Actinomycetota; class Actinomycetes; order Streptosporangiales; family Streptosporangiaceae; genus Nonomuraea; species Nonomuraea turkmeniaca. Next base: position 4,403 of record NZ_VCKY01000050.1, read on the forward strand.
GTCCTGGATGTCGGCGCGCTGCCGGTCGTACTCGGCGCAGGCCGTCCGGTGGTCGCGGCGCCCGCCCCGGCGGTCGGCGATCAGGTTCGCCACCATGAGGATGGGAGACAGCGCCGCGAAGGCCAGGAAGTAGGCCGCGCCCGGGAAGACGAGGTACGCGGCGCCCGCGAGCACCAGGGGAAGCAGCACCGCCAGCAGGGGGAACCGCACGGTCCGCGGCGGCTGGGGACGGCGCGGCACCGTGACCCGGAGGACGGCCTGCCTGATCGGCAACCGTGGCGGGCGGTTGAACAACACCCAGCCGTCCTCCCGCACCGGCTGCAGCGGCGCGTCCGCGGCGGCGACGGGGCGGATGGCGAGCACCGTCTCCCCCATCCCGAACGGCTCGCCGGGCGCGACCCGTGCGGGGGCCGCGAGCCGGACCCCGTGCCAGCCGACGCCGTTACGCGAACCCGCGTCGGCCAGCTCGGCCGTGCCGTCGTCCGCCAGGGTCAGGGTCGCGTGCCGGCGGCTGATCTCGGGATCGGCCAGCGCGAGCGCGTTGGCCGCCGACCGGCCCAGCGTCGTGACGGTCTCGGGTCGCAGCAGGGCACGGGACGCGCCGCCTGCTCCCCCGATCACCGCCACCTCGAACCCGCCCTGCTCACCCGCGTCCGCTCCGCGATCCGGGCCGAGGCAGGCGCCGATGGGCAGAGGGGCGCGGGCGAGCGGGGCGGCCGCCACCATCTCCGCGCCGTCCGCGCGGAGGCGGGCGCTTGCCGGCAGGGCCAGCGTCGTGGCCAGATCGGCCACCGTGGCCAACTGCCCGGCACGTAACACGATCGCGGCCTCCTGCCCACCGGCCGCGACGCGGACTTCCCTCTCCACCGCCCGGTCCCTTCGCGTTCCTCAGCTGCCGGCCTGCTCGAGCGCGTCGGCCCGGCGCCGGACCTCGGTCGCCGCCTCGACCAGGGCCGCGGACAATCTCCTGAGCGCCGGCTCGTACTCGCCGCTCCAGGACGTGCGGAACCTGTCGGCCGCGCCGCCGCGCCAGTACGTGCCGGCCAGCTCGTTGCCGAGGTCGCGCAGCAGGGCGTCGACGGTGCCCGCCTGCCGCTGGAAGCTCGCGTTGAGCGCGTGGAGCTGGGGAATCTCGCCGCCGATGACGGTCATGGCTTTCTCTCCTCGGTGTCGTCGGTGTTGCCGGCTCCGAGGCTAGAAGCGCCGCCCGCGACGGCGGTATGGGAAAGGGTTCCTAGCGGCGCAGCAGCCGCAGGTCGTCTCGGGTGATGAGGCCACGGCTGATCGCGTACTCGGCCAGGTTGACCAGCGCGTTGAACCCCTTCATGTTCGGCACGCCCGCCATGTCCAGCCGGTTGCGCAGGTACTCGATCCGCTTGACCAGGGTCGTGCGCGGCCAGCCGAGCCGGGCCGCGGCGGCGTTGTAGTCCTTGGGGTGCGGGTCGTACCGGGGCGGCTCTTCCAGGTAGCCGCAGAACAGCGCCACCATCGCGAGCCGGTCGCTCTCGTTCACCACGACCTCCTCGCCGATCGCGGTCGGCAGGCTGCCGCTGGGCGCGGGCTCGCCCGCCGTCGGCTCGGCCTGAACGGGCGGAGGGGTCAGCAGCAGGTCGTGCCGCCCTCGGGTGCCGTGGACGAGGATCTTCGTACGCTCCTCGATCGCCCGCCGCCGCCCCGGGGCCAGGACACTGGGCAGGCCCAGCCCGTCCACCACGGTCAGTTTGCATGCGCTCGACCGGTTGGTCAGCCACCAGCTGCCGTTCTCGTGGCCGACGCTGCCGGCCAGCCGCGAGATGCCGGTGTCCTCCGGATCGAGGCAGATCGTGCACTCCCGATCACGCCCGAAGGTGAGCTGCTCGTCCTCCGCGAGCTCCACGATCTGTCCGGCCCGCTCGACTCGCATCGCGGCCATACCCGCCTCTCCACATCACCTCATGTCCGCCGATTTGGGAAGCATTTCCCATTCGGATCGGCGGCGGCAAGGGATCGAATAGCCCTATTCTCAGTGCGCTCCCCTGCTCGACCGCATGGAGGATCGTGATGTCCGGCTCCCCCCAGCCGTCCCCGCCGCTCCGGCAAGCCGTCGTCGATCGGCTCCGCCGGCTGATCACCGGCACCGCGCTCAACCGCGCCCTGCTCGGCGTGCTGATCGTGGCGCTCGTGGTGGGGGTGGGGTTCGGCACCGGCTACACCACCTCCAAGGCCGCCTTCAGCGACGGCAGTGCCATCCTGCCGAAGGGGCCGGGCCTCGCACAGATCAACGCCAGCAGCAACCAGGTCGACGCGCAGACCGCCGTCGAGCTGGCGACGCGCGACCAGACCCTGGAGGTCGTGCAGGTACGCCCCGACTCGGTCTGGGTCGTGAACAACGACACCAAGGTCGCGACCAGGCTGCCCACCGACACACTGAAGCCGGACAAGACGGTCCCCAAAGGCGCCGCGACGGGCAAGCTCAAGCTCATGGCCGGCGACGGGCAGACATACCTGCTGGACCAGGGCTCCGGCAAGCTGGACAAACTCGACGGTTCGCGCGGCAAGGCGGGCACGGTCCAGGTCCCGCCGGTCGCGGATGCGGTGGCGGACTCCCGCGGCACGGTGTGGGCCTACACCGCACCGACCGGCGAGCTGCTGGAGATCGTCGACGGCGCGTTGAAAGCTCGGCAGGCGGTGAGCGAGCCGGGCACGACCATCACCCTGACCACGGTCTCCGACCTGCCGGTCGTCTACCGGAGCGACACCGGCCAGGCCGTCATGTACGACGCGGACGGACCGCGCAGGCAGCTCGAGCTCGGCGCGGGCCAGGGCACGGTGTCCCAGCCGGGCACCACCTCCAGCCTGATCGCCGTCGTGGTACGAGCCACCGGCACCCTCGTCATCGGCGACTTCCAGACCCAGCGCGTGCGGAGCGTGAAGCTGAGCGGGCGGGAGGGCAACCAGTTCGACCGGCCGCTGGTGCACAAGGGCCGGGTGTACGTCCCGGACTTCACCAAGCTGCACGTGCTGATCGTCGAGGTGGCCACGGAGCGGGTCAGGAGCGAGCGGGTGCCGAGCCCGTCGGGGCAGTTCCAGCTCACCGCCCGTGACGACCGTGTGTGGGTCAACGACCAGAAGAGCCGGTTCACGCTGTCGTTCGACGCGAACGGCAAGCGTACCCAGATCGACTCGGGCGACACGGAGGGAGCCGAGGACAAGCCGCTCCCGACCCCGTCCCCGACGCCGACCCCGACGCCCCCGGTCACCAAGGTGAGCAACCGGCCGCAGACGCCGCAGTCGAAGATCGTCACCCCGACGGCCGCGCCGAAGCCGCGCAGCACCACCGTGCCCGACCTGGTCGGCAAGGACCGCGCGGCGGCATGCGCGGAGCTGCGGCCGGAGCTGCGGTGCGTGGAGGTGGCGCGGGAGGACAGCACCGCGCAGGACGCCACGGGCACCGTGTTGGAGACCAAGCCGCAGGCGGGCGCGCGGGCGCCGCGCGGCAGCGCGGTCACGGTCTACTACCGCGGCCCGCTCGCCGTGCCGAACGTCACGGACGTGTCCGCCGACAAGGCGTGCGAGGCCCTCGATGAGGCCGGTCTGAAGTGCGCCAAGCAGCCCTCCGGCAAGGCGGCGACGGTGGCGAAGGTCGGCGTGGTCCAGGCCCAGAGCCCGGCCGCCGGCTCCCCCGCCGCCACCGGCACCACGGTCACGATCACCTTCCCCGACCAGATCGAGGTCGGCACCTACACGAACCAGCCGATCGCGGACGCGTGCGCCGTCATCTCCCAGGCCGGGCTGGTGTGCAAGCAGCAGGAGACGGGCCAGGGCGCGCCGGCCGGCGTCGTCCAGTCGCAGGACCCCGCCCCGGGGACGGGTCTGGCGCCGGGCGCCACCGTGACGATCAACTTCCTCGGCAACCCGGTCGTGCCCGCCGTGACCGAGATGGCGCCTGAAGCGGCCTGCGCCGCCATCGCCCAAGCCAAGCTGAAGTGCGCTCCCAAGGCCACTGCCGCAACGCTCGACGTCAACAAAGTGCTGCACCAGAGCCCCGCCGCGGGCAGCCGCCACCCCGCGGACACCGCTGTGACCATCGTCTACCAGGCGATCAGTCCTGTGGCGCTCAACCGGTTCAAGGCGCCGGGCGCCAAGCGCGGCGGCTATCTGTCGGCGGGCGGCGGCGGGCCAACTGGGTGGAGCTCACAAGGCACGATCGGACGGGTGTACCCGCTGGAGGCGGTGGGCAAGGTCGACGGCCTGTCGGTGATCTACCGTCAACGTTGTGAGGCCAAGTGTGGCGAGGTAGGCGGCTATTACTTCACCGGCAATCAGGCGACACAGCCCAACTGGGTGGCGGACGGGCAGGCGTTCGCCTGCTTCGCCCAGCCCGTGCCGGGCACGGTGCCGCTGCGCGCGCTTTTCAACAAGGAGGCCGCGGCCTGGGCGTGGGCGCCGTTCCCCAGCGGGGTACACGACGCCTTCACCCAGGGCGGCTTCGGGTCCGAGTACGACTTCACGGTCTGCCACGTGTGGCCACACCCGTGATCAGACGAACCGGCCTGGCAGTACGTGCTGCCGGGCCGGCTCGTGCCCGCCGCCGGCCACGCAGGACGCCGCGGCATCGCCGATCTTGCGGGCTTGCACGGCAAGGGGTTGGTCGGCCACCATCGTCGGCATGATTAGTGGAAAGGGCGATCTCCGCCCAGGCCGTTGAGGCCCATGGAGCCGGCGGGGAGCGCACCGAATGGCCGGCCCCGTGGCGGGAGATCCTCCGGGACCTCCGCGACTCGCCGCACCTGGAAGTACGCCAGGACGCCTGGGACACCACCGTCGACTGATCGCCCTCAACGGAGCACGACGAACCCGCAGACAAGTTGGCGACTAAATGACCCTTTATGTCCGGGAGTTTGACGGCTGATTAACTAGTCAGACATGTCGGCTTCATATCCTCGATGAGATGGCAAAGCTGACATGGACCGCTGGACCGGCGTTGATCGCCGGCCTGGCCTTGGCCGCCTCAGCCGCCGGCGTGAGCGGGGGCGCGATACTGAGCCGAGAAGACGCGCCCGAGAGTCTCCCGATCACCGCGTCGGTCTCCGGCTCGGGCTCGACCGCGCAGAAGGGCGCGATGGACGCCTGGCGTGCCGAGTTCCAGCGTGTCCACCCCGACCTGCAGGTGAACTATCGGTCCAACGGGTCGGGGAACGGCATCAAGGACTTCATCGCGGGCACCACCTCGTTCGCCGGCTCCGACGTCGCGATGCGACCCTGCGAACAGGCGCAGGCCGACAGGCGTTGCGGCAGTCGCGCGGTGCACCTGCCCATGGTGGCCGGCCCCATCGCGCTGGCGTACAACCTGCCGTCCGTGCCGGACCTGAAGCTTTCGCCCACCACCCTGACCGGCATCTTCAGCGGGCGGATCACCAAATGGGACGCCCCTGAGATCGCCGCGGACAACCGCGGCAAGCGCCTGCCGCATGCCGGCATCCGCTTCTTCCACCGCGCCGACGACTCGGGCACGACCCACAACTTCACCACCTACCTCAAGGCGGCGGGCCAATGGCCGCACCAGCCATCCAGAAAGTGGCCCCGCCCCGGGCACGGCGTCGGCGGCTCCTCGGAGATCACCGATGCCGTCCAGCACACCGAGAACTCCATCGGGTACATGGAGTACGGGTTCGCCAGCAACGCCCACCTGCGTACCGCCAAGATACGCAACGCCTCCGGCCAGTTCGTGGCGTTGTCACCCCAGAGTGCCACCCAGGCCCTGGAGGGCGCCCGGATCGTCGGCCGCGACGACGACCTGGTGGTGGAGTTCGACTACCTGACCAAAGGCGAGGGCGCCTACCCCATCGTCCTGGTCACGTACGAGATCATCTGCTCGAAGAACCCGGACCCGCTGGTGCGGACCTTCCTCCGCTACGCCGCGGGCGACGCCGGGCAGTCCTACCTCGCCCTGTACGGCTACGCCCCGCTCCCGCAGCACCTCCTCGCCAAGGTGCGCACCCGGCTCGGCGGCACCATCTGACCCCTTGCCAGGCTAACGGCGTTAGCCTAAGGTGTGGCTAACAGTGTTAGCCGTCCATGGAGGTCTTGATGTCCACCGCCGCCGTCACCCCCGCCCGCCGCGTGGCCTCGCGCACCGCCTGGGCCGCGCTGGCGCTCTTCCTGCTGGCCTTCACCGTGCTGGAGGTCGCCAACCACGGCGCTCCCGCCCTGGTCACCGCGATCCTGTTCGCGATCCTGCCCGATCTCACCATGCTCATCGGGGCCCGCGAGGGCGGCAACGGCCTGCTGTCACCCAAGGCGGTGCCGTACTACAACTTCATGCACCGGCCCTGGATCCCGCTGGCGATCATGGTGGGATATTCGTTCGGGCCGATCGACTTCGTGCCGCTGTTCGTGGCGGGGCTGGCGTGGCTGCTGCACGTCGCCGCCGATCGGGCGTTCGGCTACGGTCTGCGCAACCAGGACGGGTCCCGCCGTGTCTGAACGGGCCGGGCAAATCGTACGAGCCGCGCGCGAGCTGATCGAGCAGGGTGGCCCCGACGCGCTGACCATGCGGGCACTCGCCGACCGGCTCGGGATCCGGGCGCCCTCGCTTTACAAGCACTTCCCCGACAAAGCGGCCGTCGAGGCCCAGGTGATCGGGGTGGCGATGGCCGAGCTGGCCGAGGCGCTCGAAGCGGCGGAGCCGATCGGCGATCTGCTCGCCCTCGGCGCCGCCTACCGGCGCTACGCTTTGGCCTGTCCACACCTGTACAGGTTGATGAGCAACGGACCTCTGCCGCGTGACCTGCTGCCCCCCGGCGTGGAGGACCGGGCGGCGCTGCCACTGGTGCGGACCGTCGGGTTCGACGAAGCCGCGGCGCGGGCCGTCTGGGCCTTCGCGCACGGGATGGTCATCCTCGAACTCGACGGCCGTTTCCCGCCCGGCGCCGACCTCAGCGCCGCCTGGGAGGCAGGGCTGCGGGCCTTCGCACAACGCTGAGCACCGTGGCGACCGCTCAGGCGGCTCCCTGGGGCTGGACGTGGTTGCGAACTCCGCCGCCCCTGCGCGAACGTACGCGGCGGACGGCCGGGCGATCCTCCCCACGTGCCGGTCAGGACGGTAAGGGACCGCAGCGATGCGTCCCCGCGTGGCGGCATGTCACAGAAGACGGCCCTGGCGAAGAGCGCTTCTGATCTGCATTCGAGATCATTTGCGGCGTCCGACCCGAAGATTCTGGTAACAAACATTTCCCGAAAGAACCGGTCTACCGTATTGCCATTGACTGGAATTGTTGGAACATATGGTCTGAGTCAACGAGTGAGGTCCATAGATCGCTTACCGCGAGAAGGTGGGCGGCGAGGGGAAAGGGGCAACGCTCATGCACGGAAGAGCTGTCCGAAACCTGGCCAAGCTCGACTCCACGCAGGCCAGAATCACGCGGATATTCGACGCGGCGGCGGGCGGGAAGAACAACTTCCTGGTGGACAAGGACACGGTCCGCCATTTCGATCAAGTGACCCCCGCGATCACGACCGCCGCCCGCGCCGTGCTCCAGTTTCTGTCCCGGGTCGTACGCCATTTGGCCGCCGTCGAAGGCGTGGACCAATTCATGATCGTGGGCAGCGGAGTCCCCAGCGGCCTTTCCGCCGGGCACCGGTTGCACGACATAGCGCGCCGCGCCTCGGCCAACCCGGACCTGCGCGTCGTCTACGTGGAGAACGACCCGATGGTGGTGACCATGGCGCAGGCCACCATCGAACCCTTCACCGACCTGGTCCGCGTGGTGGAGGGCGACGTGCGGGAGATCGACGAGATGCTCCGGGACCAGGTGGTCCAGACGTTCATCGACTGGGACCGCCCCCTGGCCGTGCTGCTGCTGTCGACGTACAGCCTCGACGACGACGAGTACGCGCACTATGTCGTCAAGCGGCTCCGGCACATCGCGCCGCTGGGGAGCTTCCTCGGCCTGTTGCACACCACGTTCGACAGCATCCCGGCGGAGCTGCTGCCCGCGATCCGCGATCTGCTCGCCATGACGCTGCCCGGTCTCGCGATCCGCTCCAGGGACGAGGTCGCGGCCTTGCTGGACGGTCTCGACCTGGTGGAGCCCGGATTGGTGTGGGTCCCGCAGTGGCGCCCCGCCGAGCGTGACCTCGCCTGCCGCGACCAGCCCGGCTCGTCGGGCAACTACGGCGCCGTGGCCCGCATCCCCTGAGCGCGGCCGTCATAGCGGGCCTTCATAACCAAGACACAAAATCGCAACAATGGTGTCTTCCCCGGATTCCAAGAGTGAAGACGTCGGGTTACCGTGGGGTTGGGAGCGCTCCCAAACGAGAGAGTGATGCAGATGTCCCTCCACCCCTTGTCGGCCACGCCGATCCGCACGGCGGAGTACGTGCTGCCGTCCGTGCCGTCAGGCGTGGGCGAGGCGCGCTCCCTGGTCCGTGCGAAACTGACCGGCTGGGGCCTCGAGCCGATGATCGACGACTGCCTGCTCATCATCAGCGAACTGGTCACCAACGCCGTGCGGTACGGCGGTGCGGCCTATGCGCTCCGCCTGGAACAACGTGAGGACCGCCTGTACGGCGAGGTCTTCGACCCTGGCGACGGCGAGCCCCGCCCGTGCGAGGTGAACGTCAACGCGCTCTCAGGCCGCGGGCTGCAGATCGTCGCCGCGATCGCCGACGACTGGGGAGTCACCGCGGCGAACGGCGGCAAAGTCGTCTGGTTCTCCGTCAGTCACATCGCTTGACCGCACCTCTCGCGGCCGGCCCGGCCGGCCCGCAGGTTCGCCACACTCGACCAGCTCAGCGGCGGCCGAGCGGTCGCAGGGCTCGGGCTCGGCTGGATGGACCAGGAGTACGAGACCACCAACACGCCGCGGCGCGGCCGAGGGGCGGCGCTGGAGGAGGCGACCGGGGCGCTGCGGCGCGCCGTCCCCGGCATCGGCCGGCGGATGCTCACCGCCGCGCACATGGAGGAGATCGAGACGTCGCGGGGCACGTACGCGAGACAGGGGCTCGGGCCGCGGTGACACCGCGACCCGAGACCGGCGTCATCGGCGCTCAGAATCTGATCTTCCGCAGGTAGCGGTATCCCACCTCCGCCGTCTGCCGGGGAGTCACGTCGGGGGTGTCGTTCTCCACGATGTACTCCAGCACCCGGTGCTTGTCGAAGATCCGCCGGAAGTCGATCGTCCCGGTGCCCAGGTCGGCCATGTCACCGTCGAGGTGCCGGTCCTTGACGTGGAACTGCAGCACGCGCTGCGGCGCCCTGCGGATGACGTCGAGCGTGAAGCGCACCGGGTCGGCGACGCCGCGCCCGATGCCGCCGGTGACCGCCCAGTAGATGTCGATCTCCAGGTGGACCAGCCGGGGATCGAGCTCCGAGGTGAGCACGTCCCATGGCGTCTTCCCGCCGCCGAGGTCGATCGTGAACTCGTGGGCGTGGTTGTGGTAGCCGTACCGGAGCCCGGCCTTGCGGGCGGCTTCGGCCTCGACGTTCATGCGCTCGGCCCAGGCCTTCCACTGATCCTCGCTGTCGGAGTTCAGGTAGGGCACGACCATGAAGGACTGGCCCAGGGTCAGCGCGTTGGAGATCTTCGTCTCCAGGCCGGCGGCGTCCTCGCTGATGCCGTCGTGGCTGGAGGTGGCGCGGATGCCGAGCCCGTCGAGGAACGCGCGGAGTTGCTGCGCCGTCCGGCCGAAGTAGCCGAGCGCGAGCTCGACCTTCGGGTAGCCGATCTCGGCCAGGTAGGCCAGGGTGGCGTCGTAGTTCTGGGCGAGGTCGTCGCGTACCGTCCAGAGCTGGACGCTGATCTGGCCCGGCGGGACGCGGTCCCTGCCGTGCGGCGGGGTCGCCGCGGCGGCCGGGGAGGCGGCGGCGAAGGCGGCCGCTCCGAGTCCGAGGCCGGCGGCGAGCAAGGACCGCCTGCTGGGGCCGTAGCCGTAGCACATGGGGGATCTCCTAACTGGTGGGCTCGAGTACGGCTTGGTCGCTACCGGTCAGCGGGGGCAGGCCGTCGCCGCCGGGGTCGGTGTAGGTGGCGACGAAGACGCCGGAGAGGTCGTCGTTCTCCGGGTCGTGGCCGCTCGGCTCGGTGGTCTGGATCGAGCCCGTGCAACCGCGGGCCGTGGTCTGCGGATGGCCGTGGTCGTCGTGGCCGAGGATGTAGTCCACGGTCACGTTGGCGCAGTTCACCGGCTGGTCGTCGGTGACGCGTACCTCGAACTCGACGACGTCGCCGAAGGCGAACTGCCCGCCGTCGGCCGGCCGGACCAGCTCGACGACCGGCGCGGCGTTGCCGACCACGATCCGCACCGACGTCGCCGCGGACATGCCGTCGGGGTCGGTGACCCTGAGGGTGGCGTGGTAGAGGCCGTTCTGCTGGTACGTGTACGACGCGTCGGGGCTGCGCGAGTCGACCCGGCCGTCGGCGTTGAAGTCCCACGCGTAGCGCAGTCTGTCACCGTCGGGGTCCGACGTGCCCGCGCTGGTGAAAGCCACGGTGAGCGGCGCGTGGCCGGCCGTCACCGACGCCGCGGCCACCGGGATGGGAGTGTGATTGCCGGTGTAGCCGATGTAGTCGAAGCGGGCCAGCTGGGCGTCCGGGTTCTCGCTGAAGAAGCCGTCGCCGTACTCCAGCACGTACAACGCGCCGTCGGGGCCGAACTCCATGTCCATCGGGTTGTCGAAGACGAGCGAGGGCAGCACGTCCTCGATCCGCCGCCCGTTGTCGTGGAACGCCTTGACGTAGTCGCGGGTCCACTCGTAGAAGAGCGGGACGCCGTCGTAGTACTTCGGCCAGGCCACGGGAGCGCGGCCGCGGGTGTCGCGCGGGTCGAAGTCGTACGCGGGCCCGGCCATCGGGCCGATCCCGCCGGTGCCCAGCTGCGGGAACTCCTGCGACGGCCCGTACGAGTACCACACCTCCGGCTGGACCACCGGCGGCAACGCGCGCAGGCCGGTGTTCCGCGGCGACTCGTTGACGGGCGCCGCGCAGCTGAACGGCGCGCCTGACGCCCCGGTGGCGAAGTCGTAGTCCACGTACGGGAGCCGCGCCGTCGCGCAGTAGGGCCACCCGTAGTTGCCCGGCTTGCGGACGACCGCCCACTTGCCGTGCCCCGCCGGACCGCGCTGCGGATCGGCCTCGTCCGCGTCAGGCGAGTAATCGGCGACGTACAGCTCCCCGGTCCGCCGGTTGAGCTCGATGCGGAACGGATTACGCAGGCCCATCGCGTAGATCTCCGGCCGGGCGCCCGCCGTGCCGGGCCTGAACAGGTTGCCGCGCGGGATCGTGTACGACCCGTCGTCCCGCACCTTGATGCGCAGGATCTTGCCACGCAGGTCGTTGGTGTTGCCGGAGCTGCGCTGGGCGTCGAACGCCGGGTTGCGGTCGGCCCGCTCGTCGATCGGGGTGTAGCCGTCGGAGAAGAACGGGTTCGTGTCGTCGCCGGTCGACAGGTAGAGGTTGCCGTCGGCGTCGAAGACGATGTCCCCGCCGACGTGGCAGCAGATGCCGCGGTCCACCGGCACGTCGATGATGCGCTGCTCGCTGCGCAGGTCGATGGTGGCGCCGGCGAAGCGGAACCTGGACAGCCGGATCAGCCCCTTGAAGGGCGCGAAGTCCTGCGGCGTGCCGGTGAACGGCGCGTCGCCCTCGTTGACGTCGGGCGTGGCCGGGTCGTCGACCGGGGTGTTCAGCGGCGGGGAGTAGTACAGGTAGACCCAGTCGTCCTTCTTCGAGCCGGTCCCGAACCCGGGGCTGAGGGCGATGCTCTGCAGTCCCTCCTCGTCGTGCTGGTAGACGTCGAGCCGGGCGGCCAGCGTGTTGAGCCCGGTCTTCGGGTCGTGTAACCAGACCTCGCCCGGCCGGGTGGTGTGTAACACCCTCGAATCCGGTAACACCGCCAGGTCCATCGGCTCGCCCGGGTTGTCGTTGAGTGTCACCTTCTGGAACTGGTCGTCCGGCGGCGGGGCCGCGGCTCCGGCGGTCCCCGTGGCGTTCGCAGCGGCGGCCGGCATGAGGATCGCCGCAGCAGTCATGGCCGCGATTGCGGTTCGGGCTCTCATGCCTCTCCCTTCGGTCTACTCGGGGGGATAAGAGAGGGCAAAGTAACGTGAATGTAACCCGAGTTACGCCGATGGACGAGGGCCTAATTACGCGCGATCGAGCATCTTTCGCGCGCAATCGGACTAAGTGGCCCGAACGTAGTTGGCTCCTGGCCGCCGAGCCGGCCTATCGCAGTCGCCGCGCGCGAGCGGCCATGATGATCGCGACGCCGACGCCCGCGGACAACAGCACCGCCAGCCCGATCTGCCAGGGGAGGCCGCCGGCGCCGGTGGACTGGCCGGTGGATCGGCCAGTGAATTGGGACGCCGCCACGGGGCGGGGACGCCCGGTCGTACCGCCGTCCTTGCGGAAGATCACATCGGAGCAGGAGTAGTAGGTGTCCGGGGTATCGGAGTTCTGCCAGATCGTGTAGATGAGGTGGCGGCCGGTGCGGCCCGTGGGCAGGCGGCCCTTGATGACGTACGAGCCGCCGGTCAGCTGGGGGTCGGTGGCCTCGAGGAAGGGCTCGCGCTCCAGGTCGGACCACTTCAGCGGCTTGGCCGGGTCGTAGCCGGCCGTCGTGACGTACAACCGGAACGTGCCCCGGTGCGGAATGGTGCCGCGGTACCTGAAGGCGAACCGTGCTCCCGGCTTGACCGTGGTGGCGGGCCAGTCGGCGCGGGCGAGGTCGAGGCCCTTGAAGGCGGGCAGGCCGCCGCTGCACAACGCGCCGTCCGGGATCACCTGCCGGTCCCTGCCTGCGACGTTCGCCACCCGGAGGTTGTCCCAATCGCCGGGCAGGGCCGAGCCGCTCGCCGCCGTGGCCGCCTTGCAGGCGGCCGGCTTCTTCGCCAGCGGGCTGTCCGCGCCGCAGGCCGCCGCCCGGCTGAGCGGGCTCTCCAGCGCGCCGTGCGCGCCCGCCGGGCCGGCGATCACGCCCGACGACAGCAGCAGCACGACGGCTGCGCTCGTGATCCGGTGCCGCACGTGGCCGCCTCCCTTCCACCGTGAGGTACGGCCGCCAGGGCCGGCGGGTTCGGCCCCGCTCCACATCCGCGAGCCGCAGCCGGGCCCGGCAGGTGTGGCTAGTCGCGGGGGTTCTCGTAGTCGAGCGGCATGAAAGTGAGGGAGTCGAGGCGGCGGCGGAAGTCGGCGGAGACCCCTGTGAGCGTCATGGAGACACCCGGGGCGGCGTTGACCTGTTCCTGCACGGCGAGGAGGGTCGCGATGCCGATGGAGTCCCAGAGGGTCATGCCGCTTAAGTCCAGGACCAGGCGGCGCGGCCGGCCTGCGGCGATCAGGGATTCGACGGCGGCGGTGAGGTCGGGGGCCGTTCCCTGGTCGAGGCTGCCGATCAGGCGCAGTGTGGTGCGGCCGTCCTGGTCGTGCCGGGTGAGCTGGAAGGAGGGGAAGCGGGGATGGGGAAGGACGAAACCGACGGTGGCGGCGGTGCCGTCCGGGCCGCGGGTCACCGAGTGGCGGTCACCCAGGGAGCGGGCGATCCACAACCCGTGACCGTACTCGTACGGCCACGCGGGGATTCCCGGCTCCGTGGAGGTGGCGCCGGTGTCGATGACCTGGCAGTGCAGCATGCCGTCACCGGCGCGCAGGCGGACCCGTCCCGACCCCGAGCCGTGCAGGATGACGTTGGTGGCCAGCTCGTGCACGGCGAGCACCAGGTCGGCGGTGCGGCCCTCCGGCAGGCCTGCGTGGATCGCGTGGGCTTCCACCGTCGCCCGCAGGACGTACAGCGAGTTGCGGTCGAAGGGCTGTTCCAGGACGGTGGAAGGACTGCCGTTTCCGGCGACGCCGCCGGAGGCCGGCGGCGGGCTGTTGGGTGGCCGGTCACGTGTCATGGGTGGTCACCAGGGTGATCCCGGGCACGGCGGTGGCGCCGAGCAGGAGGAACCGCCCGCTGACGACGGGGCTGCAACGAAGCACGGCCTTGCGGGATGGTGGGAGGCTACGGGCGGCATCAATGATCATGCGTGCGCAATACAGGTCGATGAACGACAATTCCGCCATATTAACGGTGATGTCGCCGTCGACTCTGATGGCCTCGCTCATTGCCAGCCCGAGTGCCTCTTCGGCCGACCGGTCGATCTGCCCGGCCAGCCGGATCCCCGGCGGCGCGTACTGCCGGCAGATACGCAACAACGCGTCGCGATGGTAGGTGGCCGCGGCGACCGAGCGGGTGTGGTAGCCGGAGACGGAGGCGAGGGTGACCGGATCGAAGCGTTCGCGGTCGTACTGGCACAACACGGCGGCGCCCGCGCCGGCGAGCGTGGCCGCGATCTCCTGCTCGAATGCCGGCAGCTGCTCGATCCCGGTCACCGGCCGCAGGGCCCAGCTCATGTCGAGCGCCACCCGCAGCCCCGGATACCCCTCGCGTGCCGTGCTCGCGATCTGGTCGCGTAGCCAGCGCATCGCGTGCTCCACCGCGAAAGCCTGCCCGTCCAGCAGGCCGTCCTGACAGGCCAGGACGGTGACGTGCCCCCTCCGCGCGGCCGCCCGCGCGACGGCGCCGCGCCGGCCCAGCTCGGCCAGCCGGCGCTCGGGCTCCTCGGCCAGCCAGACGATCCGCTGCCCCTCGGCCAGCCCGTCTCTGACGAAGGCGGCGGTCAGGTCGAGGAGCTCCTCGGGCTCGCCGTAGGTCAGGCAGGCGTGGTCGTCGATCGTCAGATCCGTGATCTGAGTTTCCGCGCTGACCGTCACCCACGCCGCCTTCCCGATCCCTGGCCCGATCCTGGCCCGATCCCGGCCACCTCCACGGCATCTAGGACGACGGCCACCAGCCCTATCCCGAGTCGTCGGACACTACCCCGCGGGCGGCGGATCAGTCCAAAGCCTCGACATGACGTGGGGCCGGCTGGGCAGAGGTGCCTGGAGAGGGGGAATGGAGATGAGCAGCCCTGGAGAGCGCCCGCCTACCGAGCGGGGGGACGACGAAGCAAGGATCCGGACCCTGCTGACCACGGACAAGGAGGAGCCGCCCAAGCTCGCGGCGGACGAGGAGCCCGGCGAGATCCTGGACGAGTTCGACGCGGCCTTCATCCGCAGCAAGGAGCTCAACCCGGACGACTTCGAGTAACGCTTCAGGAGGCGTCGCGGTGCGGCACGGCCATGTCGGCGCCGCGCGGGTGCGGATAGGGGTCGTTCCCGCGCAGGCCGGCCGTCTGGATCGCGCGGCTGATGTCGCTCGGCGTGAGGAGGCCGACAAGCCGGCCGGAGGGGTCGAGCACCACGGCGCGCCCGTCGGCGCAGCCGGTCATGCGGCTCAGCAGGCCGGTCAGCGGCTCCTCCGTGGTCGCCCGCGGCACCTTTTCGAACGGGCAGGCGATCTCGCGGAGCCGGGTCGTGTCCCGCGCCTCGGGAGGCACCTCCCGGATGCGGTTGAGCGTCACCAGGCCGAGGAATCCGCCGTGCTCGTCCACGAGCGGGTACGTGGACAGGCGCCGGCTCATCACCAGCCGGTCGACCAGCCCGGACACGGTCTCGTCCGGGAAGGCGGTGACGGGCCGGGATGACATCACGTCACCTACCCGCACCCCGTGCAGGGCGGCGCCGATCTGCGCCTGCTGCTCCTCGGCGCTGGCGGCGTTGACCAGGAACAGGCCGATCAGCGCGAGCCACAGCCCGTCGAAGCCGCGCCCGGTGACGACCTGCAGGAAGCCCAGCGCGATGAGCACGTAGCCGAAGACCCGCCCCGCGCGGGCGGCGATGACGGCGGCCCGCACCCGGTCCCGCCACCGCGCCCAGAGCGCGGCACGCAACACCCGCCCGCCGTCCAGCGGCGCGGCCGGGATCAGGTTGAAGACGGCCAGCAGGACGTTGACCCCGGCCAGGTACGCGAACATCCCGGCTACCAGCGGCGCGCCGGACGCCGGCAGCGCCAGTGCGCCGAACACCACAGCGCAGGCCAGGCTGGCCGCGGGGCCCACGACGGCGATCTTCAGGTCCGCGGCCGGCGTCCGGGGCTCGCTCCGCAGCTCGGCCACCCCGCCCAGCAGCCAGAGCGTGATCTGCGGCACCTCGATGCCGTGGCGCTTGGCCATCAGGGCGTGCGCCAGCTCGTGCGCGAGCAGGGACGCCATGAACAACACGGCCGAACCCAGCCCGGCAAGCACATAGGTGGTCACGGAGTAGCCGGGGAAGACGATCGGGAAACGCCCGAACGCCAGCCCGACCACCAGGATCAAGACGATGAACAGGACGCTGATGTTGAGCCCCACGACGACCCCGCCGATGCGGCCCAGACGGAACGACGCACGCATCTGCCCACTTCCTTAGCGAACGACCTGACCAGGTCCGGCTACCCGGGCAGCGCCCAGGAAACCGATGCGCGCACCCCGAAGGTCGCCTAGCCGGCCAGGGGGCGTTGCATGAGCGTGGTGTCGATCCAGCGGCCGTGCTTGTAGCCGACCTCCGTCAGCCGGCCCGCCTCGGTGAAGCCGAACCGGCGGTGCAAGGCGATCGAGTGGCCGTCGCCGGTGTCGGCGATGACTGCGATCATGCGGCGCGGGCCGGCCGCGATCGACCGGCTCACCAGCTCGCCCAGCAGCGCCCCGCCCAGCCCCCGGCCGGTGTGCTCGGGGGACAGGTAGATCGTGTCCTCCACGGTGTTCCGGTAGGCGGGCTTGGGGCGCCAGGGGCCGACATAGGCGTACCCGGCCACCTCGCCGGACAGGTCGGCGATGAGGAAGGGCAGACCACGGCCGGTCAGGTCGGCCAGCTTCCGATGCCAGTCGTCGACGGTCGGTGGCGTCTCCTCGAAGGTGATCACGGTATTGGTGACGTAGTGGGCGTTGATCTCGGCCACGGCCTTGAGGTCCGCGGGAACCGCCGGGCGGATCACGGCTTGGGGAGGCGCCACAGTGATCGTCTTTCTCTATAGCGAAACTAGATCACATTATAGCGCCGGGAACCGGGCTACCCAGCGGCGTTGCCACGGGGTCTCGACGGCACGGGGATGATGATGTTCCCTGGTCCAGGCCACGGCGGCGACGGGGTCCAGTCCGGAGAGCACGGCGAGGCAGGCGATGACCGTGCCGGTGCGGCCGACGCCACCACCGCAGGCGACCTCGACCGCCTCCCCCGCCCGCGCCCGCTCGTGCAGTGCGCGAATGTGCCGGACGGCCTCGTCACGGTCGCGCGGGAGCAGGAAGTCGGGCCACTCCACCCAGGCGTGCCGCCACGGCAACGCGCCTTCGTGGCGGCGGCGGAGCCGTCCGGACCCCAGATAGAGGCCGAAGTCGGGCGCCGGGCCGGCCGCGAGTGGCCGCCGCAGGCCCCGGCCCCGCACCCATGAGCCGTCCGGAAGCCGGAACGCACCCGCCAAAGGGGGACCGCTCATCGCGCCACGCCCCTCGTCTCGCAGACCACTCACCGGATCACCCTCCTCACCCGCCCGCTCATCGGGCCTCGCTAGTGGTGCGTCGGCGGGCGCGGTGGGTGGCGACGTTGACGCGGTTGCCGCACAGGCCTGGCATGCAGTACGTGCGGCGGCCCGCGCGACTGGTGTCGACGAACACCCCCCGGCAGCCCGGCGCCGCGCAACCACGGAAGCGTCCATGGCCGAGCGCGCGGACGGCGCCGAGCAGGCCGACACCGATGAGGGCGGCCAGTTCGGCGACCAGCGGCACACCCGGGGCGGTCGGGACGTACCACTGCCAGCCGCCGTCACCCGCACGGCGCAGCACCGGGGCCTGGCCCGCCCACCCGGCCAGCACCGTCGCGCCCGCGACGGCCTGCTCCTCCGTCTCGGTCTCCAGGACGGCACGCACTTCGCCGCGCAGCAGACGCACCTGGTGCAGATCGTCACCGTCCGGCAGCCGCTCGCCCCGGACGCCATGCTCGGACAGGAACGCCACCAGCGCGTCCACGTCGGGCAGCGCCTCCCCACGCACGGCGGGCGCGGTGTTGACCAGGCCGGTCGCCACCCCGGCCCCCACCGCGTAATCACTGATGGAGATGTCCACGCCCCAGCCCTTCCCGTAAGGCTTATAGTTTCACTATAACCCTTACATCATCCTTGGCTACGATGAGGAGCCAGTGAACCTCGAAGCCCTGGGCAAGCACATTCAGGAGCTCCGCCACGAGCGGGCCATGACGCTCCAGCAACTGGCCGACGCGGCCGACGTGAGCGTGAGCATGCTGTCCTCGGTCGAGCACGGCCACAAGGCGCCCACCATCGTCGTGCTCGCCCGCATCGCCGACGGGCTCGGCGTGCCCGTCGGCGAGTTGGTCACGCCGCCCGGCGACCACCGCGTCGTCGTGCGCCGCGCCGCCGACCAGGAGCACATCGACGAACCAGGCGGCTGGCACCGCACCGTCCTCACGCCGGTGGTGCCCGGGGTGAACTTCGAGTGGATCCGCACCACGCTGCCGCCGCGGTGCGACGCGGGACGGTTCCCGGCGTACGCGGCAGGCTCCCACGAGTACGTCGCCGTCGAGTCCGGCACCCTCCGGCTCACCCTCGGTGACAGGGAGCTCGACCTCGCCGCGGGCGATTCGGTCTATTTCGCGGCCGACGTCGAACACGCTTACGCCAATCCGGGCACGGTCGCGTGCACGTACTACGTCGCCGCGCTCATCATGCGCCCCCGCCGGGCGCGACGTTGACAATTACCTGAACACCGGCGTGAGAAACCCGAGTGAGAAAAGAGACGCGGGCATCTTCTACGGCGGGCGAACGCCGGTTATTGTGCGATGAGGCAAGCCAACGCCTGCGTCCATGTTCTCCGAAATTCGCGCCGAATTCCGATCGGTGGGCATCGCATGCTGCATTTGACGTTCGCCACCCAGAGGTTGCCGGGTGTGAGCGTGATCTCCGTGGCCGGGGAGATCGACACCGCCAACGCCGGCCTGCTCGACCGCCACATCCAGCAGAGCCGGCGAAGGCCGGGCGAGCACGTGGTGATCGATCTCAGCGAGGCCAGATTCCTGGGCAGCGCGGGCCTGCGCGTCCTGCTCAACACCCACACCTTCGCCCGCCAGCACGGCGGCGCCCTGCATTTGGCCGCCCCCCATCCCAAGGTGGCGGGTTTCATGGACGTCACCCAGGCGAATACCGTTCTGCACGTGCACGCCACGGTTCAGGAGGCGGTGCTCGCCGCTCTCCAGCAATCCCGCCCGGCCGAGGAAACTCTTACGCAGGCATAAAAGCGAAGTGCCGGAGATTACCGACAATCCTTCTGCAAGACGGTGACGCACGTTCTGGTTCGGGCGCATAGGTTCCCAGGGGAAGACCGTCTTCCGAAGGAGCCCTGTGACCAGGTTTCCCGACATCTTGCATCGAGCTCTCTTCAAGTCCTTCTCCCTGCTCGGCCGCCGATCCCAAGGGGCCGTCCTGCGCCGGTACTTCGACTGGTGGCACCGCCGGCCCGACCCGTGGCAGTTGTCCACCGACACGTACGAGCAGCACAAGTACCAGACCACACTCGAGCAGCTGCCCGACGCCGCCTACCGGCGGGTGCTGGAGGCCGGCTGCAGCGAGGGTGTCTTCACCGAGCTCCTCGCGACCGCGTACCCGGACGCGGACATCACCGGGGTGGACATCTCGGAGAAGGCACTCGAACGTGCCCGCCTGCGTAACGGGGAGTTCGCCGACCGCGTACGGTTCGTCCACGCCGACATCCTCGACCATGATCTGCAGGCCGGCTTCGACCTGGTGGTCTGCGCGGAGACCCTCTATTACGTGGGCGGCGGCGACCGCTTACGCCACGCCTCGCACCGGCTGACCTCGCTGCTGGCGGCCGGCGGCATCCTCGTCCTCGTGCACCCGTGGCCGGAGGCCAGGCGGCTGCACCGGTTCGCCGACGCCGCCCCCGGCCTCTCCAAGATCGGCGAACGCGTCGAGCGCGACGCCCACCGCCCCTTCTCGGTCTCCCTCTACCGGGCGGCGCGAGAATCCCGCACCGTCTCGTGAGCCAACTCGCAGGAGAAATTTCAGCAGATTTCCGGCTGCGGCACTCGCGCGCTGCCAGCGGCGATAAGGCCGGCGTCAGCGGGCCGCAGCCGCCGCGACCTCGGGCTTAACCAGCACTTACTCGCCATTGATCACGCTTGTGTCATCGGGACGCAAGGAGATGGCATGGACACGAACGAGCCTCGCGGGAACAGTGCCGGCGGCTGGAGCCAGTTCGGTGACACACCGCCCACCGCGGGCGGGTTCCCCGGTACGGGCCCCGGCCTGCCGCCGCCACCGCCGCCGCGGCAGGGCTTCCTGCTGGGCCGCAAGGCGATCGCCGGGCTCGCGCTGGCGGCCGCGGCCGCCCTGGGGGTGGCGGCGCTCGGCGGGGGCGCGGTCGGCGCGTACGTCGCCGGCGCCGCCCGCCCGGCCCCGACCGCCACCGCGACCGCGGCGAGCCCGGTCTTCCGCACGGTCGCCGACCAGCTCACGATCGCGCAGGTGGCGGAGAAGGTGCAGCCGTCCGTCGTGATGATCCAGGGACAGACGGCCGAGGGCTCGGGCGTGGTGTTGTCGGAGGACGGTCTGATCCTCACCAACAACCACGTCGTGTCCGGACAGAACGCCCTGACCGTGAAGTTCAACGACGGCAGGACGGCCAAGGCGAGCGTGGTGGGCACCGACCCGGCGACCGACCTCGCCGTCATCCGCGCCGAGGGGGTGAAGGGACTGGCCAAGGCCACACTCGGGGACAGCGACCAGGTCAAGGTGGGCGACCAGGTGCTGGCCCTGGGCAGCCCGCTCGGCCTGGACGGGTCGGTGACATCGGGCATCGTCAGCGCGCTGGACCGTACGGTGACCGTCGGCGGCAACCCCGGCGAGCAGCAACTGCCGCCCGGCTGGAACCGCCAGGGCACGGGGAGCGAGACCACCACGCTCGGCGGCATGATCCAGACCGACGCGGCGATCAACCCCGGCAACTCCGGCGGCGCCCTCGTGAACGCGGCCGGCGAGCTGATCGGCATCAACAGCGCGGTGTCCGCCGAGGGCGTCAACCTCGGCTTCGCGATCCCCGTGAACACCGCCAAACTGGTGTCCGGGCAGCTCATCAGCAAGGGGACGGTGAGCCACGCGTACCTCGGCGTGAGCGTCACGAACGCCGCCGGCCAGGCGCCCGGCGCCCTGATCAGTCAGGTGGCGTCGGGCAGCCCGGCGGAGAAGGCGGGACTGAAGCAGGGCGACCTCATCACCAAGATCGGCGACACGACGGTCGAGGGCGGGGACACGGTCATCGGCCAGGTCCGCGGCTTCAAGGTGGGCCAGCAGGTGGAGGTCACCTACGTACGCGACGGCGCGACGCAGGCCGTGACCGTCACCATGGAAGAGAAGAAGTGACCGTCAGACGCGGTCGGCGGCGATGAGCAGATATTGGAAACTGCCGTTCTTGTACGCGTCGAGGAACGACTGCTCGATGCCGGTCGCCAGATGCGTCTTCGCACGCAACTCCCAGTAGGGAACGGTGGCGGCGGTCAGATCCACGACGCTGATGGGCACGAGGCGGTTGGCCACCATTTCCCGGAAGTAGGTGCTGCGGGAGTGGATGTCGCAGATGTAGTGGGCGTTGATCTGGCTGATGGCCCGGGACGGCAGGCCGTAGGCGTCGTTGTAGCAGCCGGTGATGCAGACGTAGCGGCCGCCGCGCCGCAGGAGCCGGGCGTGCTCGGCGAACAGCAGGGAGAGCTCGACGTACATCGTGCTCTCGTTGTTCCAGATCGCCTGGAAGGAGCCGGTGTCGAAGCCGGTGTCGAGCATGTTGCGGAAGTGGAAGCGGACCTTGTCGGCCACGCCGCGCTGCCTGGCCTGCTCGTTGGCGAAGGCCACCTGCGACTCGGAGATGGACACGCCGTCCACGTGGCAGCCGTGGCGCAGGTTGGCGAGAAAGCTGGAGCCGCCGCGGCCGGAGCCGGCGTCCATGACCCGGTCCTCGTGCCGCAGCGGGCCGAGCCGGGCGACCAGGGTCTCGGCCTGGACGGACTCGAGCCGGTGCAGCTCGTTGACGATGCGTTTCTCCCTGGTCTCCGCGGGGCCGTCCAGGACCGACCAGTCCACGTCACCGATGCCGTAGTGGTGGTGGTAGAGGCCGTCCACCTCGCCCAGCCGCAGATTGACGGGGTTCTTCTCCGCGTTCCAATAGTTGGCGACAGAATGCTGGTAGAGGCTTTCGAGCACAGGGTTGGCGGTCACCTAGCGGGTTCCTTTCGATGGGGGTCGATCACTGGTAGCGGCTGCTGCTGCCGTGCCATTCGAGGCATCCGGCCATCCACGCCTGCGCGCCGCGCAGGAAACGCTTCAGCTCGGGGGACGGCACGGCGGCCAGCCTGCGCTGGCTGGCCTCGAAACCCCTGACGAAGTCGTTGTGGAGTGCGACGGCGCGTTCGGTCGCCTCGCGGATGGAGCATCCGTCCTCGGCGGCGATGAGCAGGATCACGTTGGAGTCGGGGAGTTCGTCGGCCGCCTCCCTGGCGACCGAGTGCAGGTCGTTGACGATGACGCTGGCGGTGCCGGCCTGCATGAGCGCGGTGTGGAAACGCCGGTCGTAGAAGAGGTCCGCGGGCAGCTCGTAGCCGCCGACGATGTCGATGAGCGTCATCGAGGTGTAGAAGCTGTCGTGCTGGCGGGCCGCCAGGTAGCGCCAGACCGGCGGCGACGTCTCCAGGTAGCGCCAGGCGGCGTAGGCGCACCAGCTCACGTACATCTGGAACGTGGTGCAGCAGGCCCGCATGACCTGCGACGGAGTGGCGTGCCTGCTCATGTGGCTGGTGGCCGAGCGCAGCGAGACCAGGACGGGGTCGGACTTGATCGCCTCCTCCAGTTGGCGGGTGTAGTCGCCCGCGGGCGGCGGTGGGTCCATGGCCGACATCACCAGCGCGAGCCGCGGCGGCAACTCCGTCGGCCGGGCGCCGAGGTCGCTCTCGTCGGCGTAGTAGTCGTCGGCCGCCCACCAGGCGGTGTTCATCTGCGCGGCGACCAGCAGCACGTCTGGGTCGTCGCCGTCCGGGTGGGTGAGCATGGCCAGCCGCCCGAACCCCGTCGCGCGGAACTCCTCCATCCGCCCTTCGTGCAGACCCGCCCGCTCCGCCCACGCGGCCAGCCGCCGGTCGACCTCCTCGCCGAGGCCGTCGTCGACCCGGACGGTGTCAGGGCAGTAGAGCGGCGGGTACGACCCGTCGCCCCATTCCCGCTCCCGGTAGGGCAGGGGGGCGAGGTCGTGCCAGTGACCGCCACCGGGCAGGCCCGGCTCGTGCCCGTCCCCTTCCTCGAAGGCACTCGGGTCTGCGGCCCGGAGGCTGAGCGTGTACGTTCCCAGGCCGGTGGGCAGGGGCGGCACGGACGTCATGGCGCGTCTCCTCCTCTGGTCGATGGGGTCAGGAGCGCGGGGCGGCGATGTCGACGTTCTCGAGGATCCCGATCGCGTCGGGGACCAGGATGGCCACCGAGTAGTAGGCGCTGACCAGGTACGACATCACGGCCTGCGGGGTGATGCCCATGAAGCGCACGTTGAGCCCGGGTTCGTACTCCTCGGGGAGGCCGGTCTGGTAGAGACCGACCACCCCCTGGTCGTCCTCACCCGTTCGCAGGGCCAGGATCGAGGTGGTCCGGTGAGCGCTGATCGGGATCTTGCCGCACGGGAAGATCGGGATGCCCCGCCACGCGGGGATCTCGTGGCCGTTGACCTCGGTGCTGCCCGGGACCAGCCCGCGCCTGTTGCACTCGCGGAAGAACGCGGCGATCGCCTTGGGGTGGGCGAGCAGCAGGCGGGTCTTGCGGCGCATGCTGATCAGGTCGTCCATGTCATCCGGGGTCGGCGGCCCCGACCAGGTGGAGATGCGCTGGCCGTAGTCGGCGTTGTGGAGCAGCCCGAACTCGCGGTTGTTGAGCAGCTCGGACTCCTCGCGCTCGCGGATCTCGTGGACGGTCAGGCGCAGCTGCTCCTCCAGCTGGTTCATCGGCTCGTTGTAGAGGTCGGCCACGCGGGTGTGGACGCGCAGAATCGTCTGCGCGACGCTGAGCTCGTACTCGCGGGGATGGAGGTCGTAGTCGACGAACGTGCCGTTGATGACCGGCTCGCCCACGTGACCGGCGGCGATGTCGACCGCCGCCTCGCCGCGGCGGTTGACCGGCTTGCGGAGTCCGTCCAGATACCGCTCGACGTGCTCGCGCAGGGCAGGCGATCGGCCGGCTATGCGCTGGAACTCCGCCAGCGGGGACACCAGGACGATCCCCGCGGTGGCCGCCCTGACCGTGCGCGACCAGCGCGGGTCCTCCCGGCCGACGGCCTCGTCGCCGAACTGGTCGCCGTCGGCGATGACGCCGAGGGCCTGCGGGGCGCCGTACGGGCCGGTGGCGAGCCGCTCCAGGCGGCCGTGGGCGATCACGTAGGTGTCGGTGATGGGGGCGCCCGCCTCCACGATGACCTCGCCGGCCTGCACCTCCCGCGGCGTGAACGTCGCCGCGATGGCCGACAGCACGTCCACGTCGGCGAAGCCGCGCAGCAGGGGCAGCTCCGCGAGCGTCTCCGGGATGATGCGTACGTCGTCCGCCCCGTGCTGCGCCACGCTCACCCGGCCCCCGCCGACCTGGTGCGTCAGCCGGCGGTTGACCCGGTAGGTGCCGCCGCGCACGTCCACCCAGGGCAGCATGCGCAGCAACCACCGGGAGGTGATGGCCTGCATCTGGGGACGGGTCTTGGTGGTGGTGGCCAGGTTGCGTGCGGCCCGGGTGTCCAGGCTCGACCGCGCATCCGTGGGGGGCATGTTCCCTCGCAATCGCCGCTTCCGTCTCGCTACCGAACGTAGTCAAGCAAGCACGGTGCGTAGAGTCTCCTGGCGGGAAGGGAATGCTTACGGCACGCTGCGCGGGAAGGGCCTCAGGCGCCCAGGTCGCGGACGATGTTGTCCAGCCGGTCGGCCACGGCATCGAGAAGGTGATCGGTCATCTCCACCTCCGGGAGATGGGTCACGAGCTCGTCGCGGCGGGCGATGACCAGCCCCTTGTGCGCGTCGTCCACCTCGGCGGCCGGCATGACCATGCATTCGCCGCGCACGTAGACGAGCGTGGGGTCGGGGTCCCCCGACTCCAGCAGCCGCCGGACGCATTCGCGGTCGATGAGCCGCGTCAGTTCAGGATGGTGCTTCATGCCGTTCTCCTCACCCAGGTGAAAGACCTGAAACCCGGCTCACCCGAACGTCGGAGGCCCGCCGTCCGAGCGGGTCCGCCGCACGGCGAACACCACCAGGTACGCGCCCGCACCCAGCGCCACGACGGCCGGCGGGATCGCCAGCGCCGCCTGCCCGGCCAGCAGCGCCCACACGGCCAGCACCACCCCGGCGAGCAGGGCGAGCGCGGCCGCCAGCAGGCGCCATTCGAGGGCGTTCGAGGGCGGCGGCGACTTCGCCCACCGCCCTCGTCCCGCGCCGGCCACACCCGGCACGCCGGTGTCGCTCACCTCCCCCGGCTCGCGGGGCGGCGGATCGCGCAGCACGGGCGCGAAGAACTCGTCGTCCGGTTCCTCATGTGGCTTGTTGTTCATTCTCGGTCCAGCTCGCGCAGGAACGGTGTGACGACGTCGTTCAGCTCCGCCACGAGCACCTCCAGCGAGGCCTGGGCGTCGTCCAGGTTGGGCAGCCCGTCGGCCCGCGCCCGGGTGGGCGTCGGCAGCCTGTCGGCCGCCAGCGGCACCCGCAGCTCCAGCGTGGTCAGGGCGGTCGGCCGCTCGTACGGCGGCGCCACGTACGCCGGGTCCGCCCCGTCCTGCCGGTGCCAGCTGGACCAGCCTTCAGGCAGGGGGACCGGGGCCGGGACCGCGAGCTCGACCACGGCCAGCGGGCCGCGCGTCTCCTCCGGCCGGTGGCAGGTGGCGTCGAGCACGCGGGGGTGGCAGCGCACGTAGGGCGATTCGGCCATCGGGCGGGTGGCGACCTCCCACGCGCTCAACGCGAAGTGCAGCGGGTCCAGCGTGATCCCGCCAGACCCGGGCTCCCCCTCCGCGACCGTGAACGCGTGCCGCCACCTGCGCAGGTGCTCCCCGTAGCGCGCCTGCGTGCCCTCGTGCGCGGCGTCGATCCAGAACGCCTGGGTCCCGGCCATAGGTACTCGCTCGGTCAGCCCTTGATCTGGACGCGACGGGAGCGGCCCTGCTCGGTCTTGGGCACACGTACGGCCAGCACGCCGTCACGCAGGTCGCCGTCGATCTTCTCCGTGTCGGCGTCGGTCGGCAGGATCGTCCGGTAGACGAACTTGCCGGTGCGCCGGCGGAGCATGTTCCCCTTGTCCTTCTCCTCTTCGTTGATCTCCCCCGAGATGCGCAGCTCGTTGCCGTCGACCTCGACGTTGACGTCCTCCCGCCTGAGCCCGGGCAGCTCGGTGCGCACGACGTACGCGTCCGGCGTCTCCTCGGTCTCGGCAAGGGGCCGCCAGGCGGCGGTTTCGGTCTCGGCGCTCTGCTCGAAGAGCCTGCCCATCTGATCCCACAACTGCTGGAACTCCGTGAACGGGTCCCATGACCGGCCCGGCCAGGAGCCACCACCGTACTGAACGGGTGCCCGATTACGTCTCATGGGCAGAGCCATTGCCTTTCACCCCCGTGATCACAGGAACACGATCGTCCCTGCTCGCATTATTCGTCGCGCCCCTACCCCCGCGACTGCCCGCAAACGTGGCGACGCTCCGTTTGCATGACAGGCTGGCGGACGACGCCCCAACGCTGACATACCCCTCCGCAACTTCCTTACGACCAATGTCAGGACTCAATCCACACCTCTTCTGTCACTCTGCTCTCCTCCGCCCCAACGCCTCCATGGTCACGGCATCAGCGCGGCAGCAACTGCGCGATCAGGTGGCGCGTGCCGTCGCCACCCCTCCCACCTGGCTCGATTACTGTGAGTGATCGAGCCAGGAGGGATGGACTATGGCACAGGAACCGAGGATCGACGTCGAGATCAATGCCAGGACCGTCGAGAGCAGCCTGACCCCGGAGCAGATCCAGCGGGTGGCGAGCGCGCTCGGCGACCCGGGGGTGTGGTTCGCCACGCCGCCGGTGCGCTCAGGCCAGGCGGCCAGGCCCGACTTCGTGTGGGAGCTGGTGGGCGACAAGCCGCATCGGGGGCACATCGCGACCGGCCGGGCCCACGTCTACCTGGCGGCCGAGCACTCCGCTCTGGCCCGTCCGCTGATCTTCGCCGACGGCTTCAACTACGGGCCCAGTGACTTGAACGCGATGTGGCGGCGCTTCAACGCCCCGTACGAGAACGGTGTCCCCGGTCTCCTGGACCAGTTGCGGACGTTGGGCATTGACGTGGTGTTGCTGGGCTTCGACCAGCGGCAGACGTACATTCAGGCCAACGCGGGCGTCGCGGTCGCCTGCGTCATGCGGGCGCTGGCCGAGCGGCGGGGCGACAGCCCGCTGGTGGTGGGCGGGGTCAGCATGGGCGGCCTGGTCACCAGGTATGCGCTGGCCCGCATGGAGAGCGAGCGGGTCGACCACCAGACCGACAAGTACTTCTCCTACGACACCCCGCATCTCGGCGCGTGGATCCCGCTGGTGCTGCAGCAGCTCGCCTACCTGCACGAGTCGCTGCAGCCCCGGCACGACGGGGCCGGGCAGGCCGAGTTGATCCGCAGCCCGGCGGCGCAGCAGCTGCTGTGGGGCTGGGCCGAGAGCGCGAGCTATTCGGGCCAGGTGACCGCGAGCCCGCTGCGTAAGGAGTTCTTGGACGATCTACGCAGGATCGGCTGGTTTCCGATGCGGCCGTACAAGCTGGGCCTGGCCAACGGGACCGGCGACGGCCGGGGGCCGGATCTCAAGCCCGGCACGCCGGTACTCGACCTGGGCGAGGAAGGACCGCTGCGGCTGGTCGCCAGGATCCAGCCGGACATGGGCGAGCTGCGGAACGTCGGCGCGATCGGCTTCGGTGAGCCGGTGTGGACGAGCGCGACCTCCCATGTGGGAGCGTTCGACGGGGCGCCCGGGGGGACCCTGGACGCGTTCGGGCGGGTCGCCGACGCGATGGGGCTGCCGATCGAGGACCGCTTCCGCGGCACCTGCTTCGTCCCGTCTGTCAGCGCGGTGGCGCTGGCGAGGGACCCCCGCCAGTGGCAGGCCGATCTCTACGCCGACCTGCGGGAGCTGCCCAAGGACGACACGTTCCTCGACACGTTCTGTTGCGACACCGGCAATCATCCGCACGGCGGTGTGTCCAAGGCGCTCGTGGAGTGGTTCGTGGCACAGCTGGCCGGCTGGTGAGCGGCCCGTGAGCGGGTGCCGGCCCGGCGGAGCCGGCACCCGTCGCCTCAGCGGTTACCCCGGTGCACGACCAGGAGCTGGTCGCGGGTGGCGTTCTTGTCGCGGTAGGCGATGACGGCCGGCGCCTCGGCGCTGTGGTGCGCGGGCAGGCGCTCGTCGGCGCTCCAGCTTGAGCCGTCGAAAGAGGCCCACCACAGGCTCTGGTCGGACGCGCCGCGGTGCACGACGTAGAGCCGGTCCTTGTAGACGGTCAGGGCCGGGCCCTCGGCGGAGAAATGGCCGGGCAGCCGCTGACCGGCGCTCCAGCTGGAGCCGTCCCAGCGGGTCCACCACAGCGACGTGTCGTCGCCCCCGCCGCGGTGCACGCAGTAGAGGTGGCCCCGGTACACCGCAAGCGCCGGGTTGGACCGGCTGCTGTGGCCGGGGAAACGCTGGTCGGCACCCCACTTGGCACCGTCCCAGACCGTCCACCACAGGTTGTCGTCGTCACCGCCCCGGTGCACGCAGTAGAGCTGCCCGTCGTAGGCCGCCAGCGCCGGTGCGCTCGCGCTGACGTGCTTCGGCAGCTTGGCGTCCGGGCTCCACTTGGAGCCGTCCCACCGCGTCCACCACAGGCTGTCGTCGGCGACGCCCCGGTGCACGCAGTAAAGCTGCCCGTCGTAGGCCGCCAACGCCGGCGCGCTCGCGCTGACGTGCTTGGGGAACCGCTGGTCCTCACTCCACCCCTGCTCCGCGTCGTAGACCGTCCACCACAGGGCGGAATCACCGTCGTTGCCCCGGTGGACGACGTACAGCCGGTCCTGGAACTCGGCGAGGGCCGGCCCCGAGGCCGTGAAGTGGTCGACGAACCGCTGGTCCTCGCTCCACCCCTCGCCCGGCTCGTAGACGGTCCACCACAGGCGGGCGTCGGCGTCGGACGCGCCGGCCACGCGGACCGGGATGAGCGCGGCGGGCGTGGTCCAGGACGAGACCAGCTTCACGCCGTACGGCCGGGCGATCGAGGTGATCCAACTGGCCTTGTTCTTCGCCTGCCGCTCGACGATCGGCGCGAGCCAGCCGCCCAGCACGGCGCCCGAGATCTCGCCGATCAGCTTGGAGATCTCGGCGGCGCGCACCGCGGCGGTCTCGTTGAGGCTCACCTCGAAGCCCCACCACCTGGCGACCGGCCAGACGTCGGCGCCGAGGGCACGCAGCTCACCCTGCACCCGGCGTACGCGGTCCTGGTCCTTGGAGTCCAGCTCGGCGATCTGGTGTTCGCTCTCCCGCCTGGCGGCCAGCCACTCCGCCTCGGCGGCCGCGCGGTCGGCGAGGTCGTCGTCCTCCAGCAATTCCGTCTCGACGGCCATGTCGACCGCCGCGGCGGCCAGCGGGTCGTCCTGCGCGTGCAGCAGCGGCTCCTCGGCCTCGGTGCTCACTTCGGCGAGGTTGTCGGCCCTGGTGTCGTCGTCGTTCATTTCATCCCCCCGGTACGGGCCGCTCGTTTCGGGCGGACCCGCACGATGCGTACATGCACGAACCTGACACATAGTAACTGTGTGCGATGACATGATTACGCTGGGGTTGTGCGGTGAGCCGGGTAAAGGTCCTATCCGAGTGGTTTCCTGGCCGCGCCCGCCAGCAGGTAACCGGACGGCGGCGTGTCGCCCATGAGGAGGCGACCGTCGGGCCGCCAGTCCATGGCCTGCACGAGCCCCGGCTCGACCAGCTCGAAGTCGCCGAAGAAGGCCCGGATCTCCGCCACCGTGCGGCCTGTGGCCCCGCCGTTGGAGGACCCTCGATACACCTTCTTGGCGCCGTCCTCGGCCTGCCGCCGGCCGAGCGTGGCCACCGCGTGGGTGAGCACCAGATAACTGCCAGGCGCCATCGCGTCACGCAGGATCTTCACGATGGCCTGCGGATCGTCGTCGTCCTGGACGAAGTGCAGGATCGACACCAGCAGCACGGCGACGGGCTCGGTCAGGTCGAGCAGGCCCGTGACCTCGGGCGCGGCCAGCAGCTCGGCCGGGCACCGCAGGTCGGCCTGGACGAACGCGACCCGGCCCGCCTCTTCGAGCATCTCCCTGGCGTGCGTGGCGACGACCGGGTCGTGGTCCACGTAGACGACCTTGGCGTCGGGGGCCACGTCACGGACCACCTCGTGCACGTTGCCCTGCGTGGGCAGACCGCTGCCCAGGTCCAGGAACTGCCGGACGCCGGCCGCGGCCAGGTGCCGCACCGCGCGCTGCAGGAAGGCGCGGTTGGCCCTGGCCAGGGAGCCTGCCTCGGGGATGTGCGCGACGAGCCGGTCGACGGCCTCGCGGTCCACGGCGAAGTTGTCCTTGCCGCCGAGCAGGTAGTCGTACATGCGGGCAGGATTCGGCGTGTTCGGGTCGAAGGACACGAGGTGATCGTAGAGGTCACGCGCCGGTCCCCGGAGGCCGTCGGCGAAAGGCCACGTATTGTCCAGGATGTAGACGTTACGTCAGCCGTGCCGCTCCTTGTACCCGGCCTGTGCCTCCGTCAGCTTGGCCGCGAGCTGGTCAAGGAAGTCCTTGGCGGTCAGCTCGCCGAGGAGCACCTTCTGGAACAGCGGCTCCGCCCAGGTCTTGGTGATCTCGTTGAACTCCGGCAGGTGGTACGGCATCTGCACGACCTTGGTCGCCGGGTCGTTCAGCACCCGCTGCGCCTCGACGATGTGCGCGGCCTGCGTGCCCTGCACGTCGGTGTTGGCCGGGATGACGCCGGTCTTGTCGGCGATGTAGCCGTCGATGTCCTTCGAGGCGAAGAACTCCGCGAGCTTGAACGCGGCCTCCTTGTTCTCGCCGGCCGAGAACACGCCGACGCCGCCGACCGGGTTGGACAACACGGCCTGCGTCCCGGAGTCCGATTTGGGCACCGAGAAGGAGGCCACCTTGTCGGGGCCGAGCGCCTTGATGTGGTCCTGGTAGGAGCCCAGGTTGTGCTGCATGACGGCGATGCTGCCGGCGGTGTCGAACTGGGCGACCATCTTGACGTAGTCGTTCTGCAGGTCGGCTTCCGGCGTGTTCTTCTTGTAGAGCCCGGCGTACTTCTCCAGCGCGGTCACGTTACGCGGGTCGTTGATGGTGGCCTTGCCCGCGGCGTCGAAGAACTCGGTGATGCCGGACTGGCCGTAGACCACCTCCAGCATCTGCGCGATCGACCCGGCGCCGCCGCGGATGGTGAAGCCGAACCGGTTCTCGCTCGGCTTGGTGAGCTTGTCCACCACGGTGAAGAACTCGCTCCACGTCTTGGGCGGCTCCAGCCCGGCCTCCTTGAACCAGTCCTTGCGGTACCAGAAGGCGCCCGCGTTGGTGGAGAGCGGGACGATGTACGTCTTGCCGTCCGGCACCACGTTCCTGACGGTCGTCAGCAGCGCCTCGTTGAACTTGCCGGTCAACGCGGGATTCTTGCTGATGCGGTCGTCCACCGGGTCCAGCGCCTTCTGCGCGACCAGGTTGGCCAGCCCCGAGGTGGACACGTCGGCCACGTCCGGCACGCCGCCACCGGCGATCGCCGTGTCGAGCTTCTGCGGCGCCTGCGCGATGGGGATGCCGACGTACTTGACCTTGATGGTCGGGTTGGCCCTCTCGAACTCGGCGATCGCGTGTTGCCAGATCGGCGTGCGGGATGGCCCGGCGTTGGTGTCCCAGAAGGTGATCTCGGTCTTGCCGCCGGAGCCCGCGTCCGACCCGCATCCGGCCAGTGCGGCCAGCGCCGCCACGGCCAGGAACGCCGCCGGCACCACACGTCGTCTCATTGGCTTCTACCTTTCGATGTCCACGGTGAACGCGTCGAAGATCGCCTGGCCGGTCCCGCCGCCCGCGGCGAACAGGCCGATGACCGCGCCGACCCACCGGCCCTGCGTGGCCTGGAAGGACTCGCCCACTTCGCGCAGCCCCTCCCCGGTGTCGGCCAGGAACGTGACGAGGGCGCCTTCCCCGATCCGAGCCCCCACGGTGACGGGCTCTCCCGCCTTGGCCGGCACCGGCTCGGCATCCCCGCACACCAGGAAGGTGCCGTCCGGGGTGCTCTCCAGCGCGATGGAGGCGGCGGTGTCGCCGACCACGGCCAGGCCGGCCCGGCCCTCGCCCTCCAGGGTGAGAGTGGTGGTGACCGTGCAGGGGTCGCCGGGCAGCCGCTGCCCGAGCACGGACGGGCGTTGCGTGAGGTCGTCGGGTCCGGGCGCGCAGGCCAGGCGCAGCGTGCCGTCGCGAAGCTCCCACCAGGACGGGACGGGGTTGGCCTGCCAGCTCCACTGCAGCCCCAGCTCGGGTCCGGAGAAGTCGTCGGAGGTGGCGGGCGTGCTCGGGGCGCCGCCGGGGACCGGCACGGGACCGCCGGGCACCGGCTCGCCGTCGGCACCCATGACCGGCCAGCCGCCGTTCCACGTCATGGGCTGCAGGTGGACCACCCGGCCGTAGGGACCGCGGTCCTGGAAGTGCATGAACCAGTGCTCACCGGATGGGGTGTCCACCCAGCCGCCCTGGTGCGGGCCGTTGACATCGGTGCCGCCCTGCCGCAGCACGATGCGGTCCTCGTACGGGCCGAAGATCGATTCGGCCCGGAACACCGACTGCCAGCCGTTCTCCACGCCGCCCGCCGGCGCGAAGACCCAGTAGACGCCGTCGCGCTTGTACAGCTTGGGGCCCTCCAGCGTGCGGTACCCCGGCAGCAGGTCGGCGTCGATGATCAGCGTGCCGTCGTCCAGCACCTTCTGGGCGTCGGGCGACATGCGGTGCAGGGTGAGCCGGTTGTTGATCCCCGCGCGGCTCTTGGCCCAGCCGTGCACCAGGTACGCCTGGCCGTCGTCGTCCCACAGCGGGCACGGGTCGATCAGCCCGAGCCCTTCCTTGACCACGCGCGGCTCGCTCCACGGGCCGCGGGGATCCTCGGCGTTCACCTGGCAGATCCCCACGTCCGGGTCGCCGTAGAAGATCCAGAACCGGCCGTCCTGGTGCCGCAGCGACGGCGCCCACACCCCGCACCCGGGCCGTACGTCGTCATAGCCGCTGGTCACGGCATGTCCGATGATCGTCCAGTTGACCAGGTCGCGAGAGTGCAGGATCGGCAGCCCCGGCACCTTGGTGAAGGTCGAGACCGTCAGGTAGAAGTCCTCCCCCACCCGGATCACGTCGGGGTCGGACCAGTCGGCGTTCAGCACCGGATTGCGGTAGGTGCCCGTCATCTCCTCACCGGTCATCCCTTCACCGCCCCGGCCGACAGCCCCTGGACGAGGTAACGCTGGATGAAGGCGAAGACGATCACGACGGGCAGCGCGGCGACGACGCCGCCGGCGGCCAGAGCGCCGAAGTCGACGCTGTTCTCGCCGAGGTTGTAGGCCAAGCCCACGGGCACGGTGAATTTCTCCTGGTCGTTGATGAACATGAGGGCGAAAAGGAAGTTGTTCCAGCTGTGGATGAAGGCGAACGAGCCGACCGCCACCAGCGCCGGGCGGAGCAGCGGGAGCACGACGGCCAGGAAGCCCCGCAGCCGCGAGCAGCCGTCCACCCAGGCGGCCTGCTCCAGCTCGTACGGGATGTTCCTGATGAAGCCGCTGATGAGGATCAGTGAGAGCGGCAGCTGGAAGACCGTCTCCGCGATCACCAGGCTCCACAAGGAGTTGGTCAGCGACAGCGTCCGGAAGATCTCGAAGAGCGGAATGATCATCAGAGCGCCCGGGATGAACTGCGTGCAGAGCATCCCGACCATGAACGCGGCCTTGCCGCGGAAGGCGTAGCGGGCCAGGGCGTACCCGCCGGCCAGAGCCACCACCGTGGTGGCGACCAGCGAGGCGAGGCCGACGAGCAGGCTGTTCTGGAAGAAGACGGCGAACCCCATCCCATTCCAGACCGTGTCGAAGTGCTCGAACGTGATCGGCCACGGCACGATCGACGTCGACCCGCGCGGACGGAACGCGAAGACCAGCATCCAGTAGAAGGGCACCAGCGTGAACAGCAGGTACAACCCCAGCGGGACGTAGATCTGCCAGCGCCGCGCCCCCCTCATGACTTCGCTCCGAACTTGCTCAGCCGCAGGTAGACGATGGAGAAGAAGGTCAGGATCAGGAACGCCACCGTGGTCAGCGCGGTCGCGTAGCCGAAGTTGTGCGACTGGGCGGCCTGCTGCGCGACGTAGAGCGGCAGCGTGGTCGTCTGGTGCGCCGGGCCGCCGCCGGTCAGCGTGTAGAGCAGGTCGACGTTGTTGAACTCCCACACCGAGCGCAGCAGCGTGGACAGGATGATCGCGTCCCGCAGGTGCGGCAGCGTGATGTGCAGGAACCGGCGCATCCGGCTCGCGCCGTCCACGGCGGCGGCCTCGTACAGGTCCTTCGACACCGACTGCAGGTCGGCCAGGAGCAGGATCGCGAAGAACGGCACCCCGCGCCACAACTCGGCCAGCACCGCCGCCCAGAACACGGTGTCCGGGTTCGCCAGCGGCGCCGCGCCGTACTCCATCAGGCCCATGTCGGCGAGGTAGCGCGACATCCCGGTGAACGGGTTGTACAGCAGCACCCAGATCGCGGTGGTCAGCACCCCGGAGACCGCCCACGGGGAGAAGACCAGCGCCCGCGACAGGGCCCGGCCGACGAAGCTCTCGTTGACGATCAGCGCGAGCGCGAGCCCGAGCAGGAGTTGCAGCACGACCTCGACGACCACCCACCGGACGCTGAAGCCGAGGCTCTGCCAGAAGAGCGGGTCCTCGAACAGCAGCGTGCGGAAGTTCTCCAGCCCGGCGAAGCCGTTGTCCCAAGGCTTCGCCACGTTGTAGTGCTGGAGGCTGTAATAGATCACGCTGCCCATCGGGTAGACGAGGAACCCGAGCATCGCGATCAACGACGGGGCGATCAGCACATAAGGTGTCCACGGACCGGCTCGGCGTGGTTGCGCCAACGTGCACGACTCCTTCGGGGGCGGGGGTGCAATCGGTTGCAGGAAACGTTGCGGTAGCACGACCGCAACGTCAATGGCGCGGGAGCGCGCCGGCGCCACCATCAGGGCAAATGCCGAAATCTCGAAATTTTCGGTGCCATGGCCTGGCCTTTTACCCCGCACGCGGAGGAAAGTGGGGGCATGGCCGCCGAAGACCAGCCCCAGCCGCTGCCCAAGCTAGCGGTGATCGCCCGTGAGGCCGGCGTGTCTGTCGCAACCGTTTCCAAAGCGCTCAACGGCAGATCGGACGTCTCCCCGCACACTCGCCGCCTCATCGCCGAGGTGCTGGAGCGGCGCGGCTATCCCCGGCAGCGGGTCAAGCCGGCGCGCGGCAGCATGGTCGACGTCATGCTGCAGGGCCTGGACTCGGTGTACGCGCTGGCGATCCTCGGCGGCGTGGAGGACGCGGCCTGGCGGCTCGGCGTGGACCTGGTGGTCTCCGCCGTGGTCGACCGCACCAAGAACGGCCAGCCGCCGCCCGCCTGGCTGGACCGGATCAGCGCTCGTGACAGCGCAGGCGTGCTGCTGGTGCGCACGTCGCCGACCGCCACGCAGCGGGCCTGGCTGGCCGATCACGGGATCCCGGCCGTGATGGTGGACCCCCGGCGCAAGCCTCCGTCCGGGGTGCCGGTCGTCGTCTCGGCCAACCGCGCCGGCGCCACGGCCGCCACCGAGCACCTCATCGGTCTCGGGCACGAGCGCATCGCCATCGTCACCGGACGCACCGGAGTGCCGTGCGCGGCCGAACGGCTGGCCGGCTACCGCCAGGCGATGGCCGCGGCCGGGCTGCGGGTGGACCCGCGGTGGGAGGTGTGCGGCAATTTCCAGACCGAGAGCGCCCTGCTGGCCACCCGGGAGCTGCTCGCCACGCTGCCGGAGCCGCCGACCGCCGTGTTCGCCTGCTCCGACTCGATGGCCATCGGGGTCTACCAGGCGCTCGGCGAGCACGGTCTGCATGTGCCCGACGACGTCAGCGTGGTCGGCTACGACGACTCGTGGGCGGCCGGGCACGTCTCGCCGGTGCTGACGACGGTCCGCCAGCCCTGGCCCGAGCTGGGCTCGGCCGCGCTGACCGCGCTGCTGTCCGGCGCGCCCGCGGCCCGCACCGAGCTGGCCACGGCCCTCGTCGTCCGGTCGAGCACCGCGCCCGCGTGACGCTTTCGGACCTTTCGGACGCCCAGCCGCGGACCGGGTCTACGCGTCGAAGCCCGCCAGTGCCCGGCGGCAGGCACGGGCGGCCTCGGCCAGCGCCTCCTCGTCGGTCCGCCCTTCGCTCAGCGCCACCGCGACGGCCCCGCTGATCGCGCCGATGGCGGCGGCGACCATCGCATACGCGCTGGTCCTGTCGAGGTCGCACGCCCTGATGAGAGCGGTGGCCAGCCGCTCCATGCGGGCGTTGGAGCGGGCGAGCGACGCCCGCGGCGAGTGGATCGGCAGCTCGATCGCCTCGCCGACCAGCCCGGCGGTGAGCCC
Source organism: Nonomuraea turkmeniaca (assembly GCF_005889735.1). Classification (GTDB taxonomy): domain Bacteria; phylum Actinomycetota; class Actinomycetes; order Streptosporangiales; family Streptosporangiaceae; genus Nonomuraea; species Nonomuraea turkmeniaca. The sequence goes on from NZ_VCKY01000050.1 coordinate 41,033, forward strand.
CATCTCCCAGCTGTCCGCGAGCATCTCGATACATCCAGCTCCAGTCGCTCCAGCGGCCGGCCGGCGTCCAACCTGGCCAGCAGCAGCAGGTCCTCGACCAGCGTGGTCATCCGTCCCGCCTCGGAGCGGATGCGCCCGAGCGCGTGGGCGGTCTGCGGCCCGTGCGGCTCACCGCCGCGCTTGGTGAGCTCGGCGTAGCCGACGATGGAGGCGAGCGGCGTGCGTAGCTCGTGGCTGGCGTCCGCGATGAACTGCCTGAGCCTGGTCTCGCTCTCGTGCCGTACCGCGAAGGCGGTCTCGACGTGCCCGAGCATGCGGTTGAGCGCCCCGCCCACCTGCCCGACCTCGGTGCGGGGGTCGGTGTCGATCTGGGGGACGCGGTCCAGGGGCACGGCGTCGCCGGTGGCCAACGGCAGCTCCGACACCCTGGCGGCAGTGGCGGCGAGGCGGCCGAGCGGGCGTACGGCGCGGCGCACGAGCAGGGTGCAGGCCACGGCCATCAGCGCGACGCCGGCCAGCGTCACCGCAGCCTCCACCATGACGAGCCTGGTCAGCGTGGTCTGCACGCCGGTGAGGGGCAGCCCGGTGACGAGCATGTCACCGTCGGGTGCGCGGGCGCTCACCATGCGGTAGTCGCCGAGGGATCCCAGGTTCATCGTGACGGGCCGGTCGGTGACCTGGGCCACGGCGGCCGGCGCGGTCACGTCCCGTGCGGCGCCCGCGCCGGTCAGCACGGCGGCCCGGCTCACCGCGCCGTGCCGGACCCGCGCCCCGAACGTGCCCTCGGCCTGCCCGGGCGCCAGCAGGAACGACACCGTGTGCGGCGGCTGCCCGGCGGCGCCGACCGACCGGCGGGCAGCCGAGCTGACCTGCTGGTCGAGCCGGTCTGTGAGAAAACCGTGGAACAGGAAGGTCGTCGCGGAGGCGATGACCGCGGAGACGACGGCGAGCAGCGCGATCGAGGAGACCACCAGCTTGGCCTCCAGCGAGAGTGTCATTCCGCGGGTCTGAGGGTGTAGCCCACGCCGCGCATCGTGTGGATCATCGGCGGGCGCTGGGCGTCGATCTTGCGGCGCAGGTAGGAGATGTACAGCTCGACGACGTTGCTCTGGCCGCCGAAGTCGTACGCCCACACGCAGTCGAGGATCTGGGCCTTGCTGAGCACCCGTCCCGGGTTGTGCATGAGGAATCTGAGCAGCTCGAACTCGGTGGGCGTGAGCTTGATCGGCTGCCCGGCCCGCCGTACCTCGCGGGTCTCCTGGTCGAGGGTGAGGTCGCCGACCACGAGCCCGGCGTCGGGCCGCGCCTGCGCCGCGCCCGTACGGCGCAGCAGCCCGCGCAGCCTGATGACGACCTCCTCCAGGCTGAACGGCTTGGTGACGTAGTCGTCGGCGCCCGCCCGCAGGCCGATCAGCCGGTCCTGCATCGAGTCCTTCGCGGTCAGGAACAGGATCGGCACGCCGGGCAGCACCGCACGCAGCCGGGGCAGGAGCTCGATCCCGTCCATGTCGGGCAGCATGACGTCCAGGACGATGGCGTCCGGGCGGAACCCGCGGGCCGCGCGGATGGCCTCGCCGCCGTTGTGCACGCTGCGGACGTCCCAGGATTCCTGGCGCATGACCATGGACAACAGTTCCGTCAGCGGGGGCTCGTCGTCCACGACGAGGATGTTGATCGTACTGGTCCTGTGCATGGTCGTGACGATGGCAGCCATGCATGAGGGTTTGATGATGCCTGCTTATGAAATGCCTGTGAGCAGCGGAAGGGGGTGGAGGTCGTGGTGCCGGTCGGCGCGACCGAGCCCGCCTTGGTGTCGGTGGAGGCGGTGCCGGTCGAGACGAGCTTGTCGACGTCGGTGGTGTCCTCCTCGACGTAGGTGGCGGCCTTCAGCGCCGCGCCGTTGTTCTCCAGCCAGTACGCGGCGATGCCCTTGGCAGTGGTGCTGCTGACGCTCTCGGACGGCTTCACGTCGGGGGCGGCCTGCGCGGACCCGGCCAGTGCGGCGTCGAGAAGCGCCGTGGCCGCGACGCCACTGCCTAGGGGCACGAGGGTGTGCTTGATCTTCAAGGGGGTACTCCTTGCTCGTCGCGGGAACGCCATGAGCGTTCGGTGCGTCTGTTGAGGCAGGAAGGTATCCCGGTTGAGGACGGCGTTTTGTCCCGCTTTGTCCGGACTTATCCGGCGCACAGATACGCGTGATCGTGCCGTGGTCTCCCGGGGGTCGCCCGGCCTCATGCCGTTCCCCAACCCCGCGCGGATCCTGAGAACGAACCCGATAAGAAGCTGAAAATCGCATGAGAGAAGTTATGTGCTGCAGATCACTGAGTGCAGGTCAGGGCCACGACCTGCGCTCATGCAATTCATAAGGTCGTGACAGGTCGCTCTTAGATTCGCTCAGCAGAGTGTTCGGCATGGGACGGCCTTCGGGAGCCGAACGCAGATGTTCGGCCAGGTCGGTCCCGGATTGGATGGTTACCAGTGCGCTTCTCCAAGCCCCTTGCCGTGACTTTCGTCAGCGCCGCCATGCTCGCCCTGCCGTTCTCGGGCGCCGCCCTCGCGGAGACGCCCAAGCCGCAGCCCACGGCGACGATCACGACCCAGCATCCGGCACAGCAGACGGACGTGCACCCGGCGTGGGACAAGGACGGCAAGCGCCGGGTCGAGGTCAAGGTCTCCGTCGACCCCGGACGGGTGCGGGCCGGCGGCACCTACGAAGTGACGATCCTGGCCAAGGGTGGTTCCTCCGGCACGGCCACGGTGACGAGCCCTGAGGATAAGACGTACCGTGTGGCGCTCTCCGGCGGCCGCGGCACGCTCACGCTGACCGCGCCGGCCAAGGCCAAGCCGGGCAAGAAGACCGTGACCGTCAAGGTCGGCAACAAGGTCGCCACCGCCTCGTTCACCGTGGCCGACGCCAAGAAGCAGCGTGACGACCGCCACCACCACGGCCGGTAAAACGTCACCCTGCCCAAGCCACCCCGCCGAGACCAGCCTCATCGGATTCCTCTCCCCCGCTGGTCTCGGCGGGGTCATTTGTGTGTGCCCCCGGCCGCTAGATCTGATCTAGCGGCCTTTCTAGCGCCTAGGGAGTGACGGCGCAGAGGGGAGGACGGACCATGGCGAGCGACGGCCCGCTGCGGCTGACGGTGATCATCGGCAGCACCCGGATCGGCCGCGCCGGCGACGCGGTCGGGCACTGGTTCGCCGAACGCGCCCGCTGCCGCGACGACCTAGCGGTCGAGGTGCTCGACCTGGCCGGGTACACCTTCCCCGGCTGCTACCCGGCCGCCGCGACCCCGGCCATGCGGGGCTTCACCGCGGCGGTCGGGGACGCGGAGGCGTTCGTCGTGGTCACGCCCGAGTACAACCGCAGCTTCCCCGCCTCGCTCAAGCAGGCCATCGACTTCGCCTACGACGAGTGGCAGGCCAAGCCGGTCGGATTCGTGGCATACGGCTCGGGCTCGGCCGGACTGTACGCGGTCGAGCACCTCCGTACGGTCTTCTGCGCGCTGCACGCCGTCACCATGCGCGACTGGGTGGGGCTGGACCTGCTCGGCGAGGGCTTCGAGGGATGCGGGCGGCCCCGCGACACCGACGACCGGCTGCGCGCGATCGCGGCCATGCTCGATCAGCTCACATGGTGGGGCCGCGCCCTGCGGGACGCCCGCCGCGCCCAGCCGTACGTCTCGTGAAAGGAAGATCATGCTGGCGATAGAGACCTCAGGACTGGTCAAAACCTTCGGCGACACGAGGGCCGTCGACGGCCTCGACCTCAAGGTGCCGACCGGCGCCGTGTACGGCGTGCTCGGCCCCAACGGCGCGGGCAAGACGACCGCGGTACGCATGCTGGCCACGCTGCTGAAACCGGACGCGGGACAGGCCACCGTGTTCGGGCACGACGTGGTGCGCGAGGCGGACGCCGTACGCGGCCGGGTGAGTCTGACCGGCCAGTACGCCTCCGTGGACGAGGAGATGACCGGCGAGGAGAACCTGATCCTGCTGGCCCGCCTGCTCGGCCACCGCAAGCCGGCCGCCAGGGAGCGGGCGGCCCAGCTGCTGGAGGCGTTCGGGCTGGCGGAGGCCGGGGGGCGGCAGGTCAAGACGTACTCGGGCGGCATGCGGCGGCGCATCGACATCGCGGCCAGCATCCTGAACACGCCCGATCTGCTCTTCCTCGACGAGCCGACCACCGGGCTGGACCCGCGCAGCCGCAACAACGTCTGGGACATCGTCCGCATCGTCGTGGCCCACGGCACCACCGTGCTGCTCACCACCCAGTACCTGGAGGAGGCCGACCGGCTGGCGAGCCGCATCGCGGTCATCGACCACGGCAAGGTCATCGCCGAGGGCACTCCTGGCGAGCTGAAGTCGTCCGTCGGCGCGGGCTCGGTCCACGTACGGCTGCGCGACCCGGCCACCCGCCCCGACGCCGAGCGAGTCCTGGCCGAGGCCCTGAACGCACCGGTCTACCTGGAGTCCGACCCGGTCGCCCTGACCGCGCGCGTCACGGGGAGCGGCAACGAGGCGGAACAGGCCTCGCGCGCCCTCCACCGGCTGGCCGAGGCCGGCATCGTCGTCGACGACTTCTCCCTCGGCCAGCCCAGCCTGGACGAGGTCTTTCTCGCCCTCACCGACCATCGCGCCACCGAGGAGGCGGCAGCATGAGCGAGCGAACAATCAGACACGCCACGATCGTGCTCATGCGGCCGACGAAGGAGGCAGCATGAGCACGACGACCGAGACCACCACCACGTACGCGCCCGCGGCCGAGGCCCTCGGCATGGTCCTGGCGCCGGGGGCGAGGCCGCCGCGGCCGAGCGCCTGGTCGGCGTCGGTCACGTTCGGCTGGCGGGCGATGTTGAAGATCAAGCACGTGCCCGAGCAGCTCTTCGACGTGACGGCGTTCCCCCTGATGATGACGCTGATGTTCACGTACCTGTTCGGCGGCGCGCTGGCCGGGTCGCCGACCGAGTACCTGCAGTTCCTGCTGCCGGGCATCATGGTGACGAGCGTCGTGATGATCACCATGTACACGGGTGTGGAGGTCAACAAGGACATCGAGAAGGGCGTCTTCGACCGGTTCCGCACCCTGCCGATCTGGCGCCCGTCCACCATGGTCGGCTACCTGCTGGGCGACCTGCTGCGGTACACGATCGCCTCGGTCGTCATCCTGGCGGTCGGGCTGCTCCTGGGCTTCCGCCCCGCGGGCGGGGTCACCGGGGCGGCGGGCGGGATCCTGCTGCTGCTCGCCTTCTCGTTCGCGTTCTCCTGGTTGTGGACCATGTTCGGGCTGCTGATGCGGAGCGAGAAGTCGGTGATGGGGGTCAGCATGCTGGTGCTGATGCCGCTGACCTTCCTGAGCAACGTCTATGTCGATCCGTCGACCATGCCGGGCTGGCTGCAGGTGTTCGTGAACGCGAGCCCGATCACCCACCTGGTGACCGCCGTACGGTCGACGATGGCCGGCACGCCGGACGCCGGGGAGATCACGTGGGTGCTGGTGTCCTCCGTGGTGCTGATCGCGGTCTTCGGCACGCTGACCATGCGCCTGTACAACCGGAAGTGAGCCACGTCTGTGCCCGGTCCTCCTCGATCGGGCACAGACGGGGTATGCCTGAGAACAACTTCGACGAACGGACAGCGCAGACGTACGCGGCCAAGTGGCCGGAACTCTTCGACCCGGCGGTCGTCGACCCGGTGGTGGACTTTCTCGCCGATCTGGCGGGATCGGGCGCCGCTCTCGAGCTCGGCATCGGCACCGGCCGCATCGCCCTGCCGCTCAGCCGGCGCGGCGTCCCGGTGCACGGGATCGAGCTGTCGCCGGCCATGGTGGCGCAGTTGCGGGCCGCGCCGGGCTCCGAGCACATCGGCGTGACGATCGGCGACTTCGCGACCACCAGGGTGCGCGGGCCCTTCAAGGTCGCGTACCTGGTGCGTAACACGATCACGAACCTGACGACGCAGGACGAGCAGGTCGAGTGCTTCCGCACGGTGGCGGCGCAGCTGGAGCCCGGCGGCTGCTTCGTCATCGAGGTGTACGTGCCCGAGCTGCGCCGGCTCCCGCCCGGCCAGACCGTCCACCCGTTCACCGTGACCCCGGAGCACCTGGGTTTCGAGGAGTACGACGTCGCGACGCAGATCGCGTACTCGCATCATTACTGGGTGGTGGACGGGCAGCTCGAGACCCGCTCCACGCCGCACCGCTACGTATGGCCGGCGGAGCTGGACCTGATGGCGCGGTTGGCGGGCATGACGTTGCACGAGCGCTGGGCCGGCTGGAAACGCGAGCCCTTCACGGGCGAGAGCCGCAGCCACGTGTCGGTGTGGCGGAAGCCGTGACCTACGCGTGTGCCAGCGCCCGGCGCAGCGCTCCGGCCGGGTCCTCGCCGCGCCAGGCGACGTGCTGGTCGGGGCGGACCAGGGTCAGCGGCTCGCCGGGCAGATCCACCACCTGCAGCGGCACGCCCAGCTCCCGCGCCTCCTCGATCAACGCGGCCACGCCGGGAGCGCGCCGGTCCCCGACCACGCTGAACCCGCGGCCGAGCCGGTCGTACAGGGACTCCCCGGGCGCCAGCCACCGGTGCGGCAGCCGCTCGCCGGCACCGTCCGCCACGATCGGTGAGCCCGCGTACGTGTAGCCGAGCACCAGGTCGAGGCTGTGGAACTCGCTGTGCTTGGTCCTGAGCACCGCCTCCGCGACCGCGGGCCGCACCTTCTCGAACTCGGCCTCGTCCCCCATGAGCCCCGGGTCCGCCAGCTCGGGGGCCAGGGTGGCCATGTTCGCGGCCGCGGCCTCGATGGTGTCGGCGGCGATGGGGCGGCGCTCGGCCTCGTACGTGGCCGTCAACGCGGCCGGCGCCCAGCCGTTGATCACGGCGGCCAGCTTCCAGCCGATGTTGACGGCATCCCCGATGCCCGTGTTGAACCCGTGCCCTCCGTACGGCGGGTTCTGGTGCGCGGCGTCGCCGGCCAGGAACACGCGCTCGCTCGCGTACCGGTCCGCCAGCAACATCCGCGCGGTCCACGGGTCAGTGGCCAGGATCTCCACGTCGATCTCGGCTCCCGCGATGTTGTGCGCCAGCCGCACCGGGTCCGCGTCCTCGGCCCGGACACCCTGCGCGATGCACCACCAGGTGTCCTTGAGGTCGAGGCGGCCGACGAGGCCCGGCTGCGCCGGGTTCAGCACCCAGTAGTGCACGGCCGGGCCGTGCGGCATGCGCTCGGCCAGGCCGGGGGCGCGGAAGACGATGTTGAAGTTGGGCCTGGCGTCCTGGCGGCCCTCGTACCGGGCGCCGATCGCGGCCCTGGTCACGCTGCGCGGCCCGTCGCAGCCGACCACGTAGCCGGCGCGTACCTCGCGCTCCTCGCCGTCGCCGGACACGATGCGCACGGTGACGCCCTCGGCGTCCTCCCGCAGCCCGGCCACCTGCCACCCGGTGAGCAACGCGTCGCCGACCGCCTCGCGCAGGATCTCCTCCACCAGCGGCTGGGGCGCCTGCTGCCCCGGCTCGGCGGCCAGGTCGGAGCCCACCAGATCGAGCCCGAAGCAGCCGCCGATCCTGGTGATCTCCCGCCCGAGCAGGCTGGTGACGAACACCGCCTCGTCCGACCACGACACCGCCAGCGGCGCACGGGCCCGCAGCGTCTCGGCCAGCCCCCACCGGCGCAGCAGCTCCATCGAGCGGGCCGACGTCGTCTTGGCCCGCGGCCGCAACCACGACACCGTCTCGCGCGGCTCCACCACCAGGCTCCGGACACCGTGATGGGCCAACTCCACGGCGGTCGCCAGGCCGACGGGCCCACCTCCGGCGATCAGCACGGGCACCATACTCATGAATACCGCCCTCAATCTTTCCCATGAACATGGGCATGGTCGTGGTGTCGCACGGCCCGGGTCAAGGCCGGATCATACGAGCCTGCCTCATATCCAATCGAAGATCGCACTAGTACGGACCCCCCGCGGTTGTTACGGTTTACGCGACCAACGACGATCATCTAGGGGTTCCCCATGACCGAGTCCTCGGTGATGCCGCTGCACACGCGGCGAGTGGAGTTCGACCCGGCTCCAGAGCTGGCGGCGGCGCGTGACGAGGAGGGGGTCAAGCGCATCACCACCGTGTTCGGGGCGGATGCCTGGCTCGTGACCCGGTACGCGGACGTCCGCGAGGTCCTGGGCGACGCCGAGCGGTTCAAGATCGCACCGCAGACCATCGCCCGGCTGCCCGGGGCGCCGGAGATGACCAAGGAGCAGCTCGCCAAGATCAACGCCGGCAACCTGATCGGCGTGGACCCGCCCGAGCACACGCGGCTGCGGCGCATGCTGACCCCCGAGTTCACGATCCGGCGGATGCGCCGCCTGGAGCCGCGGATCCGGCGCATCATCGACGACCACCTGGACGCGATGGAGGCCGCCGGGTCCCCGGCCGAGCTGGTGTCGTCGTTCGCGCTGCCGATCCCGTCGCTGGTGATCTGCGAGCTGCTCGGCGTCCCGTACGAGGAGCGCGAGGGCTTCCAGTACCGCTCCAGCCGGATGCTCGACATGACCGTGCCCGCGGAGGAGCGGGTGGGGCTGCAGTTCCAGGCGCGCGGGTACATGGAGGACCTGGTCCGGCGCATTCAGGCGGACCCGGGCGAGGATCTGCTGGGCATGCTGGTCCGCGAGCACGGCGACGACCTGACCACCGACGAGCTCATCGGCATCGGGAGCCTGCTGCTGTTCGCCGGGCACGAAACCACCTCCAACATGCTCTCCCTTGGCACGCTGGCACTGCTGCGCCACCCGGAGCAGCTCGAGCTGCTGAAGAAGGAGCCCGAGCGGATCGACGGCGCGGTGGAGGAGTTGCTGCGCTGGCTCAGCATCGTGCACTCGGGCACGACGAAGGTCGCCATGACGGAGGCCGAGCTCGGCGGCAAGACCATCGCGCCCGGCGACCTGCTGATCTGCGCCCTTCCCGCCGCGAACCGCGACCCGGCGCTGATGCCCGACGCGGACACGTTCGACGTGGCGCGCGGCGCGCCCGGCCATGTCGCGTTCGGTCACGGCGTCCACCACTGCCTGGGCGCCCCGCTCGCCCGCATGGAGATGAAGATCGCCTTCCCGGCGTTGTTCCAGCGTTTCCCCGGGCTGCGCCTGACGGACAACGAGCCGAAGTTCCGCTCGTTCAGCCTCGTGTACGGCCTGTCGTCCCTGGAGGTCGCCTGGTAGTGGATGTGTCGTAGTGGATTTGTCGGGGGCTGCGGGTAGCGTGCAACCGTCATGCCTATCGACGCCGCCACCCACGAGCTCATCGGCAGGGACCACCCGGCCACGCTGCTGCGTGCCGAGATCGCGCGGCTGATCGGCAGCCACGGCGGCCTGGTGCTGGTCACCGGCGAGGCCGGCATCGGCAAGACCACGCTCGTCACGAGCGCGGCGCGGGAGGCCAGGCGGCAGGGCGCGCTGGTGGTGGGCGGCGCGTGCTGGGACTCCGGCAGCGCGCCGGGCTACTGGCCGTGGACGCAGGTCATCCGGGCGCTGCGCCGCGGCGCCGAGCCCGAGGAGTGGGCCGCGGCGGAGGAGGCGGCGGGCGCCAGCCTGGCCGCCATCCTCGGCGAGACCCAGGTGCCGGATGGCGACCAGGCTCAGCAGGGCAACGGGCAGTCCCCCTTCCTCACGGTCACCCCGGGCGGGGACGAGGTCCCCGACGCCTTCAGGCTCTACGACGCCGTCACCTCCGCCCTGGTCGCGCTCGCGCAGCGCCGCCCGGTCGTCATCGTCATCGACGACCTGCACGTGGCCGATCCCGCCTCGCTGCGGCTGCTGGAGTTCGCGGCGCAGCAGACCTGGTTCGAGCGGCTGCTGCTGATCGGCACCTATCGCGACACCGAGGTCGAGCCGGTCGACCACCCGCTGCGCGACCTGCTGTCGCCGCTCGTCGCCAAGGCCACCACCATCACGCTCACCGGCCTCGACGAGGCGGGGGTGGCGGCGCTCATGGCCCGCACCGCCGGTCAGGAGCCGCCGCCTGACCTGGTCACCGAGGTCCATCGGCGCACGGGCGGCAACCCGTTCTTCGTCGAGCAGACCGCGCGGTTGTGGCGCAGCGGCGGCTCGGCCACTGCCATCGCGCCCGGCATCCGGGACGCGCTGCTGCGCCGGCTCTCCCTGCTGCCGCGGCCGGTCGCCGAGTTGTTGCCGGCGGCGGCCGTGCTGGGGCGCGAGTTCCATCGGCAGGTGCTGGCGGCGACGGTGGCGGCGCCGGTCGCGCACGTGGACCGGCTGCTGGAGCTGGCCGTGGTCGCCAAGCTCGTGGTGACCAAGGGCGGCGGCGAGTTCGCCTTCGCGCACGACCTGGTCCGCGAGACCCTCTACGACTCATTGGCCGATCCCCGCGACCTGCACGCCGCAGTCGTCATCGCCGCAGACGGCCTGGTTGCGCAGGGATTCGACCAGCGGCCGGGCGATGCCCGCGGGAACGGGGGTGACCAGGCCGACCCAGTGG
>NZ_VCKY01000509.1 GCF_005889735.1 Nonomuraea turkmeniaca
GGACGGCGGTGTGAGCGGCGCCCGTGGTGGTGAGGCTGAGGGCCAGGTCGCGGGCGTGGAGAGCGTCGATGGCCAGGAAGGCGCAGGTAGGGCCCGAGCCGGAGACGATCGCGCCGAGGGCTCCGTGCTGGCGACCGGCGTCCAAGGTGGGGCCCAGCTCTGGGCGCAGGTTGAGTGCGGCGGGCTGGAGGTCGTTGCTCAGGTGGGAGCCCAGGGCGTAGGCGTCGCCGGTGCCCAGGGCCTCCAGGAGCGAGTCGTTCAGCTGGGGCCAGGGCACCTCGGCTGCTTCGGCGGCGCGCAGCCGGTCGCATTCGGCGTAGACGCTGGCCGTGGAGAGGCCGCCGTTCGCCAGGGCGAACACCCAGTGGAACGTGCCTCCCGTGGGGAGCTCACTTAGTTGCTCGCCCCGACCGGTGCCGACGGCGGTGCCGCCGAGCAGGGAGAACGGCACATCGCTGCCGAGGTCTCCGGCGATCTCCATGAGGTCGTCGAAGGGCAGGCCCAGCCCCCAGAGCTCGTTGCAGGCAATGAGAGCTCCGGCGGCGTCCGCGCTTCCACCGGCCATCCCGCCGGCGACCGGGATGTCCTTCTGAATGATCAGGTCGGCGCCGTAGGTGCGTCCGGCATGCTTGGCGAGCGCGCGGGCGGCCCGGATCGCCAGGTTGCTGTCGTCAACCGGCACCTGGTCGGACCATTTGCCCTTGACCGACACCGTGATCGACTCGGACTCCTTCGCCATCACCTCATCGAAGATCGATACGGCGTGGAAGACGTTGACCAGGTCGTGGTAGCCATCTTCCCTGAGCGGGCCGACAGAAAGCTGCACGTTGACCTTCGCTGGCACACGTACGGTCACCGAACTCATCGATCTTCTGCCACTCTCATCACTTGCCGGGGTCAAGGACACTCGATGCTATCGGGGCACGCCGCCCTGACATGCGGTTCTCGAAATATGACCCGGGGAACGGCCGATTCGCCAACACGCAGCGTCAAGTTGGTGGATGTTTGTCCCCCTGGGTGGTTGGTGACGAAGAGTGACCTCTCCTCACGCCACTTGACCTTATCTGCTTCGGCCCGGCTCTCTTCAATTCTGTTCGGCTGTTCGGCTGTTCGGCTGTTCGGCTGTTCGGCTGTTCGGGGCGGCATGTCCCGGCGAGGGAGGTCAGGCTGGGCGTACGGTGCCTCGGAGGGTGGCGCGGAAGTAGGGCGATCTGAGGAAGTTGGTCTTCTTGACCACGTCGCCGGTCTTGGGGGCGTGGATCATGACTCCTCTTCCCAGGTATAGGGCCACGTGGGTCGGGTCGCCTGTGCCGCCGCCGAAGAAGAGCAGGTCTCCTGCACGGCGGGCGCCGGGCGCGATTCTGCGGCCCTGGCGGAATTGGGTGCCTGTGTAGTGGCCGAGGGTCACGCCTGCCTTGGCCCACGCGTAGAGGGTCAGGCCGCTGCAGTCGAAGCCTCTGGTGTTCGCTCCTCGGCCTATGCCGAGAGTGGGGCCTTTTGCTGATCCTCCGCCCCAGGAGAAGGAGACGCCCAGTTGGTTGAGGGCGGCGGAGGCGGCGATTTCGCCACGGGTGATCTTCCGATTCCGCTTCTTGGGAAGGAGGGGAGTTTGGGCGGCTGACGTCTCGGCTGTTGGGATCGGAAGTGTGGACTGGGGTCTTCTTGTGCTTGGCAGTGCGGCCTGGGGATTTGGCTTTGACGAGGAGAGGGCGGTGCTGGGCAATGTGGCGCGGGCCGCTGTGCTGGGGAGTGCGGCGATGGTCGCTACGAGCCCGCCCGTGAAGGTGAGCGTGAGAAGTGCGAAGCGGTGAGTCATGGTCGGCCTTCCGGGGATCCGCCGTCTGCGTGGCGGTGGCGGGTGGCGGGTGGATGAGGAAGGCCAGCATCGTGGGGGGACGCGGGGCATCGTCGCGCCGAATGCGGTTCTGTGGATGGGGCGCGGCGGAGGCTGATGAGCCTGTGGATAATCCCCTGGT